>NZ_LHVL01000027.1:0-123440 GCF_001269775.1 Pseudomonas sp. Pf153 | reverse complement strand
ACCCCCACCATCATCGAACAGGCCGGTGGCGGTAACGATGAAGTCCGCGTGTCGGTGATCAATGCCAGCGGCACCATCCTGGCAGCCAACGTCGAGCGCCTGACCTACGTCGGCACTGGCGCCTTCATCGGTTACGGCAACGACAGCGACAACGTCATTACCGGCGGTTCGGGTAACGACACCCTATACGGTGGCGCGGGAGCGGATCAGTTCATCGGCGGTGCCGGCTATGACATAGCGGGTTATACCGACAGCAAGGAAGCTGTGACCATCAACCTCAAGACCGGTGTGCATACCGGGATCGCGGCAGGTGATACCTACACCGACATCGAGGCGATCAGGGGGTCGAACTTCAACGACACGTTCGTTGGCGATGGTGGCGGTATTGATTTCGACGGCGGTGCCGGTGTCGATACGGTCGACTACTCGGGTTCGACAGCCGGGGTAAACATCAATATCCGTACCGGGACGGGAACTGCAGGAACGGGTGGAGAGGCCGAAGGCAGCACGTTGGCGAATATCGAAACGGTCATAGGCTCTGCCTTCAACGACGTGCTTTCCGCAGGTCCGTATACCACGGCCACGGGAATACGACTGGAAGGTGGCGCAGGCGACGATATCTACAACATCAATATGGGGCAGACCCCCACCATTATCGAACAGGCCGGTGGCGGTAACGATGAAGCCCGTGTGTCGGTGATCAATGCCAGCGGCACCATCCTGGCAGCCAACGTCGAGCGCCTGACCTACGTCGGCACTGGCGCCTTCATCGGTTACGGCAACGACAGCGACAACGTCATTACCGGCGGTTCGGGTAACGACACCCTATACGGTGGCGCGGGAGCGGATCAGTTCATCGGCGGTGCCGGCTATGACATAGCGGGTTATACCGACAGCAAGGAAGCTGTGACCATCAATCTCAAGACGGGCGTTTATTCCGGGATCGCGACAGGTGATACCTACACCGACATCGAGGTGATCAGGGGCTCGAACTTCAACGACATGTTCATTGGCGATGGTAATGGTATGGATTTCGACGGCGGTGCCGGGGTCGACACGGTCGACTACTCAGGCTCGACTGCCGGAGTAAACGTTAATATCCGCCTGGGGACCGGAACCGCAGGAACGGGCGGAGACGCTGAAGGCACGATTTTAACGGGTATCGAAACCGTCATAGGTTCTACCTTCAACGACGTGCTCTCCGCAGGCCCGTACACCATAGCCACAGGGGTACGGCTGGAAGGGGGGGCTGGTGACGATATCTACAACGTCGCCATGGGGTACACCCCCACTATCATCGAACAGGCCGGTGGCGGCGACGATGAAGTCCGTGTGTCGGTGATCAATGCCAGCGGCACCATCCTGGCAGCCAACGTCGAGCGCCTGACCTACGTCGGTACTGGCGCCTTCATCGGTTACGGCAACGACGGCGACAACATCATTACTGGCGGTTCGGGTAACGACACCCTATACGGTGGCGCGGGAGCGGATCAGTTCTTCGGCGGTGCTGGCACCGACGTAGCGGGCTATCTCGACAGCAAAGAAGCAATGGCCATTAACCTCAAGACGGGCGTGCATTCCGGGATCGCAGCAGGTGATACCTACACCGATATTGAGGTGATCAGAGGATCGAATTTTAACGATATCTTCTATGGCGGTAGTTCCTCCATGCGGGTGGACGGCGTGGGTGGCCTGGATTTAGTCACTTATGAACAGGCTGGCAGCGCGGTGACGATCGACCTGACCAGCGGGGCTAACACAGGGGAGGCTGCTGGCCACACCTACGCCAACATAGAGTTTTTTCAGGGCAGCAATTTTAACGACACGCTATCAGGCTCTGGTCTGAAGGACATCTTTATCGGTGGAGCAGGCGCAGACGTAATCGATGGTCGCGTAGGTCTGGACAGTGCTTTTTACATTACAAGCACAACAGGGGTCTCGATCAACTTGCAGACTCAAATCAATCAAGGTGGCGATGCCGAAGGAGATGTATTGCTCAACATCGAACACGTGTTGGGCAGTCACTTCAACGATGTCCTGGTTGGAGATGCGGGTGTCAATTACCTGGAGGGGGGATTGGGCAACGACGTCATCGACGGCGGGGATGGCAATGATTACCTCTATGGCGGGCTGACGTCGTCGATCGGACCTTTCAAAGTCGATAGCTCGGCCAACGGGCCGCAGGCAGACATTATGTATGGCGGCAACGGTAACGACACCATCGTCACGGCTGCCAGCGATGAGGGTACTCAAGCTTACGGTGAGGCCGGAGGTGACGTTATCACTGTGACACATGGCATGGCTGACGGTGGGGAAGGCAACGACCTGTTGACCGGTACAGGCATGGGCTTTTCGCTGTCAGGAGGCCAGGGTGATGACAGACTGATATTGCAGGCCGGCGGTTTTGCTAACGGTGGTGAGGGTGCCGATATTTACACCATCGACACGCCAGGGTTAGTGACGATTCAGGACGACGGCATCAGCAGTGGCGACAAATTGGTTTTGTCATATATCAGCAGCTCTGAACTGTTGGCCGACCGCATCGGTGACGACCTCTATCTGCACCGATCAAGCTTCGCTCCAGGGCAGACACCACAGGAGGGTGTGCGTCTTGAGGGGTGGTATGCAGGTCACAACACTATCGAACAGATCCAGACAGCTGATATGCAGCTGATCAATCTGTCGGGCGTAGGGGGAGGCAACGTGGATTTGTTCACCTGAACAGCTGAGCCGGTGTCTCTTGCCGCTTGATATGAGTCACCGGAGGAAACGTTCCAAGGCGATCACGCTTTTATGATTGCTTCCTGAATGTGTCGCTTTTGCCCGGTATTGCTTGAGCCGGGCATAAGCGCTTTGGAGTGGGGCAGCGCCTTGCTTCGCTGCCTGGACAACTACCGCGGAACGCGCTGTGTATCCAGCACTCGATTCACCGCGAGCTCGCTCAACATGATCACCTGTTGCAGCACTAGCACTGCTCTGCGTTGTGAATCATCCACGGACGCTGCGATATCCCGCACCATGTCGCTGGCCGACGATAGCGAATCACAGGCCTCGACGAGCAGCGTTTCATTATCCACCCTGGGATCGACGACAAAAATGCTGCCAGGTTTGCGCGACGGTGTAGCCGTCCTGGATGCCGCAGGATTGAGGTAGAGGTCGATCGCGCGGTCTTGCGCTGTTTTTATATTCAGCACGTCAAGCGTTGCGTCATAGGGGATCGGATTGGTATCTGGAGGGTTGGGCGTAACTTTGAACATGGATGAACTCCTATTGCAGAACGAAGGGGCCATCACTTTCGCTACCAAACGAGGGTGGCGGCCATACGCGGGTTGGTAGACCGGCTGCAATAGGAACCCGGCGCTCGCAAAGGAGCCCCACGCATGACCACCATATATCGCTGAGCCCCAAAAAAAGAGACAGCATAGAGAGTGCCATACGGCTATTACAGACGGGCTACCAAACCCGATCACTGTTTTCCAGTGACAGGAAAAACGATATAGCCCGCCCCATAGCCGTACAAGCCAGCGGATTCTGGCTCAGCCGTAGGCATTGGCACAAGGTTTCGTAGGTGATTGGAAGTAATAACGAGTGTTTTTAAACATCCAGTTCCAAGATGTTTACTTAATGAATCGTCAATGGGGAAGTTGGTGAGTTCTTTCGCACATAACTCACTGAACGACCGCGACAATTTAGAGCTCGACAAACTCCTCGTCGAAACCCGAAAATTGTTGGCTGAGGCGCGTAAGCTCACGGCGGAAGAAACGAAGCTGAAGCATGAAGCCTTCTGGTACCCATACGCAGTAGGGGCAGGGGTGGTGACCGCGTTTGTCGCCATTGCGAGTGTTTGGATCAGAGTCTGAGAGCAGGTTCGCCACAATGCGCCGATGTCCACCCCTTCTTGGGGTTTGCTATCACACACTCACATTGCTGGAAAGGGCTCACCGACTCAGCGGGGCCCGCGACCTCGGAGGAGAAAAAGACGTGTCCACACATCGAAGTAACCAAGCAAACATCGAACAGCTACATCGCGAGGTAGAGGCTTTAGCAGAGGAAATGAGCCGCCCGGCCCCGAACAGTTTCCGCGTGACACTGTTGCCGTTCAGCATCGGGGCAGCGTTCGCTCTGGCTCTATTCGCCGTCGTCGTTTTTGTTGCAAAGCATGTTTGATTCCCTGTCGCTCCGATAGCGTTTTCATGCTGTCGAAGGTTCCGAAACAACCTTGTCACTGTGCGTTCCCTGACTGCTACCTCCAGCTGTAGCTCGGCAATTCCCGTCCATAACTGATCGAGCAGTGTTACGGCTTATGGGGCATTTGAGGGGGAACTGCTGTATGACACGCTGGCTGTATACGGAGTCGTTTAGAGAGTCGGTATGCAGAAGAGCACCCTTCTCGATGGCGTCGAGGAAGGTGAATCATCGTTTTGGTCGATATGGAGCGGGTGAAGGGAATCGAACCCTCGTTATCAGCTTGGGAAGCTGGAGTAATGCCATTATACGACACCCGCTCTGGGCGGCTGACTTTGTACCAGATGTAGGCGCGGATTTGAAGTTTTTCTTTACCTGCGACGAGTCCATCCGTCCTGCCAGCGCACAAGCCAGAGCGGTCGTTCGCGGGCAAGCCCCTGCACATAGGCGCGGGGCTTGCTCGCGAGGACTCGCCTTCAGATTGCCAGTGCATGGTAATCCTGCACGTAGCTATAGCGTGGCCGGCTCTCGTGGCGGGTGGGCTGGAGGAAATCCAATAGGGCGTTGCGGCTGTCGCGGCAGGCGGCCTTGTGTTCCATGTCCAGGAAGTGTCCGGTTGCCTGCACCGTGCTGAAAGAGCTGTCTTGCACGTGGTCGGCGAAAAGCCTGGCGTCGGCGGGGGTGGTGTATTCGTCCCATTCGCCGTTGAGGAACAGCACCGGCACGTTGATTTTCTTCGCCGCGCTGACGTAGCACCGCAAGTCGCTGTGAAGCACTTCGCTGATGTGGAAGTGCATCTGCCCATATTCGTGTTCGGCCAGGCTGCTGACGTGACGATAGTTGAAGCGCTTGAACAACGGCGGCAGATGCTTGCCGATGGTGTTGTTGACCAAGTGTCCGACCCGGTCGCGATCCAGGTTGCTCAGGTAGTCGACACCACGTTCCAGGTAGTCGCGCATTGGGGTGTTGAGCACCGGGGAGAACGAGCTGATCACGGCTTTTTCGATGCGCCGTGGGCGTTGAGCCAAGGCACTCAGGGCGGCCGTACCTCCCCAGGAAAACGACAGCACATGCTCGGCGGCGAAATGGTCGATCAGTTCCAGCAGGATCTGGCCTTCATCCTCCTTTGTCAGCATTTTCTCGTGCCGGTTGTGGGGTTTGGACTTGCCCGCGTAGGGCTGGTCGTACAGCACCACGTTGAATTGTGGGTAGAGGTTTTTGACGGTCTGCGCGAACGACGCAGTGGTGGCCAGCGAGCCGTTGACCAGGATAATGGTCTTCTGCGCGGCGTCTGCGCGATAGAACTCCGTGTAAACCCGATACTGACCTTGTATATCCAGCACAGCGATTTCTGGCCTCATGTCATAGAACTCCTGGCAAGCGGGTATGCGCGCAATGAGATTGCACGGGCAATGTGACAGGTAGGCATACGCCTGAATGATCAAGGCCCATGTCGATCCACGGAAGCCGGTCGACGGGTGTTGTTATAGGCGGGCAGATTGTCGGTGGGCAAGGCGGAACCAAAGGGTTCGGACCGACAAAAAGTTTCTTAGAGGTATGGGGTGACTCATCGGTCACATTTCGGCCGACGGCTTGATTCAAGCAGGGGTATTGCCGTTGCGCAAGTGGTCTTCTGGAAATTGTTCGACACTTTCTGCCAAGCGGTCATCGATCAGATCGAGCGGATTTCCTCGGGACTCAACGCGCGGTATTGGCCGGGCTCGAGATCGGCATCCAGCACCAAAGGGCCCATGCGTTCCCGGTGCAGGCGCAACACCTTGTTATCGAAGTGGCCGAACATGCGCTTGACCTGATGGTAACGCCCTTCAACGATGCTCAGCCGCGCCGAATTGGGCCCCAGCACCGTCAGCTCCGCCGGCTGGGTCGTGAGGTCTTCGAAGGCGAAGTACAGGCCGCGGGTGAAGGTAACCGCGTATTCGGCGGTGATGGTTTGCTCGGTCTCGACGTAGTAGACCTTTGGCAATTTGGTCTGGGGTTGGGTCAGGCGTCGCGACCAGTTGCCGTCATTGGTGATCAGCATCAGCCCCGTGGTATTGAAGTCCAGACGTCCGGCGATGTGCAGCTCGTCCTTGTCCGGTTCGTGCAGCCAGTCGAGCACGGTCGGGTGCTGCGGGTCACGGGTGGCGCTGACACAGCCGGCAGGTTTGTGCAGCATGTAATAGCGCGCCGGTCGGCCTGCCTGCAGCAGTTGGTCGTCGACCTCGACACGGCTGAACGCTCGGACCTGAGCAAGAGGGTCGCTGACCACCTGGCCGTCGATCCGCACCCGACGTTCCACCAGCAACAGCCGGGCCTGTTGGCGATTGAAACGCGGCAGGTTGCTGAGGAAACGGTCAACGCGCATGGGGCAGTTCAGACAAGAAAGCGGAGGGCGTGCATCTTACGCGATCGGTCGGGCATCGGCGCGCAATTGGTCGTCCACCCGGGCGCATCGCGGGCACAGGCAGGATTTGTCGCGCAGCTCGGCTGGCAAGGCTTCGAGCACGGTCGGGTCGATGTTCACCCCATAGCACCAACAGGCCCGGTCGGCTGTTACCGGGTTAGCCAGGGAGCAGTCATTGGGGGCGCCGCAGGCTGGGCAGAGATCAGGTTTATTCATAGCTGGAGTGGGGCATTTCCATGCAGGTCCGGTTGCTTCCGGTCTGTCGGGCGCGTTGCAACGCATGATCGGCTCGGGACAGCAGGTTGTGCAAGGTGTCTTCGTCCTGCAGTGTGGTAGCGCCGATGCTAACGGTCACACATAGCTGTTTTCCGCTGCAGTAATAGCGCTGGTTTTCGATGTGTTGGCGAATTTTCTCGGCGATCTTCAGACCGGTCTGTCCGTCAGTGTCTTTGAGCAGTACGACAAAGGCTTCGGTGCTCCAGCGACAGACGATGTCTGAATGCCGAAGGGTGTCGGACAGGTCGCGGGCAAACCCGTTCAACAGCTGGTCGCAGACCATGTGACCGTGAACGGCGTCCAGTCGTTTGAAATCGTCCAGTTCCAATAGCAGCGCCGTCAAGGGCCTGGGTTCGCGCTGTGCTTCGTGGAGTGCCTGCACAGCCAGCAGATCGAAGCCTCGGCGGTTGGGCAGTTCGGTCAGGCTGTCAAGCGTGGCCTGGGCGTCGATGCGTAGCTGAAAGCCGTTGAGCATTCGATACAGGACTGCCATCACCGTCACCGTGATCAACAGGCCAATCAGGAGGTTCAGATACAGCACCTTGAGTAGATTGTCCCGCACCGAGGTAGGGGTGAGGTAATAGCCCAGCAATGAAACCACCAGGAAACCCACACTCAGCAGGGCCGTCAGCATCAGAAGCGGTTTACGTTGGGAATACAACGGCGAACGAGGCGACATGGCAATTCCCTGAACGGCGATGGATGCAATCAGTTTAGTGGCTCGTGGCAAATGGCGACGGGATTTGTCGCCGCAGCGAGGAGGCGAATGGGCAAAACGCTACATGTTTCGACTTATTGCTAAAACGCACCAGATGCCGTTTTGGCTGTCTGACTATGCGTCAGTCACCCACAAATGACTGCCGCCCATCAGCGTCGCTGATGTGGCCCATCCGCGGTCCAGGAGGCCGCCATGTATCGACGACTGCTGCTTACTGCGTTTTTCGGTTTGACTCTTTCGGCCTGCGTGCCTTACTACGACGGAGACACGAGCTATTACCGTTCCGAAGTCTACACCTCACCGGCGCCGGTCTATTACGGCGGCGGCAGTTATTACCGTTCGGCTCCGCGTGGCTATTACGCACCACGCTATTACCAACCGGCTCCACGCTACTACTCGCCTCCGCGCTACTACCAACACGGCCCTCGCTACTATTCTCCACCGCGGGCAGCCTATCGGTCCTACCCGCATCGGGGCGGCTGGGACGGCCGTGACCGAGGCGGTTGGGATGATAACCGGCGTGGCAGGCATGATCATCGGGGACGGGGCGATCATGATGGACGGGGCAGTCACCGCTGATCTTCAGACAGTTGAAAGCGGCGCATTGAGCGCCGCTTTTTTGTGCGTGCAACCAAACCTGTGAGAGCAGGCTCGCCCCCACAGGTTTCATCCAGTGCTTTTACTCATTGGGCAGATCCGCCAGCGGATGCCGGCCCTCCCAGGCCTTGTAAAAGTGCGCTTGCACCGCCGCCTCAGGTACGGAATTGATGTCCGGCCAGTGCCAGCGTGGCTTGTGATCCTTGTCGATCAGCCGGGCCCGCACGCCTTCGCTGAATTCGGGATGTCGACAGCAGTTGAGGCTCATCGTGTATTCCATGCGGAACACGCCGGCCAGCGAAAGATGCCGGGCCCGTTCGATCTGTTCCCATACCAGATGAGCGGTCAAGGGCGATCCTTCAGTCATGGTCCTGGCTGCCCGGGCAATCAACGGGTCTTGATGTTCGACCAGCAGACTGAGGGCTTTCCAGGCGCAACGTATATCGCTGACATCCAGCCATTCGTCGATTTGCTGCCGGCGCGGTAGCCATTGGGCTTCAGGCCGTTGATCGAGCGCCTCTTGCTGCAACGCCTTGAGCAGGCTGTTGAGCTGCATGTCGGTCTTTTCCTGCCAGTTGAGCTGAAGCAGCCCTTCGATCAGATCGTCCTGTTGGTTGTCCAGCAGGAAACGGTCGGCCAGGCCCAGGTCGATGGCGTCTCGAGCATTCATATGAGCGCCGGTCAGGCCAAGAAACAGGCCCAACTTGCCCGGCAGGCGGGACAGGAACCAGCTGGCGCCGACGTCCGGATACAAGCCGATGCTGATTTCCGGCATCGCCAGGCGGCTGCTGGGCGTGACGATTCGCGTGCTTGCACCTTGCAGCAAACCCATGCCGCCGCCGAGTACATAGCCGTGACCCCAGCACATCAATGGCTTGGGGTAGGTATGAAGATTGAAGTCCAGACGGTATTCCGCGGCGAAAAACTGTGCCGCCAACGTTGGCACTTCGCCGGGATGGGCACGGCAGGCTTCCACCAGGCTGCGGACTTCACCGCCGGCGCAGAACGCTTTGGTGCCTTTGCCACGCAACAACACACAGACGACTTGTGGCTCTCGGGCCCACGCATCGAGGCGATCACGCAGCGCGTTGATCATGGGAAGGGACAGGGCGTTCAAGGATTTTTCGGCATCCAGGGTGGCGATGCCGATACGGGCACCGTCGATGCCGATGAGTTCTTCGAAGTGCAGATTCATCGTGACCTCGATCAGAAAATTGAATAGTCAGTATGACTGCTACTCAGGAAAATGCCGGGTCGGACACCAAAGCCCTGTCGGATCAATTGACAAGCCTCGTGAGCTTTCCTAGGGTGCGCCCATTGTTTTTACAGGGTGCAATCATGACTGCTGACGACCGTATCAAACTCGAGCCGAGCTGGAAGCAGGCACTGCGCGCCGAGTTCGACCAACCCTACATGGCTCAGTTGCGCGAATTCCTGCGCCAGGAATACGCGGCCGGCAAGCAGATTTATCCACCGGCGTCCCTGATTTTCAATGCGCTCAATTCGACACCCCTGGACAAGGTCAAGGTCGTGATCCTGGGCCAGGATCCGTATCATGGCCCAGGCCAGGCACATGGTCTGTGCTTTTCGGTACAACCAGGCGTGCCGGCGCCGCCGTCGCTGGTGAACATTTTCAAGGAGCTCAAACGCGACCTGAATATCGACATCCCCAACCACGGTTACCTGCAAAGCTGGGCCGACCAGGGCGTATTGCTGCTCAACACCACCATGACCGTGGAGCGCGCCAACGCCAATTCCCATGCGGGCAAGGGCTGGCAACATTTTACCGACAGGGTCATCGAGGTGGTCAGCGAACATCAGCCGAATCTGGTGTTCCTGTTATGGGGAGCCCATGCTCAGAGCAAACAGAAACTGATCGATACAACCAAGCATCTGGTATTGACGTCGGTCCACCCGTCGCCGTTGTCGGCTTATCGTGGTTTCCTGGGATGCGGGCATTTCAGCCGTGCCAACAAGTTTCTCGAACAGCACGGCGAGGCGCCGATCGATTGGCGATTGCCGCCGGTTTAGCGGATGTTTTTGAGGGCCCCATCGCGAGCAGGCTCGCTCCCACACCGATCTGCGTATGCTGCAAATCCATTGTGGGAGCGAGCCTGCTCGCGATGAAAAACAATGTGGTCTAAAGGTCAGAACCCGGCCTGCGGATCCAATACCTGAACAACGGCTCCGCCAGGAACAGCACGAACAACAGCCGCATCACCTGCAGTGCCGTCACCAGTGGCACCGACAATTGCAGCGTCTCTGCCGTCAGGCTCATCTCCGCGATGCCACCGGGCATCATGCCCAGTGTCAACGAGCGCAGATCCAGATGGGTCAACGTGCTCAGGCCCAGGGCCGCCAGGGTGGCGATCAGCATCGTCAACACCGTGCCGATCAAGGTTCGCCCCATGAACGAGGGCGCCCGACGAAAGAATTGGCGGTTGAAGTGGCAGCCCAGGCCACTGCCGATCAGCCATTGGCCGATCTGGCTGCCGCCATTGGGCAGGCTGATGTGCAGGTCCCAGGCGATACTTGCCACCGCACTCACCAGCAAAGGCCCGAACAACCACGGGTTGGGTTGACGCAGGCGCTCCCAGATCCAGGCGAGCAGGGCGCCGGCGGGAAACAACGCGGCCAGCCACAGCCAGTCCACGGTGGTGGCGTGTTGCAGCGGGGCGCCTTCGCCCAACAGGTACTTGAACGCCGCCGGCACACACAGCACCACCACCAGTACGCGCAGGCTCTGGCCCGCGGCGACGCGGCTCAGGTCTGCGCCATTGCGCGAGCCGAGATTGACCATTTCACCGGAACCGCCCGGCATGCTGGAGAAAAAAGCGGTGGCGCGATCCTCGCCGGTGCGGCGCATCAGCCAGACACTCACCACGCTGGACACGCTGGTGATCAGCGCGCCGAAGAAAATCAGCCCGAAATGACTCAGGACCTGTTCCATCACCACGGGCGTGAAGTGCAGGCCAATACCGATGCCTACCACCCATTGGCCGCATTTGCGGCCGCCGGGGATTTCCGCCAATTGCCATGGGGTCAGGCAACGCACCAGGATGATCGCCAGCAACGAGCCGACCATCCACGGCAAAGGCCAGCCGATCAGGCTGGCCAGGTAACCGCCGGCCAGGCCGACCAGCGGTGTTCCCCACCAATGTTTGAAGGTTTTTTCAGACATTGGCCAATGCACGTCGTTGAGCGCTACGCCGACGCCAGATCCGTAGCAATGGCAGGACCAGCATGATCGCCGTCAACGCCCAGCAACCCAGGGTGATCGGACTCGACCAGAGGATGTCCAGGGCACCGTTGGAGATGGACAGTGCGCGACGCAGGTTTTGCTCCATCAGGCCTCCCAGGATGAAGCCCAGCAGGATCGGCGACAGCGGGAAGTCCAGCTTGCGCAGGATGTAGCCGAAGATGCCGATGCCGACCATCAGGAACAGGTCGAACGTGGTGGCGTGTACGGCGAAGACACCGATCCCGGTAATGATGGCGATGAAGGGCACCAGCGCCCAGTTCGGTACCGACAGGATACGGGTGAAGACACGGATCATCGGAATGTTAAGGATCACCAGCATGATATTGGCGATGAACAACGACGCGATCAGACCCCAGACGATGTCCGGCTGTTGCTGGAACAGCAGCGGCCCCGGGGTGATGTTGTACAGCGACAACGCACCGATCATCACCGCTGTGGTGCCAGAACCGGGAACCCCGAGTGTCAGCATCGGCACCAGCGCACCGCAGGCTTCGCCGCCGATGGCTGTCTCCGGGGCTGCCAGGCCACGTTTGTCGCCTTGACCGAATTTGCCACTCGCACCGGCAATGCGTTTTTCAGTCATGTAGGCCACGGCACTGGCTAGGGTCGCACCGGCGCCCGGCAATACGCCCATGAAGAACCCCAGCACGCCGCAACGAAGGTTTACGGCGAAGACTGACGCCGCTTCCTTGAAGTTGAACATCATCCGACCGGTGGCTTTGACCGCTTCCTGTCCGCGGTGGGTTTTTTCCAGCAGCAACAGAATCTCGCTGACGGAAAACAGGCCCAGCACCAGCACGACAAACTGAATGCCGTCGGCCAGATGGACGTTGTCACCAGTAAAACGATACACGCCACTGTTGGCGTCGATGCCCACGGCGGACAGGAACAATCCGATCAAGGCCGCGATGAAGGTCTTGAGCGGTCGCTCCCCGGCCATGCCGCCAAGGCAGACAATGGCGAACACCATCAATCCGAAATATTCCGCCGGACCGAACGCAACCGCCCATTTGGCGAGTATCGGGGCGAAGAGCACCATGCCGCAGGTGGCGATGAATGCGCCGATGAACGAACTCCAGGCCGACAGCGACAGTGCCACCCCGGCCAGACCCTGACGGGCCATGGGATAGCCGTCAAGGGCAGTCATGACGGTGGAGGCTTCGCCCGGGATGTTGAGCAGGATCGAACTGATGCGTCCGCCGTATTCGCAGCCCAGGTAAACCGCCGCCAGCAGGATCAGCGCCGATTCCGGCGGCAGACCCAGGGCGAAAGCGATCGGGATCAGCAACGCGACTCCGTTGATCGGTCCCAGGCCCGGCAGCAAGCCGACGACGGTGCCGATCAGCGTGCCGCACAACGCGGTGACTAGGTTGTACGGGCTCAGTGCAACGCCGAAACCCTGGCCAAGGTAACTTAGGGTATCCATATCAATTCTCCAGGATATCGAGCAGGCCGAGGGGCAGTGGCACATCCATCACTTTGTCGAACAGCAGGTAAAGACCAATGGCCATCAGCGCGCTGACGAACACGCTTGGCAACCAGCGACCGCCATACAGGCGGGCCATCGGCACGCCGATGAGCGTGCTGGCAAGGATGAAGCCCAGAGGTTCGAAGGTGCCGGCGAATACCAGTAGCAGCCCCACGCAGATGGCAATTTTCTGCAGCGTTGCGCGATCCAGTTGCGGTTCGTCTTCGCTGTGCACGATGGGCGTGGGGCGCAACAACATGTACAGCAGCGCCAGGCCCATCAGGCCCAGGATCAGGAGTGGGAAGGCCCGCGGGCCGACAGGTTCATAGGAAAAAGGTGCCTGATATGGCCAGGCCATCAGCGCCAGGCCTATACAGGCCAATAGCAGCACCGAAGCAAAAATGCGTTGGATGGTGAGCATGACAAACTCCAGAGCGACGCGGCTGTAAAGCCGGCGCCGCCGCGAGAACAGAGACGGTTACTGGATCAGGCCGAACTCTTTGGCCAGTACCTTGTAATCAGCCACTTGCTTCTTCACGTAGGTGTCCAGCTCCGGACCGGTCATGGCAAACGGGAACAGTTCGCGCTGGTCGCGCAGCTTGGCGAAGTCTTCGGAGGCCAACAGTTTGTCGAAGGACTCTTTCCACCAGGCGTAGTCTTCGTCACTGACCTTTGGCCCCAGGTAGAAACCGCGTACTACCGGCCAGACGATGTCGTAGCCTTGCTCGCGGGCGGTGGGGATGTCTTTCATCTCCGGCTCATCGATGCGCTTCTCGGCGAACACCGCCAGCAGACGCATGTCGCCGCTCTGGATGTGCGGCATGGAGTCGGAGATGTCCGTACTGCCGACCTGAATGTGACCGCCCAGCAGGGCGGTAGCGATTTCACCGCCGCCTTCGAGGGCCACGTAGCGCAGGTCGCGAGGGTTGATGCCGGCGGCCTTGGCAATCAGGGCGGTTTGCATCCAGTCCTGGCTGCCTACGGTGCCGCCGGAACCGATCACGACTGAACCGGGGTCTTTCTTCAGGGCCTGGACCAAGTCATCGAGGGTCTTGTAGGGCGAATCGCTCTTCACTGCGATGGCGCCATAGCTCGTACCGACGGCGGCCAGCCAGCGCACCGCGCTTTCATCGAAACGGCCGAACTTGCCTTGGGCCAGGTTCAACAGCGAACCACTGGACCAGGCCACCAGCGTGCCGGCATCGGCGGGGCGCTGGGCGACCACTGCGTTGTAGGCCACCGCGCCAACACCGCCCGGCATGTAGGTGACGCGCATCGGCTTGGTCAGCAGCTTCTCGTTGACCAGGGCGCTTTGCGCCAGCTTGCACGTCAGGTCGAAGCCACCGCCAGGGGAGGCCGGGGCGATGCATTCAGGGCGCTTGGGCTCTTTGGATGGATCAGCGGCAAGCAATTGTCCGGCGAACACCAGGCAACCGGCGGCCATGGCAATTTTACGCAGTGATGGGCTCATTATTGTCTCCAGAGGAGTTGTTGTTGTGTGTGTAGCAAATCGGGCGCATGGGGCCGCTCAGCCTCGCAATGCGTGGCGGCTCGACGTCATGAATGTGGTATGTGCAAGGTGCGCTCGCCGGCAAGATCGGCAGGAGCGGGAAGGCATCTGGGCCTGGAGCTGCATGGAGAGCATGGTGAATACTCCGCTTTATTGTTCTTATGGGGGCGAAAACGCTTCGGGGCGTTTTTCGTTCGCGTCGTGTGGCGCGACAGACAGTCGGAAACCGTCCTTGCAAGACTTTATCGGCCCAACCTTTCGCTAACCTTTCAAAAGCTTTCAAGGTGTTTTTTGGCTTCACAGCGCCGGATGCGGCTGTAAACTCCGCGCCAGTGAATGGCGCCGGCCGTCCCTGAATCGAGGAAAAACCCATGCGTGTTCTGCTCGTCGAAGATCATCTGCAGCTCGCCGAAAGCGTTGCCCAGGCGCTCAAGAGCACCGGTCTGACCGTGGATGTGCTGCACGACGGGGTCGCTGCCGATCTGGCGTTGAGCAGCGAGGAGTACGCCGTGGCAATCCTGGACGTGGGGCTGCCACGCATGGATGGCTTTGAAGTGCTGGCGCGTTTGCGGGCCCGGGGCAAGACATTGCCGGTCCTGATGCTGACCGCCCGCAGTGACGTGAAGGACCGGGTTCATGGCCTGAACCTCGGTGCCGACGATTATCTGGCCAAGCCTTTCGAGCTCAGCGAACTCGAAGCTCGGGTGAAGGCCTTGCTGCGCCGCAGCGTGCTGGGTGGTGAACGCCAGCAGCGTTGCGGAGCGTTGATCTACGACCTCGACACCCGCCGCTTCACCCTCGACGACGAACTGCTGACACTGACCTCCCGCGAGCAAGCCGTGCTGGAGGCGCTGATCGCCCGGCCAGGGCGGGTGATGAGCAAAGAGCAACTGGCGGCCCAGGTGTTCGGCCTCGATGAAGAAGCCAGCCCCGACGCCATCGAAATCTATGTTCACCGCCTGCGCAAGAAGCTCGACGGGCATGCCGTGGCGATCGTGACTTTCAGGGGGCTGGGCTACCTGCTGGAAAACCGCGATGCATAGGCCCGACAGCCTGCGCTGGCGGCTGCTGCGCAACCTGGCACTGCTACTGGTGGTGCTGATGCTTGCCAGCGGCCTGAGTGCCTACTGGAATGGCCGCGAGGCCGCCGATACCGCTTATGACCGGACCCTGCTGGCCTCGGCCAGGACGATCGCCGCCGGCCTGTCCCAGCGCGATGGCAGTCTCAGCGCGGATGTGCCTTACGTGGCCCTGGACACCTTCGCCTACGACAGCGCCGGGCGGATTTACTATCAGGTCAATGACATCCATCAGAAGCTGATTTCCGGTTACGAAAATCTTCCCGGCCCGCCGCCCGGTACGCCCCGCACCGACGATTACCCCGCGCTGGCACGCTTCTATAACGCCCGCTACCAGGGCCAGAGCGTGCGCGTGGTGAGCTTGCTCAAAGCGGTGAGCGAGCCGAACATGAACGGCATGGCGGAAGTCCGCGTAGCGGAAACCGAGGAGGCGCGCGTCAGGATGGCCCGCAGCTTGATGGCCGATACATTGTTGCGTCTGGGCATGCTGGCCGTGGGGGCATTGCTGTTGGTGTGGTTTGCGGTCAGCGCCGCGTTGCGCCCGCTGGAGCGTTTGCGAACGGCAGTGGAAGAGCGCCAGCCGGACGACTTGCGACCTTTGCCGCTGGTGGAGGTGCAGCACGAGTTATGGCCGCTGGTGCGTGCGCTCAACCATTTCACCGAACGCCTGCGTGGGCAATTCGAGCGTCAGGCGCAGTTCATCGCCGATGCCGCTCACGAACTACGCACGCCGCTGGCGGCGCTCAAGGCGCGGCTTGAGTTGGGTTTGCGCGCCAGCGAGCCGGCGACCTGGAGGCAAACCCTGGAAACCGCTGCCCAGGGTACCGACCGATTGACCCACCTGGCCAATCAGTTGTTATCTCTGGCGCGGGTGGAGAACGGTGCGCGGGCCATCGCCGAAGGCGGTGCGCAATTGCTGGACCTCAGTCAGTTGGCCCGAGAGCTGGGCATGGCCATGGCGCCGCTGGCTCATGCCCGGGGCGTGGCCTTGGCGCTGGAAGCCGATGAACCGGTTTGGCTGCGAGGTGAGCCGACCTTGTTGAACGAGCTGTTGAGCAACCTGGTGGACAACGCCCTGGCCCATACGCCGTCGGGGGGCAACGTGATCCTGCGGGTTACCGCGCCGGCAGTGCTGGAGGTCGAGGACGACGGGCCGGGCATTCCTTTACATGAGCGTGATCGCGTCTTCGAGCGCTTTTATCGACGCAACCAGCAAGTCGCCGGTTCCGGCCTGGGATTGGCGATCGTGGGTGAAATCTGCCGTGCCCATCTGGCACAAATCAGCCTCCATGACGGGCAGGAGCGCGGATTGAAAGTGCGGGTCAGTTTTATTCCCGGTTCAGACTGACAGTCGCTATCGCGGGCAAGCCTTGCTGCCGCAGATATCGATACCTGTGGGAGCTTACCCGCGATGCTCTTCAGTAAAACATCGACCGCGCTTCTTCAATGTCGGCGCAGCGGTTCTTGTTGTCCGGGTCGATGCCGAGTTTCTTGAAGGCCGGTACCCTGAACACGTCAATCCTGCCGAGAGGATGATCGGTGTCCTTGTAGCAGTACAGGGCGGCGACCTGTACCAGGTCGACATAGTCAAGATGCCTCGACTCCCGTGTGAAATCCAGGTAAAGGCCTGGTAGCTTCACCAGCCTTTCCGGGAACTCCCAGACGCTGAGCAGTTTGTCTCCCAGGATCGGGTGGATCGTGTCGATGACATGGCTGAGGCTGACCGGGTCCGACAGCAATTCATTGTGGTCTTCGGCATATGTCAGGATCGGCAGCACGCCGATCTGGTGCACCAGGCCGCCCAATGCAGCCTGATCGGGCTTGAGTTGTGTATAGCCACGGCACAGCGCGTAACTGATGCCGGCGATCTCCAGGCTTTTGCGCCAGACTTCGCGCATTTTCTGTTCCACCACCTCGGAGCGGGCATGGAAGATCTGCTCCATGACCAGGCCAATGGCCAGATTACTGCTGTAATTGACGCCCAGCCGGGTGATGGCGGTGTGCAGGTCAGTGACTTCCTGGGTGGCGCGCAGCAGCGGGCTGTTGACCACTTTTATCAAGCGCGCCGAAAGCGCCGTGTCACGGCCGATCACCTTGCTCAGGTCGCTGACGCTGATCTCCGGGTCTTCCGCGGCCCGGCGAATTTGCAGGGCCACTTCCGGTAATGTCGGCAGAACCAGGTCATCGTTATCGATGGCCTCCACCAAATCCCGCAGGACCTTATCCGCCAAATCGCTCATTTAGGTTCTCTAGGGTGTTGCGACAAATGCTGCGATCAGCGCTGGATCTCGCGGTCGCGGTCCAGTTCGTAAGGCAGGTCCAGCAACTGCAGCGCAGGGCCTTCCAACGCGCCAAGGTGTACATCGCCTTCTTCTGCTGCTTCGGCCTGTAACACCGCCAGCAGTTCAATGTTTCGCTCGGCTCGTGCGGCCATGACCACCTCGCCGATGGAGCTGCCATGCAGCGGAGAGAACAATGGGGTGCCGGGTTCCGGCAATTCGCTGGCGTCCAGTTGCAGTCGATACAGGCGTCGCTTGAGTTTGCCCAGGTACTGCATCCGGGCAACGATTTCCTGTCCGGTGTAGCAGCCTTTCTTGAAGCTTACGCCGCCGACGGCTTGCAGGTTGAGCATCTGGGGGATAAACAGTTCGCGAGTGGCAGGCATGACCTGGCCAATGCCCGCGCGGATCTGGCCCAACAGCCAAGGGTTCAGGTCGGCCTCGGCCAGTTCCCCGCGCAGCCGGGCTTTGAGTGTATCGGCTTGTTCGGCGCAAACCCACAGCTCGGCGCGACCGGGGGAGACGCGAATGGCGATCAGGGATTCATGCCGGGCCACGCTGTCGACATCGGCCGGTAGGTCAAGGCCCAATCCGGCGAGCGCCGTGTCGGCATTCTCCAGACCGAAGCGAACCCAGGCAGCGCTTTCGTCGGTGAGCCTGGCTTTGGAAAACACTGCGTACTTCTTCAGGTCCGTCAACTGCGGCTCGAGCAGTTCGGCGGCCATCGCCATCAGGGCGCCGTCGCCTTGAAGTACGATGCGGAAGCTCGATTGCATCCGGCCTTTCTGGGTGCAGCGGGCGCCGAGGCTGGCCCGCTCGTCGCTCAGGTAATTGAGATTGCAGGTCAACTGGCCCTGCAGGAATTTACTGGCGTCCACGCCGCGAACCGCGAGAACGCCTTCGTGGGACAGGGTGCAGAAAAAAGCGGAATCAGCCATGAGTCATCGCAGGATAAAAAAGTCTGACGGACATCATAAGGGGGCGCCCTTGAAATGGGTAGTTCACAAAGGATTGGTGGTGCCCGACCAAAGCGGTCTGTTCCGCCGCGACCGTGCCTGTATACTTGCGCTCTATTTGAGGAGCGCTCCATGGTCGAAGATGTAGAACTGAATCGCCTCTACTGGCACAGCCGTCGCGGCATGCTCGAGCTTGACGTATTGCTGGTGCCATTCGTGAAAGAGGTTTATCCCCATCTTAATGAAGCGGACCGTGCGTGCTATGTCCGCCTGCTCGCGTGCGAGGATCAGGACATGTTCGGCTGGTTCATGGAGCGCAGCGAGTCCGAAGACCCGGAGCTGCAGCGCATGGTCCGGATGATCCTGGACCGTGTCCAGCCAAAATAACCGCTTCGAATGCCGCTGGCAGGCCTCCAGGCAGCTGCTGGTGGCCTATCTTCTGGCCCAGGTGTTTGCCCTGGGCTCGTTGCTGCTGATATCGGTCCCGGGCGGATTCGCAGTGCTTGGCGTTGCACTGTGCCTGGCCCATGGCGCCTGGACGATACCGCGCCATCTCTTGCTGAACCATCGCCAGGCCTTTCGTGGGTTGCGTCGTGATCCTGATGGCTGGTGGCTCTGGAACAGGGACAACGGCTGGCAGGCAGTGCAACTGTGTCCCGACAGTCTGGCGTTGCCACTTATCGTCGTGCTGCGTTTTCGCCTGAACGGTGAACGGCGGATCCGCTCGATCTGCGTGCCCCGCGACGCGCAGGCGCCTGATGTGCATCGGCGCCTGCGAGTGCGGCTCAGGTTCAGTCGGCGTAGGTGGGCGGCACCAGGATAGTGTCCAGTGCCTCCGGCAGCAGGTTCGGGTAGTCGAGCGTGTAATGCAGCCCCCGGCTTTCCTTGCGTTCCATGGCTGAGCGGATCATCAGTTCAGCCACCTGGGCAAGGTTGCGCAGCTCGATGAGGTCGCGGCTGACCTTATAGTTGCTGTAGAACTCATCGATTTCATCCAGCAGCAGGCGCACCCGGTGCTGGGCCCGTTGCAAGCGCTTGTTGGTGCGCACGATGCCGACGTAGTCCCACATGAAACGCCGCAGTTCGTCCCAGTTGTGAGCGATGATCACGTCTTCGTCCGAGTCGGTGACCTGGCTGGCATCCCATGAGGGCAGGGCCGCGGGCATACCAACCTGCGGCAACTGCTCGAGGATGTCCGCTGCAGCCGAGCGGGCGTAGACAAAGCACTCCAGCAGCGAGTTGCTGGCCATGCGGTTGGCACCGTGCAGGCCGGTGAAGCTGGTTTCGCCAATGGCGTAGAGGCCTGTCACGTCGGTACGGCCGTGCTGGTCGACCATCACGCCGCCGCAGGTGTAGTGCGCAGCCGGTACCACTGGAATCGGTTGTCGGGTGATGTCGATGGAAAATTCCAGGCAGCGTTCGTACACCGTTGGAAAGTGGCTCTTGATGAACGCCTCGGGCTTGTGGCTGATGTCCAGGTAGACGCAGTCGACGCCCAGGCGCTTCATTTCATGGTCGATGGCCCGGGCGACAATGTCCCGTGGGGCCAGTTCGGCGCGCGGATCGAAGCGTTGCATGAACCGTTCGCCATTGGGCAGCTTCAGGTGGGCGCCTTCGCCACGCAAGGCCTCGGTGATCAGGAAGCTTTTAGCCAGTGGATGATAGAGGCAGGTGGGATGGAACTGATTGAATTCCAGGTTCGCCACCCGGCAACCCGAGCGCCACGCCATGGCGATGCCATCGCCGCAGGCGCCATCGGGGTTGCTGGTATAAAGATAGACTTTTGCGGCACCACCGGAAGCCAGGATCACGAAGCGGGCACCGTAGGTGTCGACTTCCCCGGTGCTACGGTTGAGCACGTAGGCGCCCAGGCAACGATCGCCGTCCAGGCCCAGGCGCTTTTCGGTGATCAGGTCGATCGCGACCCGCTGTTCCAGCAGTTCGATATTAGGCCGCTGCTGTGCCTGGGCCAGGAGGGTCTTGAATATCGCCGCGCCGGTCGCGTCGGCGGCATGGATGATGCGCCGATGGCTGTGACCGCCTTCACGGGTCAGGTGGAATTCGAAGCCACCGTCTTCGGTACCGGATGGTTCTCCACGGGTGAACGGTACGCCCTGGTCGATCAGCCATTGGATGGCTTCCCGGCTGTGTTCGACTGTGAAACGTACCGCTTCAGGATTGCACAGGCCGCCGCCGGCGTTGAGGGTGTCGTCGACATGTGATTCGATGGTGTCGGTGTCATCCAGCACGGCGGCGACGCCGCCCTGGGCCCAGAATGTCGAACCGTTGGCCAGATCGCCTTTGCTCAGCACGGCGATGCGCAAATGCTGTGGCAATGTCAGGGCAAGGCTCAATCCGGCGGCACCGCTGCCGATTACCAGAACATCGTGTTGATACTGTTGGCTCATTCGAAAGGTTTCCGCTCAAAGCGACCCGGGTCGGGGTTGGCGCAAGACATCCGCTTCAACGGGTCAGGCTGCCACACAGCCCACTAGTATATAGAGGGGGGGATCGGCACAATAGCCGTGCATTCATGGCAATATGAAACCAATGTGACAAAAAGCGAGGCATGCTTCGTCGACGTCACAATGTCCGTCCAGGGGCGACAAGCCGGCCTTTCGAAAGAAAGGTGTCTGACGCGCAGGTTGCCTGGTGTTCGGTTTGAATGGCTACAAATAGCGGGAACTTTTGCCAAGCGACCAGGTTCAATAGACGGTTGTCTGCAGAAGGGAGCAGCGTCGGGCTGGTGCAAGATTTCGATTCGAGTCTCTGCCGGCAGCCCCGGCGACAGATTATTCGCGCAGCCGGGGGAATCTCTGGCTGCGTTTTTCGTGCGTGCCGAGATCAGAGCGCGCCGGAAACTTGCTTTGAAGGGGGAGAACTTTTGCGAAAAGCCCGAGTCTATGTTTGCAAGCCCGGTCAATTAGTCATGCAAGCCTCCTTCGAGCTTATCGAGGAGTGTTCATGCTAACCCAGGAAGAGGATCAGCAGCTGGTCGAACGCGTTCAGCGCGGCGACAAGCGAGCTTTCGATCTGCTAGTGCTGAAATACCAGCACAAAATTCTCGGGTTGATCGTGCGGTTCGTGCACGACACCCATGAAGCCCAGGATGTCGCACAGGAAGCCTTTATCAAGGCATACCGCGCACTTGGTAATTTCCGCGGCGATAGCGCGTTTTATACGTGGCTTTACCGCATCGCCATTAACACGGCGAAAAACTATCTGGTTTCACGCGGCCGCCGGCCGCCGGATAGTGATGTGAGTTCCGAGGATGCGGAGTTCTATGATGGCGATCACGGCCTCAAGGACCTCGAATCACCGGAGCGAGCGTTGCTGCGGGATGAGATCGAAGGCACTGTCCATCGAACCATCCAGCAACTGCCCGAAGATTTGCGTACGGCGTTAACTTTACGTGAATTCGACGGTCTGAGTTACGAGGACATTGCAAGCGTCATGCAGTGTCCGGTGGGTACCGTGCGCTCCCGGATTTTCCGCGCTCGGGAGGCCATCGATAAAGCCCTGCAGCCTTTGTTGCAGGAAAACTGAGACAGCGGCGACAGCCAAGAGAGGAACGCCATGAGTCGTGAAGCCCTGCAGGAATCGCTGTCCGCAGTGATGGATAACGAAGCGGACGAACTGGAATTGCGTCGGGTATTGAATGCCTTCGACGATGTTGAAACCCGTGAGACCTGGGCTCGTTACCAGATCGCCCGGGCTGTTATGCACAAGGACCTGCTGCTTCCGCGTCTGGATATCGCTGCGGCCGTTTCTGCTGCATTGGCTGATGAAGCCGTACCGGCGAAAGCTTCCCGCGGTCCATGGCGCAGCCTGGGTCGTCTGGCCGTTGCCGCTTCGGTTACCGTCGCCGTTCTGGCGGGTGTTCGTCTGTACAACCAGGATGAAATCGCGGGTGTACAAATGGCGCAACAATCCAACCAGCCAGGCCTCGCCGCGCCACAGGTCAAGGGACCAGCGGTACTGGCAGGCTACAGTGAAGGTTCGGAAACCGCTGGCCCGATGGTCAATGGTGTGCTGCAAGGCCAGCCAGGCTGGCATGACCAGCGTCTGCCCAGCTACCTGCGCCAGCATGCCCAGCAGGCTGCCCTGAAAGGAACCGAAAGCGCGCTGCCGTACGCTCGCGCAGCCAGCCTGGAAAATCGTTAAGGAAAGGACTCTTGCGCGCCATACCTCTATTCACGCTTCTGCTGGGTGGCTGGTGCGCTGTTCCAGCCTACGCCGATGAAGCTCAGGACTGGTTGAATCGTTTGGGCCAGGCCGAGCAACAGCAAAGTTTCCAGGGTACTTTCGTTTACGAGCGCAACGGCAGCTTCTCCACTCATAACATTTGGCATCGCGCCCAGGACGGTAAAGTCCGCGAGCGTTTGCTGCAGCAGGACGGTTCTGCACAGGAGGTCCTGCGTGTTGATGGGCGCACACAATGCGTCAGCGGTGCACTGGCACCGGGGTTGGGGAATGCTGAAGGCACTGCACGTGCGCTCGATCCGCAAAAACTCAAGAATTGGTACGACCTTGCCGTAGTCGGCAGGTCGCGTGTGGCCGGGCGCCCGGCTGTCATCATCTCCCTGACGCCCAGGGACCAGCATCGATACGCTTTTGAACTGCACCTGGACAAAGAGACAGGCTTGCCGCTCAAGTCCCTTTTGCTCAATGACAAGGGACAGTTGCTCGAACGGTTCCAGTACACGCGGCTGAACACGGTCGAGCCGTCGGAAAGCGAACTGCAGGCCAGCGCGGAATGCAAGGCGGTGGCGCAGGGTGCTGGCAAGTCCGCTACGGCGAAAGCTGCCTGGCATTCGGACTGGCTTCCACCTGGCTTCGAATTGATCGGCAGTACCGTGCGCAAGGACCCGGACACCAATGTCCAAGTCACCAGCCTGATGTACGATGATGGGCTGGCTCGTTTCTCGGTGTTCCTGGAGCCCTTGAACGGTGCGACCGTCACCGATACCCGTACCCAGCTAGGGCCAACGGCCGCCGTTTCCCGTCGCCTCACAACGCCCCAGGGTGAAATGATGGTCACGGTGGTCGGTGAGATCCCCATCGGTACCGCTGAACGGATCGCTCTGTCCATGCGTTCTGACGCCACGGCGACTCAATAACGTGCCGCTTCGGTGGTTCGATCATGCGAGAGGCCAGTCAGGCCGGGGGTTGATCGAAATGCCGAAACTTCATGTCAGCATTTTAATTTGCAAATTTTTTGTTTTTTTTCTATTAGGTCAGAGCCGCTCGGCTCTGGCCTTGCCTGTTTTTCCGGAACCAAAATACCGGCGTCTTTTTCCAACCGGTATCTCTTGGTCCATATCGCTTAACCCTGCTCGTCGTAACGGGAGCCGTATGTCGATACCACGCTTGAAAACCTATCTGTCCATTTTCGCCACCGTGCTGGTGCTCGGTCAGGGCGTTCCGGCCATGGCGGCCGAGTTGCCCGACTTTACCCACCTGGTCGAGAACGCCTCTCCCGCAGTGGTGAACATCAGTACAACCCAGAAGCTGCCGGATCGCCGTGTATCGGACCAGCAGATGCCGGACCTGGAAGGTTTGCCGCCCATGCTGCGCGAGTTTTTCGAGCGCGGGATGCCACAGCCGCGTTCGCCTGGCGGTGGCCGTCAGCGTGAAGCGCAGTCCCTGGGCTCAGGTTTCATCATCTCTCCCGACGGCTACATCCTGACCAATAACCATGTGATCGCCGACGCCGACGAAATCCTGGTGCGCCTGGCCGATCGCAGCGAGTTGAAGGCCAAGCTGGTCGGTACCGATCCACGTTCCGACGTGGCGCTGCTGAAAATCGAAGGCAAGGACCTGCCGGTACTCAAGCTCGGCAAGTCCCAGGACCTGAAGGCTGGCCAGTGGGTAGTGGCCATCGGTTCGCCGTTCGGCTTCGACCACACCGTGACCCAGGGCATCGTCAGTGCGATCGGTCGCAGCCTGCCGAACGAGAACTATGTCCCGTTCATCCAGACCGACGTACCGATCAACCCGGGCAACTCCGGTGGTCCGCTGTTTAACCTCGACGGTGAGGTGGTGGGTATCAACTCCCAGATCTACACCCGTTCGGGCGGATTCATGGGCGTGTCCTTCGCGATTCCGATCGATGTCGCCATGGACGTGTCCAACCAGCTCAAAAACGAAGGCAAAGTGAGTCGTGGCTGGTTGGGTGTTGTCATCCAGGAAGTGAATAAAGACCTGGCCGAGTCCTTCGGGCTGGAGAAACCGGCCGGTGCGCTGGTGGCGCAGATTCAGGAAGGTGGTCCGGCTGCCAAGGGTGGCCTGCAAGTCGGTGACGTGATCCTGAAGCTCAACGACCAGCCGATCATCATGTCCGCGGACCTGCCTCATCTGGTGGGCGCATTGAAGGCCGGTGCCAAGGCCAACCTGGAAGTCATTCGCGAGGGCAAGCGCAAAAACGTTGAGTTGACCGTCGGTGCCATCCCAGAGGAAGGCGCGGAGCTGGACCCACAGATCAAGTCCGGCGTAGAGCGCAGCAGCAACCGCCTGGGTGTGGCTGTGGTCGAGCTGACGCCAGAGCAGAAAAAAGCGTTGGAGCTGCAGGGCGGTGTAGTCATCAAGGAAGTGCAGGACGGTCCGGCCGCCCTGATTGGTCTGCAGCCAGGCGACATCATCACGCACCTGAACAACCAGGCCATCAGCTCTGCCAAGGAGTTCACCGATATCGCCAAGGCGTTGCCGAAGAATCGCTCGGTGTCGATGCGAGTCCTGCGTCAGGGGCGTGCGAGCTTCATCACCTTCAAGCTGGCCGAATGACCGGTTAGTGGTTCAACGAAAAACCGCCTCGAAAGAGGCGGTTTTTTTGTGCGTGCAAATTGGAGCGGCGGCCTATGCAGGCTCTGTGGGAGCGGGTGTGCCTGGGCTCGAAACTCCGGCCTTCCTCAGCCCATCATGTCCTTGACCATGCGTTCCTGCTCCATGAGCTCTCGTTGCCGGGCGTCGATGCGTGACGACAGGGGGAAGTTGGTGCCGGCACGCCGCTTGGCGAAGTCCAGTTGCTGGATGGCCTGACGGTAATCGCCCACCAGGGCAAAGTATTCGGCACGGGCCTGGTGCAAACCGATAATGTTGCCCGACAGTCCGCGGGTCTCGGCCACCATGTACCAGACGTCCGGATCGTATGGGCGCGTCTTGAGCAACGTTTCCAGGGCTTTCTCCGCATCGACAGGGCGGTTCTGCTTGAGCAGCAGGTCGACGCGCACTTGATTGAGCGGATAGTTGGCGGGGTACAGGCTCAGCATCCGCTCCACACGGGACTGGGCCTCTGGCAGCCGGTTGCTGGTGATGTCCAGATCTACCTGGGCCAGGTTGTAGATGATCTCGTTAGGTGATTTGGCCAGCAGCGGCTTGAGGTTCTCTCGCGCTTCGTTCAACTGACCGCCCTTGATCTGCGCAATCGCCAGGCCATAACGAGCCACGTCGTTCTTCGGGTTTTCATCCAGTTGCGCGCGGAAGCGCTTGGCGCCCAGGCCAGGGGTTTCCTCGTAGATCAACTGGACCCGTGCCCGGATCAACTGATAGCGCATGCTGTCTTCGATGCCGCCCGGCCTGGTCTGTTCGGCACGGTTGCGGGTGTCGGCGATCCGGGACTCGGTCACCGGGTGAGTCAGCAGGAATTCCGGTGGTCTGGCGTCGAAGCGGTACTGGCGCATCAGGCGCTCGAACATGGTCGGCATCGAACGTGGATCATAGCCGGCCTTTTCCAGGTTCAGGATGCCGATGCGGTCGGCTTCCTGCTCGTTCTGGCGCGAGAAGCGCCGTTGTTCCTGAATGGCAGCTGCCTGGGTCCCGGCAATGGCTGCGATCCCGGCATCTCCGCCGCCGGCCGCGGCGATCACGATGCCGGTCAGAAGCGCTGCCATCATCGGCACCTGCATGCGTTGCTGGGCTTCGACGCCGCGGGCAAAGTGGCGTTGCGACAAGTGCGCCAGTTCGTGAGCCATGACAGAGGCGTATTCGCCTTCGGTCTGGGCGTTGAGGAACAGGCCGCCATTGACCCCGACGATTCCGCCGGGGGCGGCGAAAGCGTTGAGCTGGGGACTGTTGATCAGGATGAATTCCAGGCGCCGGTCATTCACCTGGCTGGTCTCCACCAGCTTGTAGACGCTGGATTCAACGTAATCCTTGAGCTGTGGGTCATTGAGCTGAGAAACCTGGCTGCGCAGCAAGGCCAGCCACGCACGACCCAGTTGGTGTTCCTGTTCTGGCGAAACGATGGCAGAACTGGCATCGCCAAGTGACGGCAGGTCGTCGGCGAAGCCCGGTGAGGCAAGCAGGCAAGCGAGCGTCAGCAGGGTGGGGCGCAGAAAGGTCATGCACGGGGCCTTTGTCGACAAAGATCCTACTGTAGCCGGACACCGGGCTCGGGACCAGATATTCTAGGTCGCCCAGAGACCTGTCCGGAGTGAACCGATGACCGATGCTGTTGACCATGACGCCGAACTGGACGCCAGCGGCCTGAACTGTCCGTTGCCGTTGCTTAAGGCCAAGCTGGAGCTCAATCGCCTCTCCAGCGGCGCTGTGCTCAAGGTCATCGCCACGGATGCAGGCTCGCAACGCGATTTCCGCACCTTTGCCCGGCTCGCCGGTCATACGCTGCTGCATGAAGAGGACGATAACGGCGTCTACCGTTACTGGCTGAAGAAAGCCTGAAAAAAGACCGTGCTCGTTAAGGATTTTTAATGTTCAAAGTGTTACGTGACTGGTTCCAGCGCTACTTCTCCGATGAAGAGGCTGTGGTGCTGGCCGTCCTGCTGTTCCTGGCTTTTACGGCCATCCTGACCCTGGGCGGCATGCTGGCGCCGGTGCTGGCGGGGATGGTGCTGGCCTACCTGATGCAAGGTCTGGTCACCACGCTGGAGCGCCTGCGGTTGCCCGGAACCGCAGCGGTCGGGTTGGTATTTGCCTTGTTCATGGGCCTGCTGGTGGTGTTTATGGTGGTCATCGTGCCACTACTCTGGCACCAGTTGGTGACCTTGTTCAATGAATTGCCCGGGATGCTTGCCAAATGGCAGTCCCTTCTATTGCTGCTCCCCGAGCGCTATCCGCACCTCGTATCCGATGAGCAGGTGCTGCAGACCATCGAGGTGGTACGCGGGCAGATTGGCAAGTTCGGCCAATGGGCGCTGACGTTCTCGCTGTCCAGCTTGCCGTTGCTGGTGAACATCATGATCTACCTGGTGCTGGTGCCGATCCTGGTGTTTTTCTTTCTGAAGGATCGGGAGATGATCGGCCGTTGGGTGCGTGGCTACTTGCCTCGCGAACGGGCGTTGATTACCCGTGTGGCCCAGGAAATGAATCGCCAGATCGCCAATTACATTCGCGGGAAGGTCATCGAGATTTTCATCTGCGGTAGCGTGACCTATATCGGCTTTGTCGCCCTGGGGCTCAATTACGCGGCGTTGCTGGCTTTGCTGGTGGGCATTTCGGTGGTGGTGCCGTATGTCGGGACCGTGGTGGTGACCGTGCCGGTGGCATTGATTGCGCTGTTCCAGTGGGGCTGGAGCGACCAGTTCATCTATCTGATGGCGGTCTATGGGATTATCCAGACGCTGGACGGCAATGTCCTGGTGCCGTTGCTGTTCTCCGAGGCGGTGAACCTGCATCCGGTGGCGATTATCTGCGCGGTGCTGTTGTTCGGCGGGTTGTGGGGATTCTGGGGCGTGTTCTTCGCGATTCCCCTGGCGACGCTGATCAAAGCAGTGCTGGATGCATGGCCGAGCAAGGAGCCGGTGGTGGCGCCGCTGCTGTAGTTGGCTCGATGGCCTCGTCGCGAGCGGGCTCGCTCCCACAGGGATCTATGCACCAACACAGATCCAATGTGGGAGCGAGCCTGCTCGCGATAGGGCCTGGCAGACAATAAGAGCCTCAGGCCTTATTGAGCGCCTGAGCCGCCGCCAGCACCGCCTCCACATGCCCGGGCACTTTCACGCCACGCCATTCCTGGCGCAGCACGCCGTCCTTGTCGATCAGGAACGTGCTGCGGTCTACGCCCAGGTATTCCTTGCCATACAGCTTTTTCAACTTGATCACATCGAACAGCTGGCAGACGGCTTCGTCCTTGTCGCTGATCAGCTCGAACGGGAATTGTTGCTTGCACTTGAAGTTCTCGTGGGACTTGAGGCTATCCCGGGAGACCCCGAACACTTCGGTGTTGGCGGCCTTGAACTGTGCGTATTGATCACGAAAACCCTGGCCTTCGGTGGTGCAGCCCGGGGTGCTGTCCTTGGGATAGAAGTAGATCACCACCTGCTTGCCTTTCAGGGCAGAAAGGCTGACGGTCTGCCCGCTGGTGGCGGGCGCCTGGAAATCGGTAACCGGCTGGTCGACGGCAACGGCCATGAATGCTTCCTTACATGGGGTTCTGTGGGCGCCACGGTTCGATCAGGGCGTCCAGGTTCATCGCATCGGCGAAGTCCAGGAACTGATCGCGCAGCCAACTGATCTGGGTGCCGGCCGGCAGTGTCACGGTGAACGTGGCGTTGAGCATGGTGCCGCCGGTCTGCGGGGCCTGATAAGTGTCGCAGGTCAGGTTTTCCAGCTCAACGTGATGGTCCATGAAGAACTGGCACAGCTCGTTGATGATGTCCGGGCGGTAGGCCGAACTTACGTAAGCCACGTAGGGCAGAGCCTGTGGACGGTTTTCCAGCGCGGCGCTGCGCACCACGTTGACAGTGAAGGCATATTTCTTGGCCAGCACTGGCAGGCTGCCTTCCAGGCGGGCCAGGGCGTCCCAGCTGCCGGAGACTTCAAGCACGAGCGCACTGCATTCGCCATGACGGGTCAGGCGTGAAGTCACGACGGCGCAGCGGTTTTCATGGCTGGCGCGGCACAGGACGTTAGTCAGCTCCATGGGGTTGGCGCCAAGGGCACTGATAACAAGGAATTGTTCGCGGACTGTGGGGGTGGACATGCAGCATTCCTAAAGCGATGAGCGGTCGGTACCTTTAGTCTCTCGGCACGGTGCCCGACCTACGGAAACCGAACGACTCAAGCCCTGTGCCTGGGGTTGCGCTGTATTCCATAATGACGGAAATGCACCAGGGCAAACGCAGGCATGGGGCTTGTGGCGACGAAAACGGAGGCTGGGAACCGGCATATGAGCTGACCGGTACCGATCAAAGTCTGAAGGGTAGCGAAAACCATCGCCCAGGGGAATGGGAGTTCGCTTGTACAAGCATCTTGGCGCCAGTACCATTACGGCTCTCTTTTTCCGGCAGGAGCGGTTTCATGATTGCGGGCAGTATGGTGGCGTTGGTCACACCCATGGATGCACAAGGGCGTCTTGATTGGGGCAGCCTCAGCAAACTCGTGGACTTCCACCTTGAAAACGGTACCCATGCCATCGTCGCCGTCGGCACCACCGGCGAATCGGCGACCCTCGACGTCAACGAACATATCGAAGTCATCCGGGCCGTGGTCAATCAGGTCGCCGGACGCATTCCGGTGATCGCCGGCACCGGCGCCAATTCGACCCGCGAAGCCGTCGAGCTGACCCGCAACGCCAAGGAAGCCGGCGCCGACGCCTGCCTGCTGGTGGTCCCGTACTACAACAAGCCGACCCAGGAAGGTTTGTACCAGCACTTCAAGCACATTGCCGAAGCGGTCGACATCCCGCAAATCCTCTATAACGTTCCCGGCCGCACCTCCTGCGACATGCAGGCCGAGACCGTGATTCGTCTTTCCACCGTTCCGAACATCATCGGCATCAAGGAAGCCACCGGCGACCTCAAGCGCGCCAAGGCCATCCTCGATGGCGTGGACAAGGATTTCATCCTGCTGTCCGGCGATGACCCAACGGCGGTCGAGCTGATCCTGCTGGGTGGCAAGGGCAACATCTCCGTCACCGCCAACGTCGCTCCCCGGGAAATGGCCGATATGTGCGAGGCAGCGCTCAAGGGCGATGCGGCGACAGCACGGGCCATCAACGAAAAACTGATGCCGTTGCACCGGGACCTGTTCATCGAAGCCAACCCGATTCCGGTGAAATGGGCGCTCGTGGAAATGGGCCTGATGCATGAAGGTATTCGCCTGCCGCTCACCTGGCTCAGCAATGCTTGTCAAGAACCGCTGCGGCAGGCCATGCGCCAGTCCGGCGTCCTGGTTTAATTGAGGAAGTACACCGCATGAAGCGAATTGCCGGACTTTCCGCACTTGCCTTGATTATCTCCAGCACCAGTGGCTGTGGATGGATCTGGGGCCCGGAAGGTTATTTCCGCGATCGGGGTAGCGATTACCTGAACGCGCAACAGACCGCACCGATGCAACTGCCGCCGGATGTCCACGTCGCCAAGCGCCTGGATCCGCTGCTGCCGATTCCACGTAACGTGGCGGATGACAGCGTCAAGGGCGAGTACGTCGTCCCTCGTCCGCAACCGCTGTCGGCCATGGCCGATGCCAGCGATTACACCTTGCAGAAAAGCGGCGATACGCGCTGGGTCATGGCTCAGCATCCGCCGGCCGAAGTCTGGCCCGTGGCGATCCAGTTCTTCCAGGACAACGGTTTCCGCATCGACGAGCAGCGCCCGCAAACCGGCGAGTTCACCACCACCTGGCAACACGCCGATGAATTGTCTGCCGCCATGGGCAAGCGCCTGAGCGCAGCCGGTGTCGCCAGCGACAGCGAATCCCGCGTACGGGTGCGTATCGAGCCGGGCGTGCAGCGCAACACCAGTGAAATCTACGTCGTCAGCGCCGAGCGTCCTGCCGGCAGCACCGCCGATGTGGCCTTCACCAACCGTTCGGTCAATACCGGCCTCGACGCTGCGCTGGTGGACGACATGCTCGCCAGCATGAGTCGCTCCGCCGAACAGGGCGGTTCGGTCTCGATGCTGGCTTCCCGGGATTTCGACACGCCGAGCCGTGTCAGCCTGAGCGAAGACGGCAGCGGTAACCCGGTCCTCAACGTCGGCTCCGATCTGGATCGTGCATGGTCCAGCGTCGGTCGTGCGCTGGAGCAGGGCGAATGGCGAGTTGAAGACATCAACCGCAGCCTGGGCCTGTATTACATCAACCTCGCCGAAAAAGCCGAGAAGAAAGACGAGAAGCCTGGCTTCTTCAGTGGTCTGTTCGGCAGCAAGCCGGACAAGGAAGAAATCGAAGCCCGTGCCGAACGTTATCAGGTTCGCCTGAGCAAAGTGGGCGAGAACGTCCAGGTAACGGTCGAGAAGAACATCAACACCGTGGCGCCGGCCGATGTGGCCCGCAAGGTGTTGGGCGTCATTCAGGATAACCTGGGCTGATCCGATGCGTTTTGCCGTTCTCGGCAGCGGTAGCCAAGGGAACGGCACGCTGGTCGCCAGCGCCGGCACGTATGTGTTGGTCGATTGTGGTTTCTCCTTGCGGGAAACCGAGAAGCGCCTGCTGCGCCTGGGTGTGCATCCGGCGCAATTGAGCGCGATACTCGTGACTCACGAACATGCCGACCACGTGCATGGCGTGGGGTTGCTGTCTCGGCGCTACAATCTGCCGGTCTACCTCAGCCGTGGCACGTTGGGCGGCCTGCGCAAGCCCCTGGAACCCGCCGGTTTCGTGGCGGGTGGCGAGCAACTGCGCATAGGTGCCCTGGATATCAGCGTGGTGAGCGTGGCCCATGACGCCCGCGAACCGACACAGTATGTTTTCAGTGACGGTGAGCGGCGCTTTGGCCTGTTGACCGACCTGGGCTCGTATTGCGACAGGGTCATGGACAGTTACCGGGACCTTGATGCGTTGATGATCGAGTCCAACCACTGTCGCGACATGCTCGCGAGTGGGTACTACCCATACTTCCTCAAGCAGCGGGTAGGCGGGGAGCGCGGACATTTGAATAACCACCAGGCGGCGTACCTGGTGGCCGAGTTGGGCTGGCAGGGCCTGCAACACCTGGTCCTGGCCCATCTGAGCAGCAAGAACAACCTGCCGCAGCTGGCCCGGCAATGTTTTGTCGACACCCTCGGGTGCGACCCGGACTGGCTGCAACTGGCCGATCAAGATTCAGGGCTCGACTGGCGACACATCGCCTAGCCCACTACTTAGCAAGCGGAGCCCATCATGGAAAAACGTGAAGAACTCTACCGCGGCAAAGCCAAGTCGGTTTACAAGACCGATGACGCCGACCGCTTGATCCTGCTGTTTCGCAACGATACTTCGGCGTTCGACGGCAAGCGCATCGAACAGCTCGACCGCAAGGGGATGGTGAACAACAAGTTCAACGCCTTCATCATGCAGAAGCTCGAAGCGGCCGGTGTGCCGACCCAATTCGACAAGCTGCTGGGCGACAACGAATGCCTGGTCAAGAAGCTGGACATGATCCCGGTCGAGTGCGTCGTGCGTAACTACGCCGCCGGCAGTCTGGTCAAGCGCCTGGGTGTAGAAGAGGGCATGAAGCTCAACCCTTACACCTTCGAACTGTTCCTGAAGGACGACGCCAAGGGTGACCCGTTCATCAACGAATCCCACGTCGTGGCGTTCGGTTGGGGCACTGCCGAGCAACTGGCGCGCATGAAGGAGTTGTCCCTCAAGGTCAACGACGTACTGACCAAACTGTTTGACGACGCCGGCTTGCTGCTGGTGGACTTCAAGCTCGAGTTCGGTGTGTTCAGCGACGGCTCCATCGTCCTGGGTGACGAATTCAGCCCGGACGGCTGCCGTCTCTGGGACAAGGACACCAAGAAGAAGATGGACAAGGACCGCTTCCGCCAAGGCCTCGGCGATGTGATCGAAGCCTACGAAGAAGTCGCCCAGCGCCTGGGTGTACCGCTGTAATCGACGCAAGCATCTGATAGCACGGAAAAAAATTCGCTCGGGGGTTCGCTTCCGGCGAATGTGCTGGTATGATGCGCGCCACTGGAGAGATGCCGGAGTGGCCGAACGGGACGGATTCGAAATCCGTTGTACTGGCAACAGTACCTAGGGTTCAAATCCCTATCTCTCCGCCACTATTGAACACGTCTAAGCCCCTGAAATGGTTAATCATTTCAGGGGCTTTTTCGTTTCCGGCGTTTCGTCAGGTCACATTTTTGATGAAAAGAGGCAACCGTTGAACGAACAGACATTGTCCATGCGCCTGGAGCGTGTAGCCGCGTATGTGCCTGCGGGCGCGCGCCTGGCCGATATCGGTTCGGATCATGCTTACCTGCCAGTGGCGCTGATGCGCCGAGGGATCATTTCAATGGCAGTGGCCGGTGAGGTGGCGTTGACGCCGTTTCGTTCGGCTGAACGCACCGTGCGTGAGAACGACCTGGGACAGCAGATCATTGTGCGCCTGGCCAATGGCCTGGCGGCCATCGAGCCGGGGGACGGGATCACGGCGGTCAGCTTGTGTGGTATGGGCGGCGAGACGATTCGGGACATCCTGGACAGCGGCAAGTCGCGCATGAGCGGTCAGGAGCGGCTGATCCTGCAGCCTAACGGTGGCGAGCGGCCATTGCGCCAATGGCTGATGGACAACGACTACCGCATCCTCTTCGAAGAGGTGCTGCGGGAAAACCGTTTCGACTACGAAATCATCGTCGCCGAGCGCGACGGACCGGTGACGTACACCGCCGAGGAGCTCTACTTCGGTCCGCTGCTGATGCAGGTCCGCAGTCCAGCGTTCCTGCTCAAATGGCAACGCCTGCTGCGCCTGAAGGAAAAGACCCTGGCCCGCTTTGCCAGGGCACGGCAAGCCGTGCCCGAGGAGAGGATGGAGGACATGGTCCGGCAGGTTCGATGGATTACGAATCTGTTGGCCAGAGGCCAGTAGTTGTTACGTTCCGGTTCGAAACGAATTCCAGTTTCCAGGTCAGTGACCTGTCACTTCTTTGTGACAATTGGACTAATGGTCTATAGCTCAAGACATGTCTGCCGATAGGCAGGTCAATCCCCACAAAAGGAGCGACACCATGTTGCGGTTTTTTGCCGACCTTGGCTTCCGTTGGAAAATTACCCTGCCCATCGCTTTCCTCGTGGTGTTGCTGGTTCTGATGGGCTGGTCGGGCATGCGTGGCATTGGTGAGGTGACCGAGTCCAGCACGCAGTTGACCAAGCGTTATTTGCCAGCCATCAGTCTGTTGCTCAATGCCGATCGTGATCTTTATCAGGCTTTTGTGGCCGAGCGCAGCCTGCTCGACGGCCATGCCAACGAGCATCTGAAAGCGTTGAGCGCCAGTCACGGGGAGAACACGAAGCAAGCCTATGACCGTGTCCAGAAATACGCAGCCATGCAGCCTGGTGCCGATGCGCTGGCTCTGGTGAGTCAGTTCAACGACAGCTTTGCCCAATGGACACAGGTTTCACGACGCGTGATTGACTTGTCGGTGGGGGATCCGCAAGCGGCCAGCGCCCTGAGTTTTGCTGACAGCGAGCGCCTGTTCGAGGCAATGCGCGATGCCATCGACAAGTTGGGCGAACTCGAGGAGGAGGCCTCGCACCGTCAAGGGGACGCAGCGATCGAACACGGCGAGGCCGTGGGAATGTTCCAGGGCGGGGTCCTGTTGATCGGTCTGCTCGGTGGCATCGTGGTCGTTCTGGTCCTGCCGCTTGTCGTGCTGACTCCCATGCGTCGTCTGCTTCATCGCGTCGAGCAGATCGCCGAGGGTGGTGGCGACCTGAAAGGGCGTCTCGAAGTGCGTTCGGCTGACGAGCTGGGACAGCTTGGCAGTGCATTCAACCGTTTCCTCGATAAGCTCCAGCCGCTGATCGCCGAGGTGGGTCGGGTTACCGGTGAGGTCGAGGCTGCGGCCCGTGCGATGGCCAGCATGGCCGCGACCAACGATCAACTGATCAGCAGCGAACATGCGGCGCTCGATCAGGTGAGTACCGCTGCGACCCAGATGAGCGCGGCAGTGCATGAGGTGGCGCATAACGCAGTGAGCGCTTCGGACGCCGCGCAGCAAGCCAGCAGCCGCTCCCGGGATGGCACGGAAGTCGTCACCAGTACCATCGAATCGATCCGCCAGTTGGCCCAGGAGGTCGAGACCGCCTCGGTTACCATCGAGGCCCTTGCTCAAGAAACCTCAAGCATCGGTGCGGTGTTGGAAGTGATTCGTGGTATTGCCGAGCAGACGAACCTGCTCGCGCTGAACGCGGCCATCGAGGCCGCCAGGGCTGGCGAACAGGGGCGTGGTTTCGCCGTGGTAGCCGACGAAGTCCGGGCCCTGGCGGCGCGTACCCAGGATTCGACCAAGGATATTCAGGTTCGCATCGAGCGACTGCAGAGCGGTGTTGCCAGGGCGGTGCAAGCCATGCAAGTCGGCAGCAGCAAGGCCCGTGACAGTGTCGAGCGCGCTGCCGGTGTCGATCAGGTGCTCAGCGGCACCAGTGGTTCGATCGAGCGTATCAATGACATGGCGGCACAAATTGCCAATGCCTGTGAAGAACAGAGTAGCGTTACCGAGGAAATCGCCCGGAACATCTCCGACATTCGTGATCTGTCCAACGAAGCGGCAGAGAATTCTGCGCAGAGCATGGTTGCCAGCCAACAGCTTTCCAGTCTGTCGAGAGGTTTGGCGGAACTGATCGGCCGCTTCCGCACCTGAGGCAAATGCGACAGTGTCTGCTCCAGAATCTGACACGACGCTCACTCATGAGCGCCTGCGTGCCCTGCATCAGGACGGTTTCGTCCTGATGCCCGCCGTACTGACTCATACGCAGATTGCCGAACTGCGTCAGGCAATCGATCACCTCGCACCCATGCACTGGGACTACAGCGGCGTCATCGACCACTACAAATGTGTCTTCAATCGCGACCCGTTGTGGCTGCCATTTCTGGATATGGAAGGGGTGATCGATCTGGCCGAAGCCGCGCTGGGGGATGATTGTCACATCATCGGCCAGACAGCCTGGCGCTGCCACCCCGGTTTCGTCGGGGCTCCATTACACGTGGATTATCTGGCGATGGCGTTGCCGCCGGACCTGCTCGCGGATCCAGCCTTCGAGCTGCCGATGCAGATTGTCACCGCACAGTTTTATCTGGATGACATCGATGCCGATTTGAGCCCAACGCGTGTCATTGCTGGCAGCCATCGGGCGGGACGGGCGCCTGTGGCAGGTGAGACGCAATGGGCAGGACATTCTGCGCAGCCGGTGTTATGCAAGGCGGGCGACGTGCTGGTGCTGCGTAGTGAGTTGTGGCATGCGGGCAGTGACAACCGCACCACCGATCGCACCCGTTATCTGCTGCAAGTGCATTATGGCCGGCGCATGGTCGCGCAGAAGTTTTCGCCTTATCTGCACTGGCGGTTCAACCCTGCCGTCCTGACTGCCGCAACACCTCGCCAGCGGCGCCTGTTAGGCGACCATCGGGAAGCGGAATACGATTGACGCCGTGACGGGCTGCCCGGTCAGATCCAGACATCATTATCCGCGGTTCGCTCATGGGCTTCGCCTGTGTTGATGACCCCGCGAGGTTCGATCAGCAACACCTTCGCTTCCCGAGCGGCACTGGGCCGGTGCTCGACGCCTTTCTTGACCACATACATTTCGCCTGCGCCTATTGTCACCGAGCCGTCGCGAAAATCGATACGAAGCTCCCCTTCCAACACTATGAAGGTTTCATCGGTGTCGGCATGGGAGTGCCAGATGAAATCGCCTTCAAGTCGGGCGACCTTGAACTGGTAGTCGTTCATTTCAGCCACGACTTTCGGTGCCCACTGATCCTGGAACAGGGCATATTTCTGAATGAGGTTGATGGGTGAGTGCCTGTTCATCGAAGGTGCTCGCTTTGGACTGGGGGAGGTCGTAAAAAAGTTGTTCGCCAGGCATGGAGCCCGGCGGAGCAGCTAATAGGATGTAGGCGTGACGCTGCGTCAGATTTCCTTCACAGGCGTCTCGCCCTGCACATTCTTGATCAACCCGATGACGTGAAGGCAGTCTGCCTTGTTCACATAGGATTCGCCGCTGGCGATCGTTTCGTGGTTGCCGGCCCTCAAGCGCCAGCGCCATTGGCCTTTACCGCTGCTCTGAGTGCCTCGGGTCTGTCTGTAGATTTCAAAATACATCGGTTCGCTCCCTGCGATTTACTTGTTCAAGACATGTTTTGAACATGACGTCGAAAGACTAGCCAAGATGAAAATTTTCGCTATCGCAAATACGTTTCCAAGGGTTATGAGATATTGCTATTGATGTCAGCATCAGGGGGCGACGGATGAACCGTAACGAATTGCGCAAGGCCGATATCAATCTGATGGTGGTTTTCGAGACACTCATGCTTGAGCGCAACGTGACCCGGGCGGCGGAAAAACTGTTTCTCGGCCAGCCGGCCATCAGTTCGGCCCTCAATCGGATGCGTGCGCGGTTCAATGATCCGTTGTTCATTCGTATCGGCCATCGCATGGAGCCGACGGCCCGGGCCGAGGAGATCTTCCAGCATTTGTCGCCGGCGCTGGATTCGCTCTCGGCGGCGTTGAGCCTGACCCATGATTTCGATCCCGCCAGCAGTACCATGACCTTCCGCATCGGCCTGTCGGACGATGTCGAGTTCGGCCTGTTGCCGCCGCTGTTGCGCAACCTGCGGCACGAAGCGCCGCAAGTGGTGTTCGTGGTCCAGCATGTCGATTACTGGCGAATTCCGGATTTGCTGGCGTCGGGCGACATTACCGTGGGCATCAGCCAGACCCGGGGATTGCCGGCCAACGCCAAGCGAAAACTGTTGCGACAGATTCAGCCACGGGTGTTGCGAGCCGATGCGTCGGACACGCTGCTGACGCTGGATGAATACTGTTCACGGCCTCACGTGCTGGTTTCACACACCGCCAACATTGCCGGTCTCGCGGATGAATGGCTGGCCGAGATCGGCCGCAAGCGCCATGTCGTGCTGTCGGTGCCTCAATACAGCGCGTTGCCGGCATTGCTGGCCGGTACCGATATGATCGCCAGCCTGCCGGACTATACGGCCGTCGCTATGGCCGCCTCGGGTCAGCTGTTCAACGAACCCTTTCCCTTCAAGACCCCGACCCTGGATTTGTCCATGGTCTGGCTGAGCCATGTCGACAATGATCCGGCCGAACGCTGGCTGCGCTCCCGGCTGGAGGCGTTCATGGGTGATGCCGAGGCTGTGGGTGCGGGAGCAAGGCTTGCCCGCGATGAAGGCTACCAGGTTCCCCGGCAGGCGCGCTAACCCCATCGCGGGCAAGCCTTGCTCCCATCCTCGCTCGATCCCGCCAAAGTGTTCTGTGCTTGAGAATTAAGTCGGGGTATGGTGGCGTCGACTGGAATCCACACCGCCCCTTTTCGAACCGGAGTCGAACACATGCCTCACCTGCACCTTGAGTACACCGCCAACCTGCCTGAGCTGAATGCCGATGTGGCGTTGCTGCGCTTGAACAACGCACTGGTCGCTTCCGGTCAGTTCGCAGCCGAGTCGGACATCAAGAGCCGAGCCACGAAGCTCGAGCACTTCCGGGTTGGAACCGGTTTGGGCGAGCGGGGGTTTGTACACGTGAAACTGTCCTTGCTGAGCGGTCGCTCTCCGGAAATAAAGAAGCAATTGGCGGACAGCCTGCTGGTCGTGGTCCAGGAGCTGGGCCCATGGCCAACTGGCCTCAACGTGCAGTGCAGTGTAGAGATCGTCGACCTGGACCGGGGCCCCTACGCGAAAGCCATCATTGACAATTGACGCTCAGTCGTCACGGGCGGTGCAGGCCTGGATCATCTGTTGTCTCAGCCAGACTGTCTGGCTGCGAGACGCTTGTACCGGCGTGACACGAATTGATGCTGTGCAGGATGGTGCGCACATGGTCGTACATGCCTACAGCTTTATAGGTAGGACGCATGCCGGTGCGGGTATTGACGAACAGTTCGTCCTTGAAACAGGTCCGCAGTTTCTTCAGGCAGTAGCTGACGGTTGATTGACTGACACAGAGTGCTTCGGACACACCGGTGACACTGCTTTGCTCGTACACGGCGCTGAACACCATGAGGTCCTGCATATCGAGCTTTCTGAGGGCGTTACTGTTCAGCATCCATTGCTTCTCGCTGTGCTCCTTGCGCGGATCTTGCGCAAACCAGATCGGTGATCCTAACGGAACGATGGTCCCAAGTGAATGCCGCGCAGGCGGTTTCACGGTCGGGAACGGGACAGATAATGTAGGGAATACGACAGGCACGATAGCGGCCGGGACCTGGTTCGGTTGTCGACCAGGTGCCTGGGGTGTATCGCTTAAAAAATAATTTAGTAGCAACTTTTTCACGAAAAATTGATGGTGGCTTACCTAAAGTTCAGGTTGCCGTGAAAACGAGTTTTTCACACTTTATTCCGGCAATTATTTTCGAAAAGCAACTTTCAGGAAACCGTCAATCATCATGCTGCCTATTAAAGCCGTGCGCCCCGAGTGGGTGACGCTGATCGCCAGTGCCTTCTTGTTAGTTGCCTTCAATATTGTTTTGTGGGAACACCTGCTGACCATCACGGCGGCCGATGGTCGGGGTGTGCTGGTATGCCTGGCATTCGGCGCGATGATTCTCGGGGCTTTCAACCTCGTGCTGACCTTCGTGGCGTTCCGTCCACTGCTCAAGCCCTTGCTGGTATCGCTGTTTTTAATCAGCGCCGGTGTCGCCTATTTCATGGCCCAATACGGCGTGCTGATGGATGCTGGCATGTTTCGCAACTTCGCGGAAACCAACGCTACGGAAGTTCGCGATCTATTGTCATTTAAGTTGTTTGCCTACTTGGGGCTGCTGGGCATAGTGCCGTCCTGGTTATTGTTGAAGACACCTGTCGAATATCGCCGGTGGCCCAGAGAGTTGTTAAGCAAGTTGATCGTCGGCGTGGCGTCGGCGGCGATCATCGGTGTGGTTGCCCTGGCCAACTATCAGGGGCTGTCGTCGTTGTTTCGCAATCATCACGAGTTGCGCCTGATGCTCGTGCCAAGCAACTACATCGGCGCGGCGTTCGGGTACTTGCACGAGCAGGTCGCTTCCGCCGAACAGCCGTTCATCAAGCTGGGGGAGGATGCGAGTCGTAACCCGGCCTGGCAAACCCACGCCCGCAAATCCCTGACGGTACTGGTGGTGGGTGAAAGCGCCCGCGCCGAGAACTTCGGCATCCTTGGCTATAACCGCGACACCACGCCGAAACTGAACCATGAGGCGGGCCTGATCGCCTTCACCGATGTGCATTCCTGCGGTACCGAAACCGCCGTGTCAGTGCCGTGCATGTTTTCCAACATGGGACGCAAGGGCTATGACGCCAGCAAGGCCAGGAACGAAGAGGGTTTGCTGGACGTTCTCAAGCGTGCCGGCCTGGAAGTCATCTGGCGGGACAACCAGTCTGGCTGCAAGGGCACCTGCGACCGGGTTACCGTGCAGGACGTGAGCAATCTCAAGGACCCGGACCTGTGTGCCAACAGTGAATGTCGCGATGAGATCCTGTTGCAGGGGCTGCAGCATTTCATCGACACCCTGGACAAGGACACGGTGCTAGTATTGCACCAGATGGGTAGCCATGGACCGGAATACTTCAAGCGCTACCCCAAGGAGTACGAGCATTTCACCCCGGTATGCGAAAGCAACGCGTTGAACAATTGCAGTCGCGAAAGCATCGTCAACGGCTACGACAACACGCTGGTGTACACCGATCATGTGCTATCGACCCTGATCGATCTGCTGCGGGCCAATCAGGATAAAGTCGACACGGCAATGCTGTATCTGTCGGACCATGGCGAGTCCCTGGGCGAATACAACCTGTTTCTTCATGGCACGCCCTATATGCTGGCCCCGGAGCAGCAGAAGCACGTGGCGATGCTTGCCTGGTTCTCCGACAACTATCAGAAATCCTTTTCGGTCGACACTCACTGCCTGCAACTGAGTCGGGACAAGCCTCTGACCCAGGACAACCTGTTCCACTCGATGCTCGGGTTGCTGGAAGTCAACAGTCAGGTCTACAACCCGGACCTGGACATGTTCGCCAACTGTCGCGGCGCAGTGATCGACGGTGTGCTGGCTCGCCAATAACATTTCTCGCAGGATCGTTCTGCTCTTCATCAAACTGGTCCTGCGAGCCACGCGCGGCATCACCTGTCGTGCGATAAATCCGAATGTAGGACTATTCTTGCCATTGCGAAGGCGATTTCTCTCAGGCTCTTGCTCTATGGATGCTCGCAATCGCTGACGGCGATATATACTGCGCGCCATTCTTCAAGGGAGAGCCGTGTGGCCATCGATATTCACTGGATTCGCGACAACGATAGCCTCGATCGGTTTTGCGCCGAATGGCAACAGTTGCCCTTCGTCGCTCTTGACACCGAATTCATGCGGGTCGACACCTTTTACCCTATCGCCGGCCTTCTGCAGATCGGCGATGGCACGCGTGCCTACCTGATCGATCCCTTGACCATCGATAACTGGCAGCCCCTGGCGGCATTGCTGGAAAGCCCGGCAGTGCTCAAGGTGTTGCATGCCTGCAGCGAAGACCTTGAAGTGCTGCTGCGCCTGACGGGCAGCCTGCCCGCGCCGTTGTTCGATACCCAACTGGCGGCCGCCTATCTGAACCTGGGCTTTTCCATGGGGTATTCGCGGCTGGTGCAGGACGTACTGGGCATCGAATTGCCCAAGGGGGAGACCCGTTCCGATTGGTTACAGCGGCCACTGTCCGAGACGCAGATCAGCTACGCGGCTGAAGATGCCGTGCACTTGGCGGAAGTTTTCGTACAACTACGCCCAAGGCTATCCGACGAGAAGTACGCCTGGGTCCTGGAGGACGGCGCCGAGCTGGTTGCCAACCTGCGCCGCGAAGTCGATCCCTACGAGGTCTATCGCGAAGCCAAGCTGGCCTGGAAACTGTCCCGGGCGCAATTGGCCGTGCTGCGCGAGCTGTGTGCCTGGCGTGAGCGGGAAGCGCGGGCTCGGGATCTGCCGCGCAATCGCATCATTCGCGAACATTCGCTGTGGCCCCTGGCCCGTACGCAGCCGGATAACCTCGGTGCGCTGGCAAAAATCGAAGACATGCATCCGCGTACCGTGCGCCAGGATGGCGAATTCCTGTTGGACCTCATCCAACGTGCCGCCAGTGTGCCGCCCGAGCAGTGGCCGCCGGCCGTACCGGAGCCGTTGCCGATCGAGGCCTCGGCCCTGGTCAAGCGTCTGCGGGCGCTGGGGCAGGCTGAAGCCGAACGGCTGGGAATTGCCCCTGAGCTGATGCTGCGCAAGAAAACCCTCGAAGCGCTGATCAAGAGCGGCTTCCCCGAGGGGCCTTACCAATTACCCGATTCGCTGCGTGGCTGGCGCCGCGAATTGATGGGCCAGGCGCTGCTGGACAGCCTGGCCACTGCCGGAGAACAGCCTTGAAACGAATCTGCTCCATCTACCGCAGCTCGAAGAAGAACGAGATGTACCTGTATGTGCTCAAGAGCGATGCGCTGGCGCGAGTACCGGAGCCCTTGCTGGCTGCCTTCGGCAAAGCGACCCACGTGTTCGATCTGGTGCTGAGTCCCGAGCGGCAGTTGTCCCGGGAGGACATCAACAAGGTGCTGGAAAACCTCGATACCCAGGGGTATCACCTGCAGATGCCACCGGCTGAAGACGAGTACATCGAACATCTGCCCGAAGAGCTGCTGCGACGCAACGATCCGGTCTGACGCGCTCCTGAGGTGCCCGTCCTGGGGCCTCTTGAAACACATTGGATTTTTTTGACGTTCGCCGCATGGATGGCGCGACACTCTGTCGGCGGTCGTTTGCACTGTTTTTGAAAGGTTTGATTCATGCGCGTTCTGATTGCCGAACACGACCATGCGGTGTACGCCCAGCTGCTGCGCCAGGCTGCATCCGATATCGAAGTCCTGACCAGCGGCGACTCCGCCGAACTGTCGCGCCTGGCCACCGACTGCCCGGTCTGGCTCGGCCAACCCGATCTGCTGGCGACTCTGCTGCGCCAGGGCCATCGACCCCGCTGGCTGCAGTCAACCTGGGCAGGCATTACGCCGTTGCTGGCCGAGGGCCTGACCCGGGACTACCGCCTGACCCGCGCCGTGGGCATCTTCGGCCAGCTGATGGCTGAGTACGTGCTGACCTATATGCTCGGCCACGAACGCGAGGTGCTGGCGCGTCTGGTCAGCCAGGTGGAGCGCAAGTGGGACCATCGGCAGGGACAGGGCCTGGCAGGTCGCAAGGTGTTGATCGTCGGGACCGGTGATATCGGCCAGTGCGTGGCAAAGTTCCTCGTACCGTTTGGCGTGCACCTCTATGGCATTGCCAGCGAGGCTCGGGAGTTGGCGCCTTTTGTCGAAGTCGGCACGATGAAGGACCTGCCGCGCCTGGTGGGCGAGGTGGACTATGTCATCAACCTGCTGCCCAACACGCCCCAGACCCATGATGTGTATGACGCGGCGCTGTTCAAGCGATTCAAGCCTACCGCACTGTTCATCAATGCCGGACGCGGGGTGGCCGTGGTGGATGCGGACCTGGTGCATGCCTTGAAGGAAGGGCATCTGGCCGGTGCGGTGATCGACGTTTGCCGCCAGGAACCCCTGCCGCAGCGTCACCCGTTCTGGACGGCCTGGGGCCTGCTCTTGACCGGCCACAGTTCGGCTCCAACATCGCCACCGATGATGGCGCAGTTATTTCTGGAGAACCTGCGGGCTTATCAGGCGGGCGAAGCCCTGCGTGGGGAAGTGGATTTCGCCCGGGGGTATTGAACCACTGTGATTCAAACTTGTGGGAGCGGGTTTGCTCGCGAAAGCGGTGTATCAGTCGATATTCACTTGTCTGACACACCGCATTCGCGAGCAAGCCCGCTTCCACATTTTTGCTTTGTACAGGATTACAGGGTGAAATCGCCTTCGGCCACCAGTTCGTTCAACGGTCGGCGCGGGCTTGGCGTCTCGCGGGCCTGGAGGTATTCGGCCAGGGTGGATTTGTCCCCCAGCTTGCCGATCGCCACCGCTGCGTGCAGCGCGTAGCCTTCGGGAATCTTCAATTCCTGGCGGGTCAGTTCGTGGTCGAAGCCGGCCATGCCGTGGGTGTGCCAGCCGCTGAGGCTGGCTTGCAGCGCCAGGTGGCCCCAGGCTGCGCCCGTGTCGAAGGTGTGGCACAACGCCGGAGTTTCTTCGCTGGCGCCCGGGACGGCAAAGGTGGTTTTTGACGCAACGATTACCAGCGCCGAGGCATGCTGGGCCCAGCCACGGTTGAATTCATTGAGCAGGCCCAGGAAACGCTCCCAGTTCGGTGTGTCGCGACGTGCATAAAGGAAGCGCCACGGTTGCGAGTTATAGGCCGACGGCGCCCAACGTGCCGCCTCGAAAAAGCCCAGCAGGGTTTCTTCGGCGATCGGCTCGCCGGTAAAGGCGCGGGGGGACCAGCGCTCGATGAATTGAGGATGGATGGCGTAATCGGCAATGCGAGGATTGGCGCTCATGGGTGTTACCTGACGGGGTTCGGGAAGGGGAATGACGAAACCTACTTCCCGACGCACGGCCTGACAAGCCCCGGACTACCGACAGTCGCCAATGCTTGGCCTGGCGAGGCCCCGGCACTAGACTGTCGGCCTTTTCACCACCCGATGTCGATGCTCGAACCATGGCCGCCAAAGTCGAACCCTTCTGGATACGCAAGACCCTCGATCAGCTCGATGCGCAGGAATGGGAATCGCTATGCGATGGCTGTGGCCTGTGCTGCCTGCAAAAGCTCGAAGACGAAGACGAAGACGATAACAGCGTCTACTACACGCGTATCGCCTGCAAGCTGCTGGATCTGAAAACCTGCCAGTGCACCAACTACCCCAACCGCCGTGAATTTGTTCCTGATTGCATTCAACTCACGCCGGGCAAGGCCGATGAATTCAAGTGGCTGCCGCCGACCTGCGGTTATCGCCTGGTCAGCGAGGGCAAGGACCTGCCGTTGTGGCATCACCTGGTTTGCGGCGACCGCGACGCCGTGCACCATGAACGCATTTCCCAGTCCGGGCGCATGTTGGCCGAAGGCAGCGTGGCCGAGGAAGACTGGGAAGACCATCTGATTTTCCGCGCCGGCTGAACCGCCGGGCGTTGCATCACCGGGGAGCATCCATGTCGGCAGGATTGAGACGGACACTGGCACGGGGTTCGGCGGTGCGCAGCCTGGATTTCGACCTTGGCGATGGCAGCCGCTACAGTGATTTCAAGGCGGACGGCCAATGGCGGCTGACGCCAGGTAAAGCCGTCCGGGGCCTCTGGCGACCGGCCGGCGGGCTGGATGCTCGCCGGTCGCTCCCCCACACTGACCGAGTCGAACACAGTTAATGTGTCAACACCGCCCCATGGGGAGCGAGCCTGCTCGCGATGAGGTCATCAGCCAAACGCAAACCGTCAGAGCCCGGCTTTCGGCGAAACCAGTGAATCATTTCCCGTCACCGTAGCCGTGCCAGTCGCCGCTTCGGCGTTGGCCTTCATGCGAGTCAGTTCATCACCGGCCTGCTCGATTCTTGCCCGAGCATTGCGCAGGTTCTGACGATTTTTCTCCAAAAGGGTCTTTGCCGAGCAATGCCCGGTAATACCCCGCGCCAGCGCCATGCCGCCGATGGCCAGTTGAGCCAGACCGATGATGCCGCCACGACGCAAGCCCTTGCCCATCATCAGCACACCGCCGGCCAGCGAGCCAGCACGCTCCCAGCCGTGTACGTTCTGCACTGGGTGGGACTGGAAAGGGGTGGTCTCGATCGGCTCGAACGGATTGTTATCGCTCATGGTCTGTCTCCAGTGTGGGAATGTGTATAAAACTGACTGCCAGAGCGAATCCGTCGTTCAATGGAATTTCACACCGGTCAGCGGAATTGCGGGCCCGAGCGGGTGTTGTTGCCTTTGGCCATGCGGTCATACAGCACGACGTTGACGGTGGCGGCCAGGTTCATGCAGCCGTTGGTGGGGATGTAGATCACGTCTTCGCACCAGTCGCGGATGTCTTTATCCAGCGAGCCGTCTTCGGGACCGAAGATATACAGCGCCCGGTCCGGGTGAGTGTATTCAGGCAGGGGACGGGCGCCCTCCACCAACTCCACGGCCACCGGCACGCAGCCCAGGGGCAGGATTTTTTTCAAATCGTCGATGCCGATCAGCGGGATGTCGTAGTGGACTTTCTTGGTGTCGGTGACGAAATCGGCGGCGCGTTCATAGCGCTTGCCGGTGTAGAACACCGACGCCACGCCGTAGCAGCCGGCGGCACGCATGACCGAACCGACGTTTTCCGGTGACTTGGGGTTGAACAGACCGATGCAGCTGTAGCGTTTGTTGGCCACGGGCGGAGTGCCTTTGGGAAAAGGCGCGATTATACGGGGAATGGGTAAGGCAGGTCAGTTTCGAGATTGGCGGTGCCTGTTGTATCGCCATCGCGAGCAGGCTCGCTCCCACATTGGAGTGCGTTCCCTTGTGGGAGCGAGCCTGCTCGCGAGGAGGGGGCGCGAAATTATTCGTCCTTCTTCATCAACCCAGCCAGCGCTGCAAACGGGTTGTGCGTCGCCTTGGCGATTTTCGGCGTGCTCAGGGAGCCGTCGCCGAAATATTGCTGGTCGGTGTAGCGCGAATGTTCATTGTCGTGGCAATACAGACACAGCAGTTCCCAGTTGGAACCGTCCTGCGGGTTGTTGTCGTGGTTGTGGTCGCGATGGTGGACGGTCAGTTCGCTCAGGCGCTTGCCGGAGAACTCACGGGCACAGCGCCCACACACGTGGGGATACATTTTCAGGGCCTTGTCGCGATAGCCCATCTCCCGGTCGCGTTGGGCGTCGGCGAGGATCCGGTCCAGCTTGGAGGTGTTGGACGGTGGCGTTGACGAACTCATGGGTTCACCTTGTAGATAAAGACTGATGACGGTTGAACGAAGTTTAGCTCAGCCCTTGAGCTTCTCGGCAATCCAGATGGTGTGACGGGTGCCTTTGTTGCCATGAGCGAACACTTGCACCTCTTCGGCTTTGAAACCGGCTTTTTTCAGCTTGTCCGAAAACTGTCGATCGGCACTGGCCGACCAGACCGCCAACACCCCCTTGGGCCGCAGGGCCCTGGCGCAGGCGGCCAGGCCAGCGGCCGAGTACAGCCAACTATTGGCTTTCTGGGTCAGGCCTTCGGGGCCGTTGTCGACGTCCAGCATGACCGCGTCAAAACCCTGGGGGTCGCTCTGGAGTACCTTGGCGACATCTTCCATACGGATCACGGTGCGCGGGTCCGACAGGGGCCTGCCGGCCTTTTCACCGAGGGGGCCACGATTCCACTCCACCACGCCGGGTACCAGCTCGGCCACCACTACCTCAGCGTTCTTGCCCAGATGCTTGAGGGCCGAGGCGAGGGTGAAGCCCATACCGAGGCCGCCGATCAACACGCGCGAGCCCGGACGGCCGGCGACCTTGCGGCAGGGGATCTCGGCCAGGGCATCTTCGGAACCGTGCATGCGCGTGTTCATCAACTGCCCGCCGTCACCGCCCTGGATCTTGATGACGAAGTCTTCACCGTATTCGAACAGGCACAGGGCGCCGCCGTTGTCGGGAATGGGCGTGGTATCGAGCAGAACGAAACGTTTCATGGAAGTCTCATGAGAAGGGCGGATCGGCGCAGTTGGGACTAGCCTTGAAGGTGACAGTAGCCACGGAGCCATTGATGAAGTGCATCATTGTAACGGCCATTGCCTTGGCGGCGCTCTCGATAAGTGACGCGCAGGCCCAGCAGCCGACGATTCCAGTGAGCCCACCGAGCATCCCCGGTTCGCCCGGCACCGCTACCCCCATGCCTTATCCACCCATCACCCCCAGCGGTGTGCCCAAGGCCGGGCCCGGAAGCGCCGGACCGCCCTTACTGCCACCGATCGAAATGCCAAGGCCGCCCAAGGATCAGCCGATACCGGGGATGGAGCCGATAGCGCCGAAGTCCAAGCCCCCCGGCGGATGAAGCAAGGTGGATGCAAACCCTGTGGGAGCAAAGCTTGCTCGCGATTGCGGCGGCCCCTCCAGCATCGATGTCAATTGACCCAGCGCTATCGCGAGCAGGCTCGCTCCCACAGGGGCTGCGGTATGCACAGAGGCTGCGGTGCGGCTGTTAAACCTGTTGCGACAGCAACTGCCCATCCGCCATGCGCAGGCGCTTGGACAGGGATACAGCGAGGGCGCGGATGATTTTTGCGGCCACCTTGGGAGCATCGTTGATCATTTTTTCCAGGGAGTCCTTGCCCAGGTTCAGCAATTGGCAATCGCTGGCCGCGATGCACGTGGCCGAGCGCCGTTCGCCGTCCAGCACAGCCATTTCGCCGAATGCCCGGCCGCTGCGCAGGGTGGCGATGGTCACGGGTTGGCCGTCGGGGCCGGTTTTCTGCACGGCCACCTGGCCGGTGTGGATGATGCACATGAAGCTGCCGGCATCGCCCTCGTGGAAAATCGCTTCGCCCTGGGCGATGGCGCTGATGCTGAAGTAGCCCGACGCTGCGGCAAAGTCGACAGGCAGCAACGGGTCGAACAGACCGCAGTCCATCAACCAGTCGCGAATTTCGTTGTTCAGTAAGGTGGGTTCTGGCATGTCGTCACGGTCTTTTTCTTGTGTCTGTTGCGGTTGCGGGCAGGCCTGGATGCAAGATCCTCCATTGGGGGAGCGAGCAAACCCGCTCCCCCCTGTACAGGCCGTGTCGTTCCCTATGACCCGGCCTTTATCCAGAGTTCCTCAAACCCGCTTCAGAATCTTCAACACAAACGCATATTCGAGCGCTACGTCACGCAACCCCTGGTAGCGTCCGCTCATTCCACCGTGGCCTGCGCCCAGTTCGGTCTTGAGCAGCAACGGATTGTCGTCGGTTTTGGTGGCCCGCAATTTCGCCACCCACTTGGCTGCTTCCCAATATTGCACACGGCTGTCGTTGTATCCGGCGATGACCAACAGTGCCGGATAAGCCTGGGCGCTGACGTTTTCGTACGGGGCGTAGGCCTTGATCCGATCATAGACCTGAGGATCCTCGGGGTTGCCCCATTCGTCGTATTCGGTGACGGTCAATGGCAAATCCGGGTCGAGCATTGTGTTGAGCACATCGACGAACGGCACTTCGGCGATGGCGACCCTGAACAATTCCGGGCGTTGGTTGAGCACCGCGCCGATCAGCAGGCCACCGGCGCTGCCGCCACTGATTGCCAACTGGTCGGCGGTGGTCAGACCGTTGTCGATCAGGTGTTCGGCACATGCGATGAAGTCGCTGAAGGTGTTGTGCTTGTGCTCTTGCTTGCCGGCGCGATACCAGGCTTCTCCCAGCTCGCCGCCTCCGCGTACGTGGGCAATGGCAAACGCCACGCCCCGGTCGAGCAGGCTCAGCCGTGCATGGGAAAACCACGGGTCGAGGCTGTGGCCATAGGCGCCGTAGCCATACAAGTACAGCGGCACCGGCTGGCCGAGGGCTTCGCGCTTGATCACCAGGCTGATGGGCACTTGCGTGCCGTCCGGGGCCGTCGCCCAGAGCCGTTGGCTGACGTAGGCATCGGCGTCGAACGGGCCCAGCACCGGGGTTTGCTTGAGTACGACCTGCTCGCCGCTGGCCAGGTCCAACTGGCGAATCTGCGCCGGACGGTTCAAGGCTTCATAGCGCAGGCGGATGCGGTCGCTGGAGAATTCCAGGCTGTTCTGCACGTGCAGGCTGTAGGCCGCGTCGGGTAACTGCACCCGATACGCGGGCAGATCCTGTGGGTGAACTTCAATGATGGGCAGGCCACCTTCGCGCAGGCTCAGGGTCATGGCGCCCGCGTTCAGGCTCAGACCGTCGATCATCACCGTGTCGCTGTGTGGGATCAGGTTCTGCCAGTCGGCTTCGACCGGCGCCACGCCGGTGTCGGGTGCCTGGTACAGGGCGAAGTTGATGCCGTCGCGGTTGCTGCGGATAAACCACGTCCATTGTCCATCGAGCAGGCCGTGGTCGACGTCGTATTCATGATTTTCCGCCCGGGGCGCCAGGCAGGAGAACGGCTGCTGGGGTTGCGTCGCGTCGAGTACCCAGACTTCACTGGTGGTCTTGCTGCCCAGGGACAAAATCAGCTGGCGTTCGGAGCTGGAGCGGTAGCAATGCAGGAAAAAGCGTCCGTCCGGTTCATGGAACACTTGCTCGGCGGCGGTGCCATCGAGCCGATAGCGCCAGAGCTTGTGAGGGCGATGGGTGTCGTCCAGCTCGCCGAAAAACAGCGTCAGGCTGTCATTGGCCCAGGTCATGCTGCCATCGCAATTTTCGAAAGACAGTTCGCTGACCTTGCCGTTGGACAATTCCTTCACGAACAGGGTGTAGATTTCATCGCCCGAGGTGTCCTGGCTGTAGGCCAGGCGCTGATGATCGGGGCTGATGCTGAACGCCCCCAGGGAAAAGAACCCACCACCGGCCAGTTCGTTCGGGTCCAGCAGCAATTGCTCGCGGCTCTCGTCCACCGTCAGGCTGTCGTCGGTAGGACGTGGGCAACGGTAGTGGCGCGGGTATTCGTCACCGGCCGTGGTACGGGTGTAATACAAATACGGGCCCCAGGGAGAGGGCAGGGACAGGTCGGTCTCGAGGATCCGGCCCTTGATTTCCTGGAACAGGGTTTCGCGCAGTTCGGCCTGGTCGGCGAGTTGCGCCTCCTGGTAGCTGTTTTCAGCCTTGAGGTAATCGAGCACGGCCTCGGCATCGCGCTCCTGCAGCCAGGCGTACGGATCGACACCGATATCCCTGCGGGCCATCGGGGCGTTGGAAACGGGGGCGGATAAGGGCATGAAGGACTCTCGAACGTTGTACGAAAAAAGGACAAGCGGACGTTGCGATTAGTTCTGTCGGTCGGTCGCACTGTCCACAAAGGTCACCGGGCAGACGCCGGGGCAGCTTGAAGAGCGAAAAGCCGTTACTATAAGCGTCTATTTGCCTGCCTTGCCATGGACACCATGACCGAGAATGACTATCTGATTGCCTGGGGCCTCTACGCCTTCGCTGCGCTGGGCTGCCTGCTGGTATGGATGCGCATGACGCGCTGGATGTGGCGTTGGTTGCGCGAGCCGCTGCGGCTGCTGATGGCCGTGTTGCTGTTCAGCCCCACCATTGTCGACCCGGTGAAGGCAAAGGTTGCTCCGGCCTTGGCCATCGTTGCCCTGGACGTCTTGTTCAAGGTCGGCAACAACGCCTGGCGGGCGGTGTCCGATCTATTCATGTACGGCATGATCGCCTTGGGCCTTTACCTGATCGTCGTGCTGATCCGCTTGCCCATCGAGCGTGCAGCCAACGCCCGCAAGGAGCGGGACGCTGCCGCGAAAGCCGCTGCCGCCGTCGATGACACGCAGGATGAGCTGCCCTTCGGCGTGGCCGGCGACGACCGTTACGGTCGGCCGCCGGTGCCGAGCAACCCCCAGCGTTCGCGTATCGAACCGCGTCTGTAACCAGGCCTGCCTTCAAGCGAGAGTTCGAACATGTGTGAGTTATTGGGCATGAGTGCCAATGTGCCGACCGACATCGTGTTCAGCTTCACCGGGCTGATGCAGCGCGGTGGCAGGACCGGCCCGCACCGGGACGGCTGGGGCATCGCGTTTTATGAGGGCCGTGGCCTGCGCCTTTTCCAGGACCCGGCGGCCAGCAGCGAGTCGGAAGTGGCGAACCTGGTGCAGCGTTATCCGATCAAGAGCGAAGTGGTGATCGGGCATATCCGCCAGGCCAATGTCGGCAAGGTCTGCCTGTCCAACACCCATCCGTTCGTGCGCGAATTGTGGGGCCGCAACTGGTGTTTCGCCCATAACGGCCAGCTTGCCGACTTCCAGCCTCCAACCCGCTTCTATCGTCCGGTGGGCGATACCGATAGCGAAGCGGCGTTCTGCGATCTGCTCAACCGCGTGCGCGAGGCCTTTCCGGAACCGGTGGAGGTGGAACTGTTGCTGCCGTCACTTATCCAGGCTTGCGCCGAATACCGCAGCAAGGGCGTATTCAATTGCCTGCTCAGCGATGGCGACTGGCTGTTCTGCTATTGCTCGACCAAACTGGCCCAGATCACCCGTCGTGCGCCGTTTGGCCCGGCGCGGCTCAAGGACGTGGACGTGATCGTGGATTTCCAGGCCGAAACCACGCCCGACGATGTGGTCACGGTGATCGCCACCGAGCCTCTGACCGAAAACGAAACCTGGACCCGCTACGAACCGGGCCAATGGAGCCTGTGGCGACGCGGCGAATGCGTCAGCCAGGGCCGCACCGAATAAGGACGTCACGTTATGTTGCTCAGTTATCTACGGCTTGTGTTGTTTGCGGTGGGCCTGCTGGTGGGCGTGCAGGTACCGGGTTTCGTCAACGATTACGCCAAGCGGGTCGAGGCGCACCTGATCGAGGCGCAGACCGGCTTGCGCGGCTTCCAGGACACCGCCAACCAGTTTTTCAAAGGCGACATGCAGGCGCTGGTGGCCCATTACCGTGCCAGCGAAGACCCGATCTTCCGTAGTGATGCCGACAGCCTGAACACCTTGCTGGTGCGCCAGCAGGCGTTGGACAAGCAATTCCAGGCGATGCAAGGGCCGTGGTACATCCGTTTGCTGCAAGTGGCGCTGGCCGCTGATCCGGATATCCGTAAGGAAACCTGGAACGGTTACAGCTACCAGATCCTGCTGACCCCAGAGGCCATGATCTGGGGCATCGGCGGGGCCATGCTGCTGTCGTTCGGCCTGGAATGCCTGTTCCGCCTGATCGACTGGGTGGTGCTGGGCGGCAGGCGCCTGCGCCAGAGCCGGCCGATCGAAGAGCGCGACCTGCGCGGGCTCTGACTCAACCTGTTTAAACCGGTTTCCCGAGGCTCGGGGAATTTGTGAGAGCAAGGCTTGCCCGCGATGAATGCCACGCGGTTTGTCAGGAACCGAGGCGCCTGTTTCGCGAGCAAGCTTTGCTCCCACAGTAAGTTCCCTTGTCACATGGGGCTTTGCCTGAGCCATCTTCGGCACCCAATCAAATTTTTCTTATGACCCGGCCGGGGATTTATTCGTTGGACGCGACGGCGCGCGCGCTCAAGAATCGGGGGCAACCGGTCTCTGCGCTTTGCATCGTCGAGGCCCGATAACAATAAAACCGTGGAGAACCACCATGAGTGCACCCGACACCCTCGGCGTCCCCAAACCCCAGGCCCGGTCCGGCCCGTTCGACTGGTATCGCGACATCAACCAGCAGGAGCGCCGCACATTCTGGAGTTGCAAGATCGGCTACGCCCTGGACGGCATGGATACACAGATGCTCAGTTTCGTGGTGCCGACCCTGATCGCGATGTGGGGTATCACCACCGGTCAGGCCGGGCTGATCCACACCAGTACCCTGATTGCCTCAGCCATTGGCGGCTGGGTGGCGGGCATTCTGTCGGACCGTATCGGTCGGGTGCGCACCCTGCAACTGACGGTGCTGTGGTTCGCCTTCTTCACCTTCCTGTGTGGATTCGCCCAGAGCTATGAACAACTGCTGATCGCCCGTACGCTGATGGGCTTCGGCTTCGGCGGCGAATGGACGGCCGGCGCGGTATTGATGGGGGAGGTGATCCGGGCCAAGGACCGCGGCAAGGCGGTAGGCATGGTGCAGTCGGGTTGGGCGCTGGGCTGGGGCATGACAGCGATTCTGTATGCGCTGCTGTTTTCGGTGTTGCCGCCTGAGGATGCCTGGCGTGCCTTGTTCATCCTCGGCATCGTCCCGGCGGTGTTCGTGATTTTTGTTCGTCGGCTGGTCAAGGATCCGGAAATCTATAACCAGACCAAGGCCCGTGAAGCGTCCAGCAATTCTGCGAAATTCTACGAGATTTTCGCCCCTGGCATCCTGTTTACCACCGTTCGCGCTTCGCTGTTGACCACTGGCGCCTTGGGGGGCTATTACGCCATCACTTCCTGGCTTCCGACGTTTCTCAAGAATGAACGCGGCTTGAGCGTCCTGAGCACCGGCGGGTACCTGGCGATGGTGATCGTCGGTTCCTACGTCGGCTATGTCATCAGCGCGTACCTGTCGGACATCCTGGGGCGCAAGAAGAACTTCGTCCTCTACGCCATCGGCTCGTTCACCATCGTGTTGCTGTATACCCAGATGCCGGTGAGCAATGATGTGATGCTCTGGCTGGGCTTTCCCCTGGGATTCTTCGCTTCCGGTATGTTCAGCGGCATGGGGTCGTTCCTGACGGAGCTGTTTCCTACGCGCATCAGGGGCTCGGGCCAGGGTTTTTGCTACAACATCGGCCGTGCGTTGGCGGCATTGTTCCCACTGTTGATCGGCCTGCTGAGCCAGAAAGTGCCACTGAGCGTCGGCATCGGTGCGTTCGCGGCGGTGTCCTACGGCGTGGTGATACTGGCGGCCCTGAGCCTGCCGGAAACCCAAGGCAAGCAGCTGGAAGCCGAGTAACGGTTAATCTGTGGGGCAAAGGCCCCTGCTTAAATCTACAGGAGCGTTCACGTGAACCGCCTGCTATTGAATTGCGACATCGGCGAAAGCTTCGGCAGTTGGACCATGGGCCTGGACGCCGAGGTGATGCCCTTCATCGACTGCGCCAACATCGCCTGCGGTTTCCATGCTGGCGACCCGAGCACCATGCGCAAGACCGTCAGTCTGGCCCTGAGCCATGGTGTGCGGATCGGCGCGCACCCGGCCTATCAGGATCTGGTGGGGTTCGGCCGACGCTCCATGGCCTATACCGCCCGGGAACTGCAGGACCTGCTGCATTACCAGATCGGTGCCCTCGACGGTATTTGCCGGGCCCAGGGCGGTCGGGTCAGCTACGTCAAGCCTCACGGCGCGATGTACAACGACATGATGGCCAATCCGGCGCAGCTGCGCACCGTGATCCAGGCGGTCGCCGCCTATGACCGGGAACTGCCGCTGATGTTGATGGCGACCCGGGACAACAGCGCCGCCCAGGCCCTGGGGGATGAATACGGCCTGACCCTATGGTTCGAAGCCTTCGCCGACCGTGCCTATGACAGCGCTGGGCATCTGGTTTCGCGGCAATTGCCAGGGGCTGTGCATCACGAGGCCGAGGTCATCATCGCTCAGGCCCTGACCATTGCCCGTGGCGGTGCGCTGACCGCCAGTGACGGAAGCGAGTTGATCCTGAATGCCAACACATTGTGCGTGCACGGTGACAACGCCAGTTCGGTGGCTGCCGTACGGCGCATCCGCGAGGCTCTGGATCGGCAGATTGCACCATGAAGCCACGTGTGGAAGTGGTGGCGGTGGACTGCCTGATGGTGCGCCTGTTCGATGAAATCGCCGAGGCCAACATGCCCTGGATGCTCGCCGCCGGTGAGCGCCTGAGGGCGGTGTTCGCCGAGCGCCTGATCGACCTGGTGCCGTCCTACACGACGCTGATGGTGCATTACGACCTGCTGGCACTGAGCCCGGCCGAGGCGAAGGAACTGATCGACGAGGCGCTGAATAACTTGTCGCCCGACGATCGGACCGTCGGCCAGCGGCATGTACTGCCGGTGTGGTACGACCTCAGTGTCGGGCCGGAGCTGGCGCTGCTGTCCCAACGCAGCGGCCTGACCGTGGACCAGGTGATCCGCACCCATAGCGACCGTGAATATCAGGTGTTCGCCCTGGGTTTTGCACCCGGGTTCGCTTTTATGGGGCTGGTGGACGAAGTGCTGGCCGCGCCACGCCTCGATACGCCACGCAAGCGGGTGACGGCGGGCAGTGTCGGGATCGCCGAGCGCCAGACCGCTGCTTACCCGGTGGTATCGCCCGGCGGCTGGAACCTGATCGGCCGCACGCCGGCCCGACTGTTTGACCGTGGGCGTGATGGCTACAGCCTGATGCAACCTGGCGACACGGTGCGTTTCTCACCTGTGGACCACGCCGAATTCATCGCCCTGGGAGGGGATGACACACCGCTGGAGGCCCAGTCATGAGCCGTCTGTTGATCGAGGCCAGCACCCCTCTGTGCCTGTTGCAGGATGCCGGCCGTTTCGGGGTGAGGCATCTGGGCGTGACCCAGGGCGGCGCGGCGGATTGGTTGTCGATGAGTTGGGCCAACTGGATGCTGGGCAATGCGCTGGACGCCGCAGTCGTGGAGATTACCCTCGGCGGCTTCACGGTGGTGGCCGAAGAGGATTGCGTGTTGGCGCTGGCGGGGGCAGACCTGGGGGCGCGGATCGATGGCCAGCCGGTCGCATCGTGGCGATTTTTCAGCCTGCGCAGGGGACAGGTGCTGTCGCTGACCCAACCGGTGCTCGGAGCCAGGGCCTATCTGGCGGCCCCCGGCGGGTTCGATGCGCCTGCGGTGCTCGGCAGTCGGGCGACGGTGGTGAGGGAAGAACTCGGTGGCCTGGACGGACAGGGGCGGGCGCTGGACCGCGGCGAGCAGCTGAGTTATTGCGGCTTGGCGACGTGCCGACCCATGCCGCACTCACGGATTCCGGATTTCCAGCAGCAGGCGCCGCTGGATCTGATCCTGGGGGCGCAAAATGGCGCATTCAGTGGACGGAGTCTGTTCGATGCGTTCAATACGGCCTGGACACTGGACAGCCGCGCCGACCGCATGGGTATCCGGTTGTTGGGCACGCCATTGGAATATCAGGGTAGCGCGATGATCTCCGAAGGCATTCCCCTGGGCGCCGTGCAGGTGCCGCCGGACGGTCAGCCGATCGTGCTGCTCAACGATCGGCAAACCATTGGCGGTTATCCACGCCTGGGGGCTTTGACGCCGCTGTCCCTGGTACGCCTGGCACAATGCCTGCCCGGGGCGCAGGTGCGGTTGCGGCCGGTGGTGCAGGAGGTTGCGCATTGGCAGCAGGTCCAGTATTTGCGCAGTCTTCAAAGCAGCTAAAAGCATCGCGAGCAGGCTCGCTCCCACAGGGACCTCATGTACACCAGAGATCTAATGTGGGAGCGAGCCTGCTCGCGATGAGGCCCTGTCAGGCGGTAAAAATCTTACTTGGACAGAAACCGCATCCCTTCCTCCAACCCCCGCAACGTCAGCGGATACATCCGGTCCTCCACCAGCTCCCGCACGATATTGGTCGAAGCGGTATAGCCCCAGGTGTCCTTGGGGTAAGGATTGATCCAGATGAGTTTCTTGTACGTCTCCATGAAGCGCTGCATCCACACATAACCGGCTTCTTCATTCCAGTGTTCGACGCTGCCACCGGCCTGGGTGATTTCATAAGGCGCCATGGCGGCGTCACCGATGAAGATCACTTTGTAGTCGGGACCGTATTTATGCAGCAAATCCAGGGTCGAAGTGCGTTCCGAGGTGCGACGCAGGTTGTTCTTCCAGACCGACTCGTAGATGAAGTTGTGGAAGTAGAAGTATTCCAGATGCTTGAACTCGGTCTTGCAGGCCGAGAACAGCTCTTCGCAGATTCTTACGTGGGCATCCATCGAGCCGCCGATGTCGAACAGCAGCAGCAATTTGACGGAGTTGCGCCGTTCCGGGCGCATCTGGATGTTCAACAGGCCGGCGTCCCGAGCGGTGTGGTCGATGGTGCCGTCGATGTCCAGCTCTTCGGCCGCCCCCTGGCGGGCGAACTTGCGCAGGCGGCGCAGGGCGATCTTGATGTTGCGAGTGCCCAGTTCCACCTGGTCGTCGAGGTTCTTGTACTCGCGCTGGTCCCAGACTTTGACCGCCTTGCCCTGGCGCTTGCCAGCGTCACCGACGCGGATACCTTCGGGGTTGAAGCCGCCGGAGCCAAACGGGCTGGTGCCGCCAGTGCCGATCCATTTGTTGCCGCCGGCATGGCGCTCCTTCTGTTCCTCCAGACGCTTCTTGAATTCTTCGATCAGCTTGTCGAGGCCGCCCAGGGTCTGAATCTGTGCACGCTCTTCGTCGGTCAGCGAGCGCTCGAATTCCTTGCGCAACCAGTCTTCGGGGATCAGTGCCTGAAGGTGATCGTCGAGTTTCTCCAGGCCATTGAAGTAGGCGGCGAACGCCCGGTCGAATTTGTCGAAGTGCCGTTCATCCTTCACCAGGATCGCCCGGGACAGGTAATAGAACTCGTCCATGTCGGCGAAGATCACCCGCTGCTTCAGCGCGTTGATCAAGTCCAGCAGTTCACGCACGGACACGGGCACCTTGGCGGCGCGCATCTCATTGAACAGGTTCAGCAGCATGGCAATCGCCCTCGCTCTTGTTAAACGACGAGGGTTTCAGCGAGTGCCGCGACGGCTCATGAACGCCAGGCGCTCGAGCAGTTGCACGTCCTGCTCGTTCTTGACCAGGGCACCGGCCAAAGGCGGGATCGCCTTGGTCGGATCGCGCTCGCGCAGGACCGCTTCGCCGATGTTGTCGGCCATCAACAGCTTGAGCCAGTCCACCAGTTCGGAGGTGGAAGGTTTCTTCTTCAAGCCCGGCACCTTGCGCACGTCGAAGAACACGTCCAGCGCTTCGCTGACCAGGTCCTTCTTGATGTCCGGGTAGTGCACGTCGACGATTTTCTGCAGCGTGGCGCGATCGGGGAAGGCGATGTAATGGAAGAAGCAGCGGCGCAGGAACGCGTCCGGCAGCTCTTTTTCGTTGTTGGAGGTAATGATGATGATCGGGCGCTGCTTGGCCTTGATGGTTTCATCGGTCTCGTAGACGTAGAACTCCATCTTGTCGAGTTCTTGCAGCAGGTCGTTGGGGAACTCGATGTCGGCCTTGTCGATCTCGTCGATCAGCAGGATCACCCGTTCCTCGGACTCGAACGCCTCCCAGAGCTTGCCCTTCTTCAGGTAGTTGCGCACGTCATGGACCTTGTCCACACCCAGTTGCGAGTCCCGCAAGCGGCTGACCGCATCGTACTCATACAAGCCCTGGTGGGCCTTGGTGGTGGATTTGATATGCCAGGTAATCAGGCGCGCGCCGAAGGACTGCGCCAGTTGCTCGGCCAGCATGGTCTTGCCAGTGCCCGGTTCGCCCTTGACCAGCAACGGCCGCTCCAGGGTGATGGCGGCGTTGACGGCCAGTTTCAGGTCATCGGTGGCGACATAGGCGCTGGTGCCTTCGAACTTCATCTGCAATTCCTCGACGGTGACGCCGGCCTGGACGAGGCGGGGCGCGTAATAAAATGCCATGCCCGACTATAACGCGACGTCCCGCCGACTGTGAACGCAGACGCCGTATTCAGTCTCTGAATGGAGCGTCACATGTTGACTCAGTCTTGGCATCAACCCTAATCCGTTGAGGGGGCCGGTTGTTCATATCGGGCATTGAACGCCTGGACGAAACCGTTGCGCAGTATCTGCAGGAAGGCTTCGAAAGCGCTGATGTCCTGTTGATGCACATTGCCGCTGAGCTCTACGCGGGTGGCGAACTGGTTCTTGCGCTGGTTCTTGAGCGCCGTCTCGCCGGTGCCGACCAGTGCTTCCCAGATTGAGCGGAAGATGTTCTTTTTCTCGTTCTCCACATCCTGCTGCCAATCGAAAACATCCACGTCACGAAGCAATGGCTTGATGTAGCCACTGAGCCTGGCGTTGTTGGCCTCCGCCTCGATCACCAGGTCGCCGTGGCCCGCGTTGAAGTCGAATTTGCCGTAGGCCGCGGCAAAATCATTCAGGCGCTTGAGTTCGATGTTCCTGGCCCGCAGGCGGAAATCGAAATCCTCGAAATTGCTCAACGGGTCGAACGTGGCCTGTACCTCCAGCGGAGCATGTTCGGCCACCAACGCCTTGCCTTCGAATCGGGCGTCGCGCTTGCCTTCGGTGTCGACCACATTGGTCAGGTTGTAAATACTGGCATCGACGTTGGTGGCCCGCAGATTGACCGGTGGTTTGGAGTTGAAATTGCGGAACGTGACCTTACCGTCATTAATGCGGACTTCATTGAGGGTGATGGGCAGCAGTTTGCTCAGTTGTTCGCGCCAGTCGGTGCCCTGGCCCGTCTGGGAGTTCTGCCGGTTGCCGCCGCCGTCGACGAAGTTCACCTCCGGATGGGCGAACGTCACTTCGGCCACCACCGCATGGTCGTACCACAACGAATGCCAGCTCACGGACAAATCGATCAGCGGCGCATCGACGAACGGCACCGGAACCTTGCCATCGACCTTGACGATTTTCAGCCCGTTGATCCGATAGGCCCCGCGCCAGAGTGCCAGGTCCACATCCGTGATCTGCCCGCGGTAATCGCCCATGTCGGCCAGCCGCTCGTTGAGGTAGTCCCGTACCAGATAAGGCAGGGCCAGATGCAAGGCCACCAGCAGCGCGACGATGGCGGCCAGGGTCCACAGTGGCCAACTGTATCGACGTTTCATGTCATTGAGTCTCCAGCATGTTTCTCCAGAACACCCCAAAACCATTGACTGTTGTAACACTTGGACGTTCGGTGCAACTGGACGCCCACCGGCAACAGGCATACCTTTAGGCGCTTGAATTCACGCCGCATTAAGGACCCCGACATGAGCCGCATATATGCTGACAACGCCCATTCCATCGGTAATACGCCCCTGGTGCAGATCAACCGGCTCGCCCCGCGCGGCGTGACCATCCTGGCCAAGATCGAAGGACGGAACCCGGGCTACTCGGTCAAGTGCAGGATTGGCGCGAACATGATCTGGGACGCGGAAAGCACAGGCAGACTCAAGCCGGGCATGACCATCGTCGAACCCACGTCGGGCAACACCGGCATCGGCCTGGCGTTCGTCGCCGCCGCCCGTGGCTACAAGCTGATGCTGACCATGCCGGCCTCCATGAGCATCGAACGACGCAAGGTGCTCAAGGCCCTCGGCGCCGAGCTGGTGCTGACCGAGCCGGCCAAGGGCATGAAAGGGGCCATCGAGAAGGCCGCCGAGATCATGGCCAGCGATCCAGCCACCTACTTCATGCCGCAGCAGTTCGATAACCCGGCGAACCCGGCCATTCACGAAAAAACCACCGGCCCGGAAATCTGGAACGATACCGACGGCGCGGTGGATGTGCTGGTGGCGGGCGTGGGCACGGGAGGCACCATTACCGGGGTGTCGCGGTACATCAAGAACACCTGCGGCAAGCCGATCCTGTCGGTGGCCGTAGAGCCAGAGAGTTCGCCGGTGATCACCCAGGCGATGGCCGGCCAGGAAATCAAGCCCAGCCCCCACAAGATCCAGGGGATCGGCGCGGGCTTCGTGCCGAAGAACCTCGACCTGACGATGGTCGACCAGGTGGAACGGGTCACTGACGAGGAATCCAAGGCCATGGCTTTGCGCTTGATGCAGGAGGAGGGAATACTTTGCGGAATCTCCTGTGGCGCGGCGATGGCCGTGGCCGTGCGCCTGGCGGAAAAACCGGAAATGCAGGGCAAGACCCTGGTGGTGATCCTGCCTGATTCCGGCGAGCGGTACCTGTCGAGCATGCTGTTCAGCGACCTGTTCACCGAACAGGAAACACAGCAGTGACGTCGGGTTGAAATGAAGCCTGATGCGACGAGGGGATATCCCCTCGCCGCAAGAACGAGAGGAGAATGTTTGCTGGCGTCAGCCATGGTTCAGCTGACGCATGCTAGAAGGGTTTATTGCGTTTTACTCAACAGAGAATGTTGCGTCGGACGGTTTTTACCCAGGCCATGAATCTTTAACATGGCCTTCGGCTACGTCGGGCAATTGGCGTTGCTTGAGTTTTTGACAAGGAGTTTGAAAATGACCGTTTCGTTCGTCGCCAAGGCGTCGGTCTTGCTGTTGTTCATAGGCAGTACCCTCTATGTGCACCTGCGCGGCAGGGCGCGCCTGCCGGTGTTGCGCCAGTTCGTCAACCACTCGGCGTTATTCGCCCCCTACAACACCTTGATGTACCTGTTTTCCGGGGTGCCCTCCAAACCTTATCTGGACCGCAGCAAGTTTCCGGAACTGGATGTGCTCAAGGACAACTGGCAGGTCATTCGCGACGAAGCCATGCGCCTGTTCGATGAGGGATACATCCGCGCTGCAGAAAAGAACAATGACGCCGGCTTCGGTTCGTTCTTCAAGAAAGGCTGGAAGCGCTTCTACCTCAAGTGGTACGACAAACCATTGCCATCGGCGCAATTGCTGTGTCCCAGAACCGTCGAACTGGTCAACCGCATTCCCAACGTCCGCGGCGCGATGTTCGCCCTGCTGCCGGGCGACAGCCACTTGAACCCGCATCGCGATCCGTTCGCGGGCTCGCTGCGCTATCACCTTGGGCTTTCCACGCCCAATTCCGACGATTGCCGGATCTTCGTCGACGGCCAGATCTATGCCTGGCGCGATGGCGAAGACGTGATGTTCGACGAAACCTATGTGCATTGGGTCAAGAATGAAACACCGCAGACCCGTGTGATCCTGTTCTGCGATGTCGAGCGGCCGCTCAAAAGTCGGCTGATGACCCGCCTCAACCGTTCCATCAGCGCCTTCCTTGGGCGTGCCACCGCACCGCAGAACCTGGATGACGAACATGTCGGCGGTATCAACCGGGCCTATGCCTGGAGCAAGTCGTTCAGCGATGGCATCAGTGGCCGGGTCAAGCAATGGAAGCGCAAGCATCCCAAGGCCTACCGTGTGATGCGGCCGGTACTGGCGGTAGCGGTGCTGACGGCATTGGGCTACTGGTTGTTCGTTTGAGCATTGCATTATGCCTCGAGCGCTGGTTATAGTCGGCGCTCTCCGGGTCCTCGAACCCATCCTTTCCAGAGATCGGCTCATGCCTGTATCCCCAGTTGTCACGGTCGTGATTCCAGCGTTGAACGCTGGCGTCGTGCCGTGGGGGAATCAGCAACGTGGGCAGGTCGGTCAATACCCTCCACCTGTCAGTAGCCCACCGGTGTGCGCCGTCGTATCACCGCCGGGTGTTGGCGTCCAGGGCTGATCGGCAGTCGTTGCCGTTTCCTGCGCCCGCCTGAAAAAACTACTGAATTTCAGCTCCGGCTGAGTTGGCTTTTGCCTGATAACAGGTGGTATTCATGTTTTCCCTATCCAGAAACGCCTTATTGGCGGCGGCTTCCACGAGCCTGTTCGTCCTGCTGTGGAGCAGCGGGGCGATCTTTTCCAAACTGGGCCTGGCCCATGCTTCGCCTTTTGCTTTCCTGCTGATCCGCTTTTCCATAGCCCTGTGCGCGCTGGTGCTGTTGATCCCGGTGTGCAAATTCAAGTTACCCAGAATCGGCAAGCCGATGCTGTACGCGGCGGCCACTGGGTTGGTGCTGCTGGGGGCCTATCAGATTTTCTATCTGTTGGCGTTGCAGATGAATGTCACACCGGGGGTCATGGCGACGTTAATGGGGGTACAGCCGATCCTGACGGTGGTGCTCATCGAGCGCCAGCGTTCCTGGCAGCGGATGTCCGGTCTGATGCTGGGGTTGGCGGGGCTGGTCATGGTGGTCTACCAGGGCATCGGCCTGGCCGGTATGTCCCTGGCTGGAATGCTGTGTGGATTGCTGGCGCTGCTGAGCATGACGGCCGGTTCGATCATGCAGAAACGCATCACCCAAAACCCTCTGGGCACGCTGCCCGTTCAATACCTTGCCGGGCTTGTGCTGTGCGCGGTGTTCGTGCCGTTTCAACCGTTTCACTTCGAGCACAGCGCGGGTTTCATCGTGCCGGTGGTGTGGATGGCGCTGGTGGTTTCGGTGCTGGCAACGCTGTTGCTGTACCGGTTGATCGCACGGGGCAACCTGGTGAACGTCACCAGTCTGTTCTACCTGGTGCCGGCGGTGACGGCCATCATGGATTACCTGGTGTTTGGCAACCGGTTGGCGTTGCTGAGCGTGCTGGGGATGGGGCTGATCATCGTCGGGTTGGCGTTTGTGTTTCGTAAAAGTGGCTGACCGTTAGAGGCTCGTCAGCCGCACGATCGCTCTCGCGAGCAGGCTCGCTCCACAAGTACGTTACAAAAAACTGTGGGAGCGGGCTTGCTCGCGAAGGCTTTTTCCGCCACGCCGACACCCTACCGGGCCGACACCTCAGCCGGCTTCACCGCCCCAGGCTTCAACACCAGCCACAATGCCGCCGCGATCAACACTCCGCCATACAGATGCGCCATGCCCAGCGGCTCATCCAGCAGCAACGCCCCCCACAGCACGCCGAACGGCGGGATCAGGAAGGTCACGGTCATGGACTTCACCGGGCCGATGGCACTGAGCAGTCTGAAATAAAGGATGTAGGCCAGCGCGGTACACACCAGGCCCAAGCCCAACAGCGACAGCCAGACGCTCCAGCCTCCCCAACTGGCCGGTGGCTGGCTGATGACGCTGTAGCCGAACAATGGCAGCAGAAACAACGTGGCACCGAACATGCTGCCCAGGGCCGAGAGGCGGCTGTCGAGCCCGCCTTGATGATCGAGCCAGCGACGGGTCAGGAAGCCGGCGAAGCCATAACAGGTGGTAGCCATCAGGCAGGCGAGGGCGCCCATCAGCAGTTGCAGGTCGAACGCCACTGGCCCGGCGCCGGTCAGGATGCCCACGCCCAAGAGGCCGAGGAACACGCCGCTGACCTTCGCCACGGTAAGCTGTTCGCTGAAGAACAGTCCACCGATCAACACGCCCATCAGAGGCGTCGTAGCGTTGAAGATCGCCGAATAACCCGCCGGCAGCACCTGGGCCGCCAGGGAATAGAACGTGGCCGGGATGCCCGAGTTGATCAGGCCCAGCACCATCACCACCTTCAGCTTGCCGCGAAAACTCCAGTCGACACGCATCAGCGCCAGGATCACCAGCAAGCCGACGAAGGCGATGGAGACGCGAAAGAAGGCGGTGGGGATCGTGCCGATGACCGGGGCGATGATGCGCATGAACAGGAAGCTAGCCCCCCAGATGGCGGCCAGTGACAGCAGGCGCAAGATGTCGACGAGGTTCACAAGTCTTTCCTTCCTTGATGGGCTGGCAAGTGTCGCCGCCCTCCAGGCCGATGGCAACGGTTGCGTTGCCGACGGATTGGCCTCTAAGCTCAGTCGCCAATAACAAGATGACCCGTCGAGGTTCCCGATGCCCCAGCCATGGCCCGCCACCGAAATCGCCCGTTCGATTCTCGACGGTTTCGACGATTATCGTGAGCATTTCCGGCAAATCACCGATGGCGCCCGGGCCCGGTTCGAGCAGGCCCGGTGGCAGGAGGCGCAAGCGGCTTCGGCGGCGCGGATCAATTTGTATGAAGAGAAAGTCTTCGAAACCGTCGCCCGGCTGCGCAAGGCTTTCGACGCCGAAGCGCTGATGGACGTCAGCTGCTGGCCTTTGGTGAAAAGCGCCTACATCAGCCTGATCGACCTGCGTTTCGACGATGAACTGTCCGAAACCTGGTACAACTCGATCTTCTGCGGCCTGTTCAGCCACGACCTGATCAGCGACGGCACGATGTTCATCCACACCACCCGGCCCAGCCTGCGCCGAGCCCGTGCTGCCCAGACCCGCACCTACAAGCCTCAGGGCCAACTCGACCGGATGCTGGCGCAGATCTTTGCCGATTACCGTTTCAGCGAGGACTATGCCGACCTGCCGGGTGATTTGCAGCGTCTCGAAGCCCAGCTACGAGAGAACCTGCCGGACTGGGTCTGCAAGGACCCCGAGCTGACGGTGGAGCTGTTTTCTTCGGTGCTCTATCGCAACAAAGGCGCCTATCTGGTGGGCCGGATCTACACCCGGGATGACCAATGGCCCCTGGTCGTTCCGCTGCTGCATCGCGAGGGCCGGGGCATCCAGATCGACGCGCTGATCACGGACGAGGCCCAGGTGTCGATCATCTTTTCGTTCACGCGTTCCTACTTCATGGTGGATGTGCCGGTGCCCGCGGAATTCGTCGGCTTTCTCAAGCGCATCCTGCCGGGCAAGCACATTGCCGAGCTGTACACCTCCATTGGTTTCTACAAGCATGGCAAGTCCGAATTCTATCGGGCCTTGATCAATCACCTGGCCAATACCGACGACCAATTCATCATGGCCCCCGGTGTGCGCGGCATGGTCATGAGTGTGTTCACGCTGCCGGGTTTCAATACCGTTTTCAAAATCATCAAGGACCGTTTTTCCCCCTCGAAAAACGTCGACCGGGCCACGGTGATCGAGAAGTATCGACTGGTGAAAAGCGTCGACCGGGTCGGGCGCATGGCCGATACCCAGGAGTTCGCCGATTTTCGCTTTCCGTTGAGCAAGTTCGAGCCGGCGTGCCTGGAGGAGTTGCTGGAGGTCGCGCCGTCGACGGTGTCGGTGGAGGGCGACACGGTGTTGATCCGCCACTGCTGGACCGAGCGGCGCATGACACCACTGAACCTCTACCTGGAGAACGCCAGCGAAGCCCAGGTGCGTGAGGCACTGGAAGACTATGGTCTGGCCATCAAGCAACTGGCGGCGGCCAATATCTTTCCCGGAGACATGCTGCTCAAGAACTTCGGCGTGACCCGTCACGGCCGCGTGGTGTTCTACGACTACGATGAAATCTGCTTCCTGACCGAAGCCAACTTCCGCCATATTCCCCAGCCGCGCACACCGGAAGATGAAATGGCCTCCGAGCCTTGGTACTCCATCGGACCGCTGGACGTCTTCCCCGAGGAGTTCCCGCCGTTCCTGTTCGCCGACGCCGGACAACGCAAGTTGTTCGACCAGATGCACGGCGAGCTGTACAACGCCGACTACTGGAAAGGCCTGCAGGAGGCGATCCGGGCCGGGAAGGTAATCGATGTGTTTCCGTACCGGCGCAAGGGATAGAAGCCGCTTCAAGGTTCAAGCGGCAAGTTTCGAGTTTCCGGCCAACGCAGCTTGCAACTTGCAGCTTGCCGCTTGAAACTTGCCGCTGCTCCTTTTCCCTTGCGTACCTGATGACTGACCAAGCCCCCGCTATCGACAAGTTGCTGAAAAACCTCGACCACGCCATGCTCGCCGACCGTCACCGGTTGCGGCGCCAGTTGCTCGAGCTGCGCAAGAAACCCGATGAGGCGAAACTCGCCCAATGGGTGACGCGCATGCAAGCGTCCTGTGATCAGGTGCTGGCGCGCAAGGCCAGCCTGCCGGTGATCCGCTACGACGACAACTTGCCGATCGCCGCCAAGCGCGACGAGATCAAGCAGGCGTTGCTCAAGCATCAGGTACTGATCATCGCCGGTGAAACCGGCTCAGGCAAAACCACCCAATTGCCGAAGATCTGCCTGGAAATCGGTCGCGGCCAGCATGGCTTGATCGGCCATACCCAGCCACGCCGTATCGCCGCCCGCAGCGTGGCCAGCCGCGTGGCCGAGGAGCTGGGCACGCCACTGGGCGCGTTGGTGGGCTATCAGGTGCGGTTCGAGGACCAGAGCGACGCCAACACGTTGGTCAAGCTGATGACCGACGGGATCCTGCTGGCCGAAACTCAGAATGACCGTTACCTGGAACGCTACGACACCATCATCGTCGACGAAGCCCACGAGCGCAGTCTGAACATCGACTTCCTGCTGGGTTACCTGAAAACCCTGCTGCCGCGCCGTCCGGACCTGAAGGTCATCATCACCTCGGCGACCATCGACCTGGAGCGCTTCTCCAAACACTTCGATGACGCGCCGATCGTCGAGGTTTCCGGTCGCACCTTCCCGGTGGAAACCTGGTATCGCCCGCTGACCCTGGAGCAGGACGAAGAGGGCAACCGGGTCGAGGATGACCTGACCGTCGACCAGGCGATCCTCGCCGCCCTCGATGAAATCGCCGCCCATGAGCGCAGCGAGCGCCGCAGCCCTGGCGATGTGCTGGTGTTCCTGCCGGGCGAACGGGAGATTCGCGACGCGGCGGAGATGCTGCGCAAGGCCCAACTCAAGCACACCGAAATCCTGCCGCTCTATGCGCGTTTGACGCCAGCCGAGCAGCAGCGGATTTTCCAATCCCATCCGGGGCGGCGTGTAGTGCTGGCAACCAACGTCGCCGAAACCTCGCTGACCGTACCGGGTATCCGCTATGTGATCGACAGCGGTACCGCGCGCATCAGCCGCTACAGCTATCGCGCCAAGGTCCAGCGCCTGCCCATCGAGGCCATTTCCCAGGCCAGCGCCAACCAGCGCAAGGGTCGTTGCGGGCGGGTCGAGCCGGGGATTTGCATACGTTTGTACAGCGAGGAAGATTTCCTCGGCAGGCCGGAATTCACCGATCCCGAGATTCTGCGTACCAACCTGGCGGCGGTGATCCTGCAGATGCTGCACCTGCGCCTGGGCGAGATCACCGACTTCCCGTTCATCGAACCGCCGGACGGCAAGGCCATCAGCGACGGTTTCAACCTGCTGCAAGAATTGTCCGCAGTGGACCGCAACGGCCAGCTGACCCCGCTGGGCCGCCAGTTGGCGCGCTTGCCGGTGGATCCGCGCATGGGTCGCATGCTGCTGGAAGCGGCGAAGCTCGGCAGTCTTCAGGAAGTGCTGATCGTCGCCAGCGCCATGTCGATCCAGGATCCGCGCGAACGCCCACCCGAGCGCCAGCAGGCCGCGGACCAGGCCCATGCCCAATGGAAAGACACGGATTCGGATTTCGCCGGGCTGGTCAATCTGTGGCGCGGTTTCGAAGAGCAGCGCCAGGCGCTGACTGCCAGCCCGCTGCGCAACTGGTGTCGCAAGAACTTCCTCAATTACCTGCGCCTGCGGGAATGGCGCGATTCCCATCGTCAACTGAGCCTGATCTGCCGCGACATGCAGTTGAGCCTCAACAAAGAGCCGGCGGACTACCCGAAGCTGCACAAAGCGGTGCTGTCGGGCCTGCTCAGCCAGATTGGCCAGAAGACCGAAGACGGCGATTATCTGGGTGCCCGTCAGCGACGCTTCTGGGTCCATCCGTCATCGGGCCTGGGCAAGAAACGTCCGCAATGGCTGATGACCGCCGAGCTGGTGGAAACCACCAAGCTGTATGCGCGCATGGTCGCCAAGATCGAGCCGGACTGGATCGAACCGCTGGCCGGACACCTGATCAAGAAAAACCACTTCGAACCCCATTGGGAGAAGAAGCGCGGGCAGGTGGTGGCGTATGAACAGATCACTTTGTTCGGGCTGATCGTGGTCGGACGCCGGCCGGTGCATTACGGCCCGGTGGACCCGGTGGTGTCGCGGGAGCTGTTTATCCGCGAGGCGTTGGTGCGCGGCGAGATCCAGTCCCGGGCCAAATGCCTGGGAGCCAACACCAGGCTTCTGGAACAACTCGACGAACTGGAAGCCAAGGCGCGCCGCCGCGACATCCTGGCGGACGAAGAAACCCTGTTCGCCTTTTACGACGCACGGTTGCCGGCCGAGATTCACCAGACGGCGACCTTCGACAGCTGGTATCGCATCAACAGCCAGAAAGACCCACAGCTGCTGATCATGCGCGAGGAGGACGTGCTAGCGCGTGACGCCAGCGAAGTCACCGCCGCGCATTTTCCCGACACCTTGCGCGTCGGCGACCTGACCTTGCCGCTGAGCTATCACTTCGAACCCAACCACCCCCGCGACGGTGTGACCCTGCGAGTGCCGGCGCCGCTGTTGCCGATGCTGCCGCCGGAACGCCTGGAATGGCTGGTACCCGGAATGATCGAGGCCAAGTGCATCGCCCTGGTGCGCAACCTGCCCAAGGCCCTGCGCAAGAATTTCGTGCCGGTGCCGGATTTCGTCAAGGCCGCGCTGCAACGCATCACTTTTGCCGAAGGCTCGTTGCCCCAATCCCTGGGCCGCGAATTGCTGCGCATGACCGGGGCGCGGGTGAGTGACGAAGCCTGGGCTGAGGCGGCGCAGCAGGTGGAAAGTCACCTGCGCATGAACCTGGAGATCGTCGACGGCCAGGGCAAGTTTCTCGGCGAAGGCAGCGATCTGGCCGAATTGACGGCGCGGTTTGCCGAAGCCAGCCAGGCCGCATTGGCCGTGCCGCAGACGGCCAAGAGCCAGGCGCCCGTGGAGGCGAAGGTCTTCGCGCCGGTGGCGGAAAAAACCCAGCAAAAAATTGCCGGGCTGTCGATGACGGTGTATCCGGCCCTGGTGGAAGAGGGGGGCGTGGTCAAGGAGGGCCGTTTCCCGACGCCCGCCGAAGCCGAATTCCAGCATCGCCGCGCCTTGCAGCGCTTGCTGATGCAGCAATTGGCCGAGTCGGCCAAGTTCCTGCGGGGCAAGTTGCCGGGATTGACCGAGCTGGGCCTGCTCTACCGCGAGCTGGGGCGTATCGACAGTTTGGTGGAAGACATCCTGCTGGTGAGCCTCGACAGTTGCGTGCTGGAAGGCGAGGCGAGTCTGCCCCGTGACGGCGCCGCGCTGGCTTCCCTGGCCGAGCGCAAGCGTGGCGGCTGGACGGAGCACGCCGAGCGCCTGGCGAAGCTGACCCTGGACATCCTCAAGCTCTGGCACGGCCTGCAAAAACGCTTCAAAGGCAAGATCGACCTGGCCCAGGCCGTGGCCCTGAACGACATCAAGCAGCAGCTCAGCCATTTGGTGTACCCGGGTTTCGTGCGCGAAACCCCGCATCAATGGCTCAAGGAACTGCCACGTTATCTCAAGGCCATCGAACAGCGCTTCGAGAAACTGGGCAGTCAAGTACAGAAGGATCGGGTCTGGAGCGGCGAGTTGTCGACGCTCTGGACCCAATACCAGGCCCGCGCGGGCAAACATGCCCAGGAAGGCAAGCGTGATCCGCAACTGGAACTGTACCGCTGGTGGCTGGAGGAGTACCGGGTGTCGTTGTTCGCCCAACAGTTGGGGACCAAGGTGCCGATTTCGGACAAGCGCCTGAGTAAGCAGTGGGGGCAGGTCGAACCCTGAAGCTGACACAAACCGCTGTAGGAGCGGGCTTGCTCGCGAATGCGGTGTATCAATCGACATAGAATTTGGATGGACCACCGCTTTCGCGAGCAAGCCCGCTCCCACAAGTGTTTTGTGTTGTCAGTAAGGGAGAATGGGCCAAACGCCAGCGTTTATGGCAAACTTCGCGCCTATAAGTGCCGGTCCCGTGGTTTTGAGCTTCAATGCCTACGGGCGGATCGGAATAAAGCGAGGCCAGGTCTGCTTCCCCGGGATGGGAAAAGACCCTTTGCGTGTTGGCACGATTGTGCCAATGCTTTCTGCCTGAACAGATCAGAGACACGACCATGCATAACGTCGTCATCAGTGGCACCGGCCTATACACCCCGGCCAACAGCATTTCCAATGAAGAGCTGGTGCAATCTTTCAACACCTATGTCGCGCAATTCAATGCGGACAACGCCGAGGCCATCGAGCGCGGCGAAGTGGAGGCCTTGACCGAATCCAGCGCGGCGTTCATCGAAAAGGCCTCTGGCATCAAGAGCCGCTTCGTCATGGATAAGGACGGCATCCTCGACCCGCAACGCATGACCCCACGCCTGCCGGAACGCTCCAACGAGCAGTGGTCGGTACTCTGCGAAATGGCTGTCGGCGCCGCTAAACAATCCCTTGAGCGTGCCGGGCGCACCGCCGCCGACATCGACGGCGTGATCGTCGCCTGTTCCAACTTGCAGCGCGCTTACCCGGCCATCGCCATCGAAGTCCAGGAAGCCTTGGGCATCGACGGTTTCGGCTTCGACATGAACGTGGCCTGTTCCTCGGCGACCTTCGGCATCCAGGCCGCGGCCAACAGCGTACAACTGGGCCAGGCGCGGGCGATCCTGATGGTTAACCCCGAAGTGTGCACCGGCCACCTGAACTTCCGCGACCGTGACAGCCACTTCATTTTCGGCGACGCAGCCACCGCCGTGATCATCGAACGGGCGGACCTGGCGACTTCGCCGTATCAGTTCGACGTGGTCAGCACCAAACTGCTCACCAAGTTCTCCAACAATATCCGTAACAACTTTGGTTTTCTCAACCGGGCGGCCGAGGAAGGGATCGGCACGCGGGACAAGCTGTTCGTCCAGGAAGGTCGCAAGGTCTTCCGCGACGTCTGCCCGATGGTGGCCGAGCTGATCGGGGTTCATCTGGAGGAAAACCAGCTGGACGTCGGTGAAGTGAAGCGCTTCTGGCTGCACCAGGCCAACCTGAGCATGAACCACCTGATTGTGCGCAAGCTGCTGGGCCGCGAAGCCACCGAAGAAGAAGCCCCGGTGATCCTCGACACCTACGCCAACACCAGCTCGGCCGGTTCGGTGATTGCATTCCACAAGTACCAAGACGACCTGCCCAGCGGCACGGTCGCGGTACTCAGCTCGTTCGGCGCCGGTTATTCGATTGGCAGTGTGATTCTGCGCAAGCGTTGATCTTGTGGGAGCAAGGCCTTGCTCCCACAAGCCCCGCTCCCACAGATCGGACAGGATGTTGAATGACGGCCGGTGATGACACCCAACTGCTCCAACGCCTCCTGGCCGGCGAGCAGCAGGCCTACAAAGAGCTGGTCAGCACCTACCAGGGAGCGATGCGCGCCGTGGCGTTCGCTATTGTGGGCAGCCGCCATGCCGATGAAGTCGTGCAGGACGCCTGGCTGTCGGTAGTGCGCAATCTCGACGGGTTCCAGGGCCGTTCCAGCCTCAAGACCTGGCTGCTGACCATCACGGCCAACGCGGCCAAGGGACGCTATAAACAAAATCGTCGCGAAGTATTGCTCGACGATCTTCCGGCGCCCCACGGCACCCTCGGCGATGATCGCTTTGCCGCCGATGGACACTGGCTGCTGGCGCCGTTCGCCTGGCACCAGGACACGCCGGAAGCGCTGCTCACGGAGAGCGAATTGCGCGATTGCCTTGAACACACCTTGCTCAGCCTCTCGGAGCTGCAAGGCAGCGTGCTGACCCTGCGCGAGCGCCAGGGGCTGGAGTTGGAAGAAATCTGTAACCTTCTCGATATCTCGCTCTCCAACGTACGCGTGCTGTTGCATCGCGCCCGATTGAAAGTCTTCGCGACTGTTGAACATTTCGAGGAAACCGGCGAATGCTGACCTGCAAGGAACAAGTAGCGCGCTCCAGCGATTACCTCGACGAACAACTGACCTTCCGTGAACGCCTGATGGTGCGCCATCACCTGATGTTCTGCCCCAATTGCCGGCGATTCATCCGCCAGATGCGCCTGATGCAGGCAACCCTCAGGAAGCTTCCCGAAGCACCGGTGCCGAATCTGGACCACCTCGCGGAAAAACTTGCCGCCGAGCGACGCAGAGCCCACCGCTAAACCCCGAGACGCCCCCAACCTTGTGGGAGCGGGCTTGCTCGCGAATGCGGTGGTCCATCCAACTTCTATGTCGATTGATACACCGCTTTCGCGAGCAAGCCCGCTCCCACAGGGGTCATCGGTGTTTCCAGTTATTTCTTTTCGAAGTAAAAAGTTCCGCTGTCATGAAATCTTTATGTGATGGCAACCTGCCTGACACAACCGGTCGCCAAGATCCCCTCCCAACACCAGCGGGCCCGTTTCCGCGTGTTTTCTAACGCATAGACTACCAACAGGGGAATTCTTCGATGATCCGTAAGCACTTCGCAGGTTTTGCCGCCAGCGCGCTGGCAATGGCAGTAACCGCCCAGGCTTTCGCCGGCACCGTCACCACCGACGGCGCCGATATCGTGGTCAAAACCAAGGGCGGCCTTGAAGTCGCCACCACTGACAAAGAGTTCAGCTTCAAGCTTGGCGGTCGTTTGCAGGCTGACTACAGCCAGTTCGATGGGATCTACACCGACAACGGCAACTCGGCCGACGCCGCTTACATCCGTCGCGCCTTCCTGGAACTGTCCGGTGTGCTGTACACGGATTGGGCCTACACCATCAACTACGACATGTCCCACAACAGCGGCGACTCCGACAACGGCTACTTCGACGAAGCGTCCCTGGCCTACAACGGCTTCAAGCCGGTCTCGATCAAAGTCGGTCGCTTCGACCCCGATTTCGGCCTGGAAAAAGCCACCAGCTCCAAGTGGGTGACTGCGCCTGAGCGTAACGCCGCCTACGACCTGATCGACTGGACCAACAGCCACCAGAACGGCCTGGGCCTGCAAGCGTCCAGCACCTTCGCCGATTCGTTCTACGCCTCGGCCGGTGTGTTCAGCAAGGACACCGACGACACCGACGGCGACAGCGTCAAGCAAGTCAACGGCCGTTTTGTGTTCGCGCCGATGCATGACGCCGGCAATGTGCTGCACTTCGGTGTGAACGTGGCTTCCCGTGATGTTTCCGACACCGTATTCGACGCACGCTATCGTTCCCGCCTGGGCATGCGTGGTGTTGAAACCCTCGGCGGCAACGATGCCGGTCCGAACGGCAACCGTCCTGTACTGGGCGGCGCCAACAACTCGCCAGCAGGTTCCTACGACCGCGATACCGCGTTCGGCCTGGAAGCCGCCTTTGCCATGGGCCCGGCCTCGATCCAGGGTGAATACATCACTCGCAAGACCAAGGCTGACGCCGACGGTTTCGAAGACATCAAGGGCCACGGTTTCTACGTGCAGGGCGCCTACACCCTCACTGGCGAGTCCCGTGGCTACAAGGTCGGCAAATTCGATTCGATCAAGCCTCAGAACAAGTCCATCGGTGCCTGGGAACTGTTCTATCGCTTTGACAGCCTGACCGTCGAGGACGACAACATCACCACGGCCTCGGCCACCCGTGAAGTGGGCGATGCCGAAGCCAAGGTGCACAACCTGGGCGTGAACTGGTACGCCAACGAGGCTGTGAAAATCACCGGCGCTTACATCAAGGCCAAGACCGACAAAGTCACCAACGCCAACGGTGACGACGATGGTGACGGCTTCGTGGTCCGTGCCCAGTATGTGTTCTGAGTCGCGCTGACCTGATACAGAGCGCTTTCTTCATCCGTTAAAGCTCCTTTCAACCCCGCTCCGGCGGGGTTTTTTATGGTGCGCGGGCCGAGATCGGCGATACTCGCCCCATCCGCAGTCTGGAGATCGGGGAACCGCATGCCGCTACACGTCCTGGACAACCTGTCCGCCATCGCGCCGCATGAGTGGGACGCGTTGGTGCCCATCAATCAACCGTTCCTGCGTCACGCTTTCCTCGGCGCATTGGAGGACAGTGCCAGCCTCGGGCCGCAATCCGGCTGGCAACCCGAGCATTTGCTGCACATCGAAGAGGGTCGTTTGATGGCGGCCTTGCCCAGTTATCGCAAGTGGCATTCATACGGCGAATACGTGTTCGATCACGGCTGGGCCGACGCCTGCGCCCGTGCCGGGATCGACTATTACCCCAAGCTGTTGACGGCGGTGCCATTCAGCCCGGTCAGCGGGCCCCGGCTGCTGACGGCGCGGCTGGAGGATGGTCTGGAGCTGCTTGGCTGCCTGCCGGGCTATCTGGAGATCGAGGGGCTTTCCAGTGCCCACATCAACTTCACCGACACCTTTACCGACACGGCGCTGGCCGGGCAGGAAGGTTGGCTGCAGCGGATCGGCTGCCAATATCACTGGCAGAACCGGGGTTACCGGGACTTCCAGGATTTTCTCGACGCCCTCAGTTCCCGAAAGCGCAAGCAGATGCGCAAGGAGCGCGAGCAGGTGGCGGGGCAGGGGATCGAATTCGAATGGCTTGCGGGGCATGAGCTGGACGAGGCACTGTGGGATTTCGTCTACGCCTGTTACGCCAATACCTACGCGGTGCGCCGTCAGGCGCCGTACCTGACCCGCGCGTTTTTCAGCCTGTTGGCCGAACGCATGCCCGAGGCGATTCGCGTCGTCCTGGCCAAACAAGGCGCCCGTCCCGTGGCGATGGCGTTCAGCCTGGTGGGCGGCGACAGTTTCTATGGGCGTTACTGGGGTTGCCTGGCGGAGTTCGACCGCTTGCACTTCGAGACCTGTTTCTACCAGGGTATGGATTACGCGATTGCCCAGGGCTTGCAGCGCTTCGATGCGGGTGCTCAAGGCGAGCACAAATTGATACGCGGGTTCGAGCCGGTGATTACCCGGTCGTGGCATTACCTGCGCCATCCGGGGCTGAAAGCGGCGGTGGAGGATTTTCTCGTCCGTGAACAGGAAGGGGTGTTGGCCTATGCCGAAGAGGCCAGGATGGCACTGCCGTATCGGCAGTGCTGATATCGGCTGGCCGCCACGGTGAGTCAGCAGTCAGCGCCTTATTCATGGGGTCAAGCCGCACCTCTCAATTCAGTCGATCCCCACGAACCCACCCGTCTGATGCTGCCATAACCGCGCATACAGCCCGCCATGAGCCAGCAGTTCGGCATGGCTGCCCGTTTCGGCGATGCGACCGTTCTCCAGCACTACGAGACGGTCCATCCGGGCGATGGTCGAGAGGCGGTGGGCGATGGCGATCACGGTCTTGCCCTGCATCAGCGTTTCCAGGCTCTCCTGGATCGCGGCCTCCACTTCCGAGTCCAACGCCGAGGTCGCTTCGTCCATGATCAGGATCGGTGCATCCTTGAGCAGGACTCGGGCAATGGCGATGCGCTGGCGCTGGCCACCGGACAGTTTCACGCCGCGCTCGCCCACATGGGCATCAAAGCCGGTACGGCCCTGGGCGTCGGAAAGCAACGGAATGAATTCATCGGCACGGGCCTTGTGTACCGCTTCCCAGAGTTGCGCGTCGGTGGCGTTGGGTTTGCCGTAAAGCAGGTTGTCGCGAATCGAGCGGTGCAGCAGCGAGGTGTCCTGGGTGATCATGCCGATCCGCTCGCGCAGGCTTTCCTGGCTCACTTCGGCGATGTCCTGGCCGTCGATGAGGATGCGGCCACCTTGCACGTCATAGAGACGCAGCAGCAGGTTGACCAGGGTGGATTTGCCCGCGCCGGACGGGCCGATCAGGCCGATCTTCTCGCCGGCCCTGATGGTCAGATTCAGGTCGCTGATCACGCCGCTTTTCTTGCCGTAGTGGAAGTCCACATGCTCGAAACGCACCTCGCCACGGGCGACCGCCAGTGGCTTGGCGTGTTCGCGGTCGGTGACACTGACCGGCTGGGCGATGGTCTCCAGGCCGTCCTGGACCATGCCGATATTTTCGAAGATGCCGTTGACCACCCACATGATCCAGCCGGACATGTTGACGATGCGGATCACCAGCCCGGTGGCCAGGGCAATGGCGCCGACGCTGATCAGCGACTGGGTCCACAGCCACAACGCCAGGCCGGTGGTGCCGACGATCAACAGTCCGTTCATGCTGGTGATGACCACGTCCATGCTGGTCACCACACGGCCGGCCAACTGGGCTTTTTCGGTCTGTTCCTGGATCGCTTCGCGTGCGTACTGTTGTTCGAAGTTCGTGTGGGCGAACAGCTTCAGGGTGGTGATGTTGGTGTAGCCGTCGACGATCCGGCCCATGAGCTTGGAGCGGGCGTCGGACGACACCACGGAACGTTCCTTGACCCGCGGCACGAAGTAATAGAGCGCGCCGATGTAGGCGGCGATCCACAGCAGCAGCGGGATCATCAGGCGCCAGTCGGCTTCGGCGAACAGTACCAGCGAACTGATGGCGTAGATCAGCACGTGCCACAGCGCGTCCACGGCCTGTACCGCTGAGTCGCGCAGGGAGTTGCCGGTCTGCATGATGCGCTGGGCGATACGTCCGGCGAAATCGTTCTGAAAAAAATTCAGGCTCTGCTTGAGCACGTAGCTGTGATTCTGCCAGCGGATCAGGCTGGTCATGCCGGGGCTCAGGGTCTGGTGCACCAGCAGGTCATGCAGCGCCACGAAGATTGGCCGCAGGATCAGCGCCACCACCGCCATCCACGCCAGTTCCAGGCCGTGGATCTTGAAGAAATCGACGTTGGGCGTGCCTTGGGCCAGGTCGATGATGCGGCTCAGGTAGCTGAACAGCGCCACTTCGATCAATGCGCCGACCAATCCCACCACCAGCAGGACGGCGAAGCTTGGCCAGACTTGTTTCAGGTAATACGTGTAGAAGGGCAGGACGCGGTTCGGTGGGGCCGAGCTGGGGGCGTCGCGGAAGATGTCGATCAGTTTTTCGAAACGGCGGTAAACCATGAATTAACAGCCCGGGCAGGGCTCTCCTTTGTGCTGTGAGCGGCGCATGATCAGCCGCCGCTCAGGCTTGCCCTGTGTGTTCAGTCGATGCGTTTGGCCGACTTGATGATCACAGGGTCGATCGGCACGTTTTGCATGCCTTGTTTGGTGGTGGACTGGGAGTTGACGATGATGTCCACGACATCCATGCCCTTGACCACTTTGCCGAAGACCGCATAGCCGGCGTCACGGCCCGGATCGAGGAAGGCGTTGTCGGCCACGTTGATGAAGAACTGGCTGGTGGCCGAGTTCGGGTTGGACGTGCGAGCCATCGCCAGGGTACCGCGAACGTTATGCAAGCCGTTGCTGGCTTCGTTCTGAATCGGGGCCTTGGTGTCCTTCTGTTGCATTTGCGGGGTAAAGCCACCGCCCTGGGCCATGAAGCCCGGAATCACTCGATGGAAGATCGTGCCGTTGTAGAAGCCGCTGTCCACGTACTCAAGAAAGTTTTTCGTACTGGCAGGCGCCTTGACCGGGTCCAGTTCGATTTCGATCTGGCCGTTGGTAGTCTCCAGCAGTACGTGCGGCGCCTTGGCCGGCTGCGCCGCCATCAGATTGGCGGCAAACAGAACGGTGCCGGCGGCGAGGGCGATTTTTTTCAGCATGGGTCAATGATCCTGATGGGTAGAGTCGACTGCGATCAGAAAGTCGAGCAGGGTTTGGTTGAAGCGTTCGGGTTGATCCAGCGGGGTAGCGTGCCGTGAATCGGTGATCACTACCAGCCGTGCATCGGGCAGCAGCTTTACATAGGCTTCTTTCACCGCCACCGGGGTGTAGTCGTGATCGGCACAGATGACCAGGGTTGGACAGGCAATTTGCGAGAGTCGTTCCTGCACCCCCCAACCCACGACGGCATCGAAGCTGGCGAGATAAGCATGTTTGTCGTTCGTTGCCCAGCGCCGGGCCATTTCCAGTCGTAACTCGGTCTGTTCGGGTTTGGGAAAAAGCTTGGCGCCCAGGGCCTTGCCGATGGTTTCCAGGCTGAGGAGGCGCATCAGGCTCCAGCGCTTGAACCATTGCCAGCAATCGTCGAGCGTACGGATCTTTACCTGGGGCGTGCTGTTGACAATGCACAGGCTCTTGACGAGACCGGGTTCGTCCACCGCCAGTTGGAAGGCGATCATGCCGCCCATGGACCAGCCCACCAGATGCACCGGACCCAGGCCAAGGTGTTCGATCAGGGCGATCAGGTCGGCGCTGAAGCCTTCAATGCTGTAGTGCCCGCGGGGTTTGTCGGAGCGGCCGTGACCGCGCACGTCCACGACGATCAGGCGGTAGTGGGCGGATAACACCGGGATCTGCTTTTCCCAGTCCCGCGTACTGGAGCCCAGCCCATGGACCAGCAACAAAGGTGCGCCATGGCCGTACTCCTCGTAGTGCAGGTTGCAATCTTCATGAGCGAAATAGGCCATGGGCGAAGTCCTTGTCAGGCTTGTTCAGGGGCGGCGAACGGCGCATCGAGCGGCGCGGTGTCGAAGGTACGCAACAGTTCGATGAGAATCTGGGTAGCCGGGCCGAGGGGTTTTTCCTTGTTCGAAAAAAGATAGAAGGTGGAGTTGCGGCTGCCTCCCTGTTCCAAGGGTAGACGCTTGAGCAAACCCTCCTTGAGTTCCCGCTCGATCATGTGCCGGGGCAGCCAGGCGAAGCCCAGGCCACTGCCGACGAAGGTCGCGGCGGTGGCCAGGCTGCCGACGGTCCAGCGCTGTTCGGCACCCAGCCAGCCGACGTCCCGGGGCTGCTGGCGACCGGAGTCGCGGATGACCACCTGCAGTTGGCTTTCCAAGTCCTGGAAGCTTAGCTCGCGATTGAGCCGATGCAGGGCATGTTCGGGATGGGCCACCGCGACGAACTCCACGTCGCTCAATTCCGCCCCCAGGTAGCCGGGGATGCTGAAGCCGCTGATGGCCAGGTCCGCTACGCCTTCGAGCAACACTTCCTCAACCCCCGACAGCACTTCTTCTCGCAGACGCACCCGACAACCGCGGCTCTGCGGCATGAACGCCGTCAGGGCGCGCACGAGGCGCGCGGAGGGATAGGCAGCGTCGACCACCAGCCGCACTTCGGCCTCCCAACCTTGCTCCATATGATGGGCGAGGTCCTCCAGTTGGCTGGCCTGTTTCACCAATTGCCGGGAACGACGCAACAACACGCCGCCGGCCTCGGTCAGCACGGCCTTGCGTCCATCGATGCGCAGCAGCGGCACGCCGAGCTGGTCCTGCATGCGAGCCACGGTGTAGCTCACCGACGACTGGGAGCGATGCAACACTTCGGCGGCCTGGGCGAAACCGCCGTGGTCCACCACGGCTTGCAACGTTCGCCATTGATCAAGGGTCACGCGGGGCGCTTTCATATTGAGCTCCTCTTGTCCTAAGCTGGCGGTCCCTGGGTGGAGACTGCCGAATGAAGAAAATCTGTTGTGCGTTGCTGGCCCTGTTGCCGCTGACTGCCCTTGCCTATCCCATCGATGTGGAAAAACACCTCGAAGGGGTGAGCATCGACTACACCCCCTACGACACCGATGCCGATATCGGTTCCATTCAGGTCAACAACTACGGCAATACCGACGCGGCCTGCACCGTGCTGTTCCGCAATGGGCCCGAGGCGCCTCGTACCCGCAAGATCGAAGTCGCCGCGGGTAAATTCAAGAACGTTACCGCCAAGTTCAACCGCGACATCATCAAGCTGCGTATTGTGCTGACGTGTAAGCCGAAATGATCGGATGCAAGGCGGCGACACAACGCTTGCCTTGCTTATAAACGAATTTATCGATTGTTTGCAGCAGTTATTTGCGCTTTTTCATCGATAAGGTCACGTTTAACCTTCACTCCATCGACTGACAACATTCTCCGATGGAGGCTACATCCCATGTCCCGCGTTCTGATCATCGAAAGCAGTGCTCGCCAGCAAGACTCGGTTTCCCGCCAACTGACCCAGACGTTCATCAACCAGTGGAAAGCCGCCCATCCGGCCGATGAAATCAGCGTCCGCGACTTGGCCGTCAACCCGGTGCCTCATCTGGACGCCAACCTGCTGGGTGGCTGGATGAAGCCTGTCGAGCAGCGCAACGACATCGAGAATGCGTCGCTGGAGCGCTCCAACCGGTTGACCGATGAGCTGCTGGCCGCCGATGTCCTGGTCATGGCCGCGCCGATGTACAACTTCGCCATCCCCAGCACCCTGAAAGCGTGGCTCGACCACGTGCTGCGTGCCGGCGTGACCTTCAAGTACACCCCAACCGGCCCGCAAGGCTTGCTGACCGGCAAACGCGCCTTCGTCCTGACTGCCCGCGGCGGGATTCACGCCGGTGCCAGCTCTGACCACCAGGAACCCTACCTGCGTCAGGTCATGGCGTTCATCGGTATCCACGACGTGACCTTCATCCATGCCGAAGGCATGAACCTGGGGGGCGACTTCCAGGAGAAAGGTTTGAATCAGGCTAACGCCAAACTGTCCCAGGTCGCTTGATCCGTTAATCCTCGGGTAATCGTCAGGTGGCCTACTGACCTGGCGCTTCCCTTCAAACCGTTTTGCGCATCGAACCTCCCTTTGCACTTATTGCTCCTGAGTGCCGTAGCCCGATCGAACGCTTTAGCGAGATCGGGCTTTTTTTTGCCTGCGATTCCACTTACACATACCGCCCCCTGTGGGAGCGGGCTTGCTCGCGAAAGCGGAGTATCAGCTGATTGACTGACCCACCGCCTTCGCGAGCAGGCTCGCCCCCACAGGTCAAAACCGCTATCTTCGCCGCCATTCGAAACGAGGGGCGTATGGGCTATCTACTTTTTGTGACCTTGATCCAGGCATTTTCCTTCAGCTTGATCGGTGAATACCTGGCCGGGCATGTCGACAGTTACTTTGCGGTGCTGGTGCGGGTGGTGCTGGCGGGGCTGGTGTTCATCCCGTTGACGCGCTGGCGTCAGGTGGAACCGTCGTTCATGCGCGGCATGCTCCTGATCGGCGCGTTGCAATTCGGCGTGACCTACGTGTGCTTGTACCTGAGCTTCCGGGTGCTGACCGTGCCCGAGGTGCTGCTCTTCACCATTCTCACACCGCTGCATGTTACTTTGATCGAAGACGCGCTGAACCGCCGTTTCAATCCCTGGGCGCTGGTCGCCGCGCTGGTGGCCGTGGCCGGTGCGGCAGTGATTCGCTACGACCGGGTCAATCCGGATTTCTTCATGGGCTTCCTGTTGCTGCAACTGGCCAATTTCACCTACGCGGCCGGGCAGGTGCTGTACAAGCACTTGGTGGCGCGCCACCCCAGCGACCTGCCGCACTACCGACGGTTCGGCTATTTCTACCTTGGCGCGTTGGCGGTGGCATTGCCGGCCTTTTTGCTGTTCGGCAAGACCAACTTCTGGCCCGAGGCCCCGCTGCAATGGGGCGTGCTGGTGTTCCTCGGCCTGGTCTCCACCGCGCTGGGGCTGTACTGGTGGAACAAAGGTGCATGCCTGGTCACCGGCGGGACGCTGGCGGTGATGAACAACCTGCATGTGCCGGTGGGGCTGTTGCTCAATCTGCTGATCTGGAATCAGCACGAGGAACTGGGGCGGCTGTTTCTCGGCGGCGCTGTCATCCTGGCGGCGGTGTGGATCAGTCGGTTGGGCCTGCACAGACCGCGGACGGCTTAGTCGCCAGTTGTTCAACCAGAAACTCAATGAACGCCCTGGTCTTCTGCGGCAGGCGCCGGGCTGACGAATACACCGCGTTAATGCTGATCGCCGGTGCCTGCCATTCGCACAGCACCGGCACCAGGCGCCCGGCGGCCAGGGCGTCTTCGACGATGAAGTCCGGCAGCAGCGCAATGCCCATGCCGGCCTCGGCGGCCTGGGCCAGCAGGTCGCCGTTGTTGACGTGCAGGGGACCTGTGACCGTCACCCGTTGCGTCTCCTTGCCATTGCACAGTTGCAGGCTCACACCACTTTGCAGGTAGCCGTAGTTGAGGCACTGATGGGCGCGCAGCTCCTGGGGTGTCTGCGGGACGCCTGCGCGCTCGAGATAGGCGGGGGCGGCGACCATGATCCGCGGGGCCGGGGCGAGCTGGCGAGCGATCATGGTCGAGTCGGGCATGCTGGCGATGCGGATGGTCACGTCGAAGCCGCCGCGTACCGGATCGACCTGCTGGTCGCTGAGCACCACTTGCAGTTCGATGTTCGGATGCCGCTCGTGGAACAGAGGAATCAGCTTGCCCAACCGGCGCAGGCCGAACGACATGGGTGCGTTCACCCGCAACACGCCGCGCAGTTCACCGATCCCGTCCCGTGCCCGTTGTTCGGCTTCATCCAGTGCCGCCAGGACTTCCCTTGCCGCTTCGAAATACTCCGCACCCGCTTCGGTGAGGTGCAGGCTGCGGGTGGTGCGTTGCAGCAGTTGCACACCGATCGCTTCTTCCAGCGCCTGGATCTGCTTGCTGACTTTCGACCTTGGCACGTCCATGGCCCGGGCGGCTGCGGCGAAGCCATTCTCGCCGACCGTGACGACGAACGCGCGCATGCATTCGATGCGATCCATGATTGTCCCTTTTTTAGAATCAATGATTCTCGATTTTAGGTAATTGTCCCTTTAAATGCGAGCCCCTAAAGTAGCACCCATGCCGACGACATCACCGACGAAGGCAAGCGCTACTTACCCAAACCATTGAAATTTCGACATTAAAAAAGGAACACACCATGTCTAACCGCGAACTGCTGAACCCAACCAACTCCGCCCTGATCCTGATCGACCACCAGCCACAAATGGCCTTCGGCGTGCAATCGATCGACCGCCAGACGCTGAAGAACAACACCGTGGGTTTGGCTAAAGCCGCAAAGATCTTCAACGTGCCGACCATCTACACCTCGGTGGAAACCGAAAGCTTCAGTGGCTACATCTGGCCTGAACTGCTGGCGGTGCACCCGGACCAGAAACCCATCGAGCGCACCTCGATGAATTCCTGGGAAGACAAGGCTCTGGTAGACGCGGTGAAAGCCACCGGTCGCAAGAAACTGATCATCGCCGCGCTGTGGACCGAGGTCTGCCTGACTTTCCCGGCGCTGGAAGCCCTGGCTGAAGGCTACGAGGTGTACATCGTCACCGACGCCTCTGGCGGCACCACCAAAGAAGCCCACGACATGTCGGTACAGCGCATGATTCAAGCCGGTGCGGTGCCGGTGACCTGGCAGCAGGTGCTGCTGGAATACCAACGTGACTGGGCGCACAAAGAGACTTACGAGGCGGTGATGCAACTGGTACTGGAACACAGCGGCGCCTACGGCATGGGCGTGGACTACGCCTACACCATGGTCCACAAGGCCCCGCAGCGTCAGGCCAAATAATTAGCCAGTAGCCACAACCCCCTGTGGGAGCGAGCCTGCTCGCGATAGCAATCGGTCAGACGACATCGGTGTCGACTGGGGTTGCCAATCGCGAGCAGGCTCGCTCCCACAAGGGTGTGTGGGTTTCAGATGACTTTTTTCTGTGGTTCGGGAATATGACTCGCCCCCAACACTGCCGGCAACACCCCCGAACGCAAATCCATGCCGCTCGGCTGCTGATACAGGTGCAACCCGAACTCGGGCATCACCGCCAGCAGGTAATCGAAGATATCCCCCTGGATGCGCTCGTAGTCGGCCCACACGGTGGTACGGGTGAAACAGTAGATTTCCAGCGGGATACCGTGGGCCGTGGTCTGTAGTTGCCGGACCATGCAGGTCATGTTCGGCTGGATCTCGGGATGGCTCTTGAGGTACGCCAGGGCATAGGCCCGGAACGTACCCAGGTTGGTCATCCGCCGACGGTTGGCCGACATCGCCGCGACATTGCCCTGGGCTTCGTTCCAGGCCTTGAGTTCGGCCTGTTTGCGGCCGATGTAGTCGGTCAGCAGGCGCACTTGGGTCAGGCGCTGCTCTTCCTCATCGAGTAGAAAACGCACGCCGCTCGCGTCGATGAACAGGCTACGCTTGATCCGTCGCCCACCGGACTGCTGCATGCCGCGCCAGTTCTTGAACGATTCGGACATCAGGCGCCAGGTAGGAATCGAGACGATGGTCTTGTCGAAGTTCTGCACCTTGACCGTGTGCAACGTGATGTCCACCACATCACCGTCGGCGCCGACCTGGGGCATCTCGATCCAATCGCCGACCCGCAGCATGTCGTTGCTGGTCAGTTGCACGCTGGCAACGAACGACAGGAGCGTGTCCTTGTATACCAATAGAATCACCGCCGACATCGCACCCAGGCCCGAGAGCAGCAACAGCGGCGAGCGATCGATCAGGGTGGCGACGATGATGATCGCGCCGAATACATACAGCACCATCTTCGTCAGCTGTACATAACCCTTGATCGAACGGGTACGCGCGTGCTCGGTGCGGGCATAAACATCCAGCAGGGCGCTGAGCAAGGCGCTGATGGCCAGCAGCATGAACAGAATGGTGAACGCCGTGGCGACATTGCCGAGAAACACCAGGCTGGTCTTGTTGAGGCCGGGCACCAGGTGCAGACCGAACTGGATGATCAACGAGGGCGTGGTCTGTGCCAGGCGATGGAAGACTTTGTTCTGGCGCAGGTCGTTGACCCACTGCAGGGCCGGTTGGCGACCGAGCAGCTTGGCGCCATGCAGGATCAAGTAGCGCGCCAGGCGTCCGAGGACCAGCGCAATGACCAGCAACAGCGCCAGAGCGAGGCCCGAATGCAGGAGTGGATGCTGGTCGAGGGCACCCCAGAGGTCTTGAAGGTTGAGCCAGAGCTGTTTGATATCCATGGGCGAAACGGTTCTTCTGTGGGCGTGACGAAGCGAATTAGAGCATTTAACCCCGGTGAAGTGACCGTTGATGGCGGACTCGTTGATAAAAACACGCAGATTTGTCGCCGTTTGCACAAAGAAACTCGGCCTTCGCGCTTGAAACCGTTACCCTATGCAGCTGTTTTTTTGCATTTCTTCGAGGTAGCACCCGTGTTTTCCGAATTCGCCCTGCACGAACGCCTGCTCAAAGCCGTGGCCGAGCTTAAATTTGTCGAGCCAACGCCCGTGCAGGCAGCGGCCATTCCGCTCGCGCTCCAAGGGCGTGACCTGCGGGTGACGGCGCAAACCGGCAGCGGCAAGACCGCCGCGTTCGTGCTGCCGATCCTCAACCGCCTGATCGGCCCGGCCAAGATCCGCGTCAGCATCAAGACCCTGATCCTGCTGCCAACCCGTGAACTGGCCCAGCAGACGTTGAAGGAAGTGGAACGCTTTTCCCAGTTCACCTTCATCAAGTCCGGTCTGATCACCGGCGGCGAAGACTTCAAGGTCCAGGCCGCCATGCTGCGCAAGGTGCCGGACATTCTGATCGGCACGCCGGGGCGGATGATCGAGCACCTGAACGCCGGCAACCTCGACCTCAAGGAAGTCGAAGTGCTGGTGCTGGACGAAGCCGACCGCATGCTGGACATGGGCTTTGCCGAAGACGTGCAGCGTCTGGTGGATGAGTGCAGCCAGCGTCAGCAGACCATGCTGTTCTCCGCCACGACCGGCGGCTCGGGCCTGCGGGAGATGGTCGCCAAGGTGCTGAACAACCCTGAGCACTTGCAGCTCAACGCGGTCAGCCAGTTGAACTCCACCACCCGCCAGCAAATCATCACCGCCGATCACAACCAGCATAAAGAACAGATCGTGAACTGGTTGCTGGCCAACGAAACCTACGAAAAGGCCATCGTCTTCACCAACACCCGGGCCATGGCCGACCGTATCTATGGCCGCCTGGTGGCCCAGGAATACAAGGCGTTCGTGCTGCACGGCGAGAAGGACCAGAAGGATCGCAAGCTGGCCATCGACCGTCTCAAGCAGGGCGGCGTGAAGATCCTCGTCGCCACCGACGTCGCTGCCCGCGGCCTGGACGTGGAAGGCCTGGACATGGTCATCAACTTCGACATGCCCCGCAGCGGCGATGAATACGTACACCGCATTGGCCGTACCGGCCGTGCCGGCAATGATGGCCTGGCGATCTCGCTGATCTGTCATGGCGACTGGAACCTGATGTCGAGCATCGAGCGCTACCTCAAGCAGAGCTTCGAGCGCCGTACCATCAAGGAAGTCAAAGGCACCTACAGCGGACCTAAAAAGGTCAAGGCTTCGGGCAAGGCCGTTGGCGCGAAGAAGAAAAAAGTCGATGCCAAGGGCGACAAGAAGAAAACCACCGCCAAGGCCCCGACCAAGCGCAAGACCGCCAACCGCCCTAAGACCGAGGCCCCGGCCCTGGTCAGCAAGGACGGCATGGCCCCGCTCAAGCGCCGCAAGCCACAGGCGCCGGCGGCTGAATGACACGGCGATAAGCTTCATAAAAAAACCGGACCCTGAGTCCGGTTTTTTTATGGGGGGGATGGAGCGCTCAGCCAGCCTTCCTTTCCGCCGCTTCCAGCTCTTGCAGGCGCTTATCGATCAACTGGCATTTGTCCGGCAGATCCTTGCTGGATGTTCCCAGATCCATGGCCTGCAATTCGTCGTTCATTTCCTTGGCCTTGGCCGGATCCTGCTCGGTGAGCTTGGCGACCTTGTCGGCCAATTGTTCGCGTTTGATGGTCGCTTCCTCGGGCGTGCAAGTAGCCCAGGCGGGCAGGGCGCAGGTCAGGGCGGCCGCTAGAGTGAACTTCATGAGGGTTTTCATGGTGTGGGCCTCGTATTCCTTATTTGGGCAGTAATGGGTTGAGGCTTGGGTTGGGTTGAAAGTTCATTAGTCCGAGGGGGGAGGTGCGGCTGGCGAGATGTCTGTCGACTTCAGAGGCAACTTCCGGCCTTCAAGCGGGACGTTTCGTACCTGAAAGACCGAGGGGGCTGATTCCCGATGAACGGTCGGGGTTATACCTTGGGCGTCCCACTATTTAATTGACGCCAAGATGATGGCTATCTAATATCGCGCCGCTATTTTGATATCATTTCGCTCGAGGGATCGAACATGTCCTCACCCGCCCTTTGGGCGAGGTTGTGCCTGGCTTTGCTGTGCCTTTCTCCGCTGACATTCGCTCATGCTGCCCCTACGCCTGGTGACACCGACCTGATCCGCGAGCGCCAGAATCGCCTGCTCGAAGAACAGCGCCGCCGCTTGGAAGAACTCAAGGACCTGCCCGGTCAGGAAGTGAAGCCGACTCAACCGACGGCGCCGGCCGATACCCGTTGCTTTCCCATCAAGACCATCGAACTCAAGGGCGCCGACAGTCTTTCCGCCCGTGAGCGCGAGCAATTGCTCAGGCCCTACATCGGCCAGTGCCTGGGCGTGCCGCAGCTCAACGAACTGCTCAAGGTCATCACCGACCACTACATCGAAAAGGGCCTGGTCACCAGCCGCGCCTACCTGCCGCAACAGGACCTGTCGGGGGGGCATCTGCAAGTGCTGGTGGTCGAGGGACGACTGGAAGGCTTGAAGGGCGCCGAAAACAGCCAGTTGTCGGACCGTGAATTGGCGATGGCCTTTCCCGGCAAGACCGGTGACCTGGTCAACCTGCGAGAAATCGAGCAGATGGTCGACCAGCTCAATCGCCTGCCATCGAACCAGGCCAAGATGGAACTGACTCCCGGCCAGAACGTCGGCGGCAGCGAAGTGCGTGTCACCAACGAGCCGAAAAAGCCCTGGCGCGCCGGGCTGTCGCGCAGCAACGATGGCCAGCGCAGTACCAGCGAGCAGCAGTGGGGCAGCAGTTTCGAGTGGGACAGTCCGCTGGGTCTGGCTGATCAGTTGATGTTGCGTGGCGGTCACGACGCGATGACCGACCACCAGCACACCTCCCGAAACGCCATGCTCTATTACAACCTGCCCTTTGGCTGGTGGAACCTGAGCTACACCTACAGCCAGAGCGAATATCGTTCGCAGATCGCTGCCAACGGTTTCAATTTCAAACAGACCGGTGATAGCCAGAACCATCAGGTGCGCCTGGAGCGGGTGATTCATCGCGACGCTTTCAGCAAGACCTCTCTCAATACGGGCCTGGCCTACCTGCGCACCAACAACTTCATCGAAGACAGCAAGCTCAGCGAGAGCAGCAATCGCCTCAGCGAAGCACAGTTCGGCATCAACCATGGCCGGCGGGTCGGCAGCGCCTTCGTCAATCTGGACCTGGGCATGCAGCAGGGCATCGGCGCCTTCGACGCCCAGGGCGATCATGAACCGCGTCCTGGGGTGCCGGATGCGCGCTATCGCAAATACACCGCGACCCTGAGTTACCTGCAACCGTTCCAGCTCTGGGGCGAGTCCTTCAGCTTCAGCAGCCTGATGACCGGCCAGCGCAGCGAAGACGCGCTGTTCAGCCCGCAGCGCATGAGCCTGGGCGGGCAGTCTTCGATTCGCGGCTACAAGGACCAGTCGCTGGCCGGCGACAGCGGCGGCTACTGGCGCAACGACCTGCGCTGGAGCCGCCCGGTCACCCTGGAGTGGCTGCGCCCGGTGTTCGCCGAGTACGGCACCAGCCTGGGTTACGACCAGGGTGTGATCACCGGGACCCGCTACAACGGCGACGAGCACGGGCGCATGTCCAGCAACTCGCTGGAACTGTTCGCCCGCGGCGAGCACCTGAGCGCCAGCGTGACCTTTGCCCATTCCTTGGAACGCCCGGATGCCCTGACCGAGCGCGAAGCGCCGATCTACTTCCGAATGGATTTTTTCCTTTAATTTTTCGCTGCAACGAGACTTGACCATGGACGACCGCCAACACGCCTTCCTGGCCCGCCAGCCTTCCGCCGCCCTGCAAAACCGTGACCGGTTTTGGGGCATGCCCAAGCGCGGCCTGGCGTTCCTGTTGGCCAACGTCATGTTCTGGCAACCCATGTGGGCCCAGGCCGACGGCATCGTCGTCAGTGCGCCGGGCACCAGCCTTGGCCAGGCGGGCAATGGCGTGCCCATCGTCAACATCGCCAAGCCCAACGGTAACGGCCTGTCCCACAACCAGTTCACGGATTACAACGTCGGCAGCAACGGTGTAATCCTCAACAACGCCACCTCCCGCACCCAGTCCACGCAACTGGGCGGAATCATCCTCGGCAACCCGAACCTCAACGGCACCGCCGCCAGGATCATCCTCAACGAAGTCAACGGCGGCAATCCCAGTCAACTGCGTGGCTACACCGAAGTGGCAGGGCAGTCGGCCCACGTCATCGTCGCCAACCCCTACGGCATCACCTGCAACGGCTGTGGCTTCATCAACACGCCCAAGGCGACCCTGACCACCGGCAAACCGGTGATCGAAAATGGCCAGGTCAGCCGCTACCAGGTTGATCAGGGCAGCGTCGCCATCGAAGGCGCGGGCCTCAACGCCAACAACATCGACAGCTTCGAGATCATCACCCGCAGCGCGAAGATCAACGCCGAGATCCAGGCGAAAAACCTGACCATCGTCGCCGGTCGCAACGACGTCGATGCCGCCACCCTCAAAGCCACTGCACGGGCCGATGACGGCAGCGCCAAGCCGCAACTGGCGATCGACTCCTCGGCCCTGGGCGGCATGTACGCCGGGGCGATCAAGCTGGTGGGGACCGAGGCCGGTGTCGGTGTGAAACTGGACGGCAAGATGATCGCCAGCGGTGGGGATATTCAGCTCGATGCCAATGGGCATTTGAGTATGGCGCAGACCTCGGCCAGCGGTGCGGTCAATGTCAAGGCGGCGAGCCTTGATGCCAAAGGTCCGGTCTACGCCGGCACCACGTTGAACGCCCGGACTCAGGGCAGCCTGAGCAACCAGCAGAGTCTTGCGGCGCGGGACAATATTACGCTGAGCGCGGGTGGGCAGTTGAGCAACAACGGCATCATCGAGGCTGGGCTCAATGCGGATAACACCCGTAATTCGGCGGGTGATGTGAGCCTGACGGCGCAGAGCCTGGGTAACAATGGCAAGAGCGTTGTGGCCAGTCGTAATCTGACGGTTAACGTTGCGCAGACATTGAGCAACCAGAGCGGAACCCTGAGCGGTGGACAAGCCACCACGGTCAACGCCGCGACCCTGGACAACCAAAACAAGGGGCGGGTGCTCAGCAGCAATACACTGAACGTTACCGCCAACACCCTGCTCAACACCAAGGGCACCGTCAGCAGCAACGGCAACCTGACGGCCAATGTCGGGCAGTTGAATAACAACAGTGGCGAATTCACCGGCCTGAGCGGCGTCACGCTGCGCGTTGCTTCTCTGGACAACGTTGCGGGCCTGGTTGCGGCGGGGCAGGGCTTGGATATCAACGCCAGCGGCCAGTTGAACAACCGCAGTGGCCGGCTCACCTCAAGCAAGAATGTCCAGCTCAGCGCCGGGTCGATGGATAACACGGCGGGCCGTTTGCTCAGTGACGGCGCGCTCACCGCCAGCATCTCGGCGCAACTGTTGAATCAGGCAGGATTACTGTCGTCGGCGGGACTGCTGACGCTCAACGCGGCGAGCCTGGACAACCGTCAGAGCGGCGTTGTCACCACAACCCAGGCCGCCGGCCTCAATGTTGGCAAGTTGGATAACCGCGGTGGTGAGCTGTCGAGCCAGGGCGTCCTGACGTTGACCGGCACCGAGCTGGACAACAGCACCAGCGGCAAACTGATTGCCTACGGCGACCTGCGCCTGACCCTGGAACGTCTGATCAACCAGAGCCAGGGGCTGATCTCCAGCCGAGCCGCACTGGCTGTCAAGGCCGGCCAACTGGACAACCGCCAGGGCTCGCTTTATGCCCGACAAGGGATGAATCTGGACCTGCGCGGGCAACTGCTCAATGCCCAGGGCAGCCTCAAAAGCGACACCACCGCCAGTGTCAAAGCCGCCGGGATCACTAACGATGCAGGCCAACTGACCAGCGTCGGCGCGTTGAGCATCGACAGCGCCGCGACCCTGAGCAACCTGGGCGGCAGCCTGATCAGCGGCGACACGCTGCTCTTGAAGGCTGGTCAGGTGAACAACGCTTCTGGCCGCATCGCCAGTGCCAAGGCTCTGAATGCCAACGTCACCGGGCTTGACCAACAGAACGGCCAACTGGTCAGCAACACCAGTCTTTCCCTCGACCTCAACCATGGGCTGTTGAACAACCAGGGCGGGCTGCTCAGTACCCCCGGCGCGCTGCTGCTGAACAACCTCGCCGCTGTGAATAACCGCGATGGCGAGATTTCCAGCGACAAGGCCTTCAACCTGAGGGCCGTCAGCCTGGACAACAGCGGCGGCACCTTGGGTAGCGGCGCCGACCTGAGCGTGAACATTGACGGGACGCTGACCAACCTGGAGGGCGAAATCTCCAGCGCCGGCCTGACCCGGCTCAACGCGATGACCCTGAATAACCGCAACGGTCAGGTACTGGGCGACGGCGCCTTGATCATCAGCCTTGGCGGTGTGCTGGACAACCGCGAGGGCGTGCTCGGTTCGGGCAAGGTTGTGGACATCCAGGCCGCGAGCCTGAACAACAGCAACGGCGGGCAGGTAATCAGCGACGGCAGTCTGAGTGCACGCATCAGCGGCCTGCTGGACAACCAGAGCCAGGGCGAAGTGATTGCCAAGGGCGCACTGGACCTGCAAACCGGCAGCCTCGACAACCGTGGCGGCAACGTCCGCGCCGACAAGGCGCTGCAACTGACCATCGCGCAACTGGACAACCGTAACAACGGGATCATCACCGGCAAGGCCGGCGTCAACGTCGAAAGCACACGGCTGGACAACAGTGGTGGCCTGCTGAGCAGCGTCGGCCCGCTGACCTTGAAGGCCGACGAAGTGCGGAACGACCTCGGCCGCATCTCCAGCCAGACCGACCTCACCGCAGTGATCGATACCCTGCAGCAGCAGCAGGGCGGTGCGCTGGTGGCCCAAGGCAACCTGAATCTTTACGGCAGCCTTTTGGATAACCGCAACGGTGGCTTGGTCGGCAGCACAAAAGCGCTGGATGTGCAGGTCGGTCAGATTGACAACCGGGCCGGCGAATTGTCCGCAGGACTGGGCGTCAAGGTCGGTGCTCAACGACTGGACAACAGCGACGGCGGCAAACTGATTGCCGGCAACGCTCTTGAAATGAAGGTCGCGCAACTGATCAACCAGACCAAGGGGCTGATCCACGCTCAAGGCAGCCTGACACTCAACGCCAGTACGCTGGATAACAGCGGTGGCGCACTCAGCAGCCTCAACGGTCTGGTGATCACACTCGACGATGCACTGTTGAATAACAAAGGCCTGATCAGCAGCGAAGGTGAACTGACCGTCAACGCCGGCAGCCTCGATAACACCGCCGGTAGCCTCGGCAGCGCTGGCGCTTTGTCGATTGTCAGCCTGGGCGGGTTGATCAACCAGGGCGGCTCCATCAGCACCGATGCCGGCCTGACCCTCAAGAGCGCGAGCCTGGACAATAGTCAGAAAGGCCTGATCTCGGGCAGCGCCGCCACTGAAGTCCGCACTGGCGCTTTCAATAACAGCCAGGGCGGGCGCCTGACCTCGGGCAACACCCTCGACCTCACTGCCACCCAAGTGAATAACGCCGCCGGTCGTATCGCCAGCAGTCAGGCGTTGAGCGCATCGGTCACCGGTCTGGATCAACAGCAAGGGGAACTGTTCAGCAACACCAGCTTGAGCCTGAACATGAACCAGGGCCAGTTGAACAACCAGGGCGGCCTGATCAACGCATCGGGCTTAATGCTGCTGAGCAACCTCAAGGACGTCAACAACCAGGGTGGTGAAATTTCCAGCCAGCTGGCGTTCACCCTGGCGGCGCGAAATCTCGATAACAGTGGCGGCAAACTGCTCAGCAACCAAGGCCTGATGTTGCGAACCGTGCAAGCGATGAACAACGCCAAAGGGATTATCTCGGCCGCGTCCGTGGACAGCTACAGCGCCAGCCTGGACAACAGCGACGGCCTGATCAGCAGTCGCGGTCAGCTCGATGTGAAGGTCGATGAGTTGCTCGACAACCAGCACGGTTCGCTGATCGCCGACGGCGCGCTGACAGTGAACGCTGATCGCCTGGACAACCGCGCCGCCAGCATCGCCGGCAAAGCTGGGCTCGACGTCACCGTCACCGCGCTGGACAACCGCCAAGGCACGTTGGTCAGCACCACGGACCTGACGTTGAAAGCGTCGAGCCTCGACAACCGCCAGGCCGGTTTGATCGGCGCAACGAAAGCGCTGGATCTCAACGTTGACGATCTCGACAACCGTGGCGGTGAGCTGAGCGGCAACACCGGCGTCACGCTGGTGAGCAAAAACCTCGACAACAGCGACAGCGGCCAGGTATTCGCCGGGCAGGCGCTGAAGCTCACCGTGGACAAACTGATCAACCGCAACAAGGGCCTGCTCAGCGCCAAGACGCAATTGAGCCTCGAGGGCGCTTCGCTGGACAACAGCGGCGGCTATCTGGTCAGCCAACAGAACCAGCGCATCGACCTCAGTGGCGACCTGATCAACACCCAAGGTCAAATCAGTAGCGAAGGCACCCTGGACGTCAGCGCCGCTAACTTGAGTAACATTGGCGGCAGCCTGTCCAGCGCGGCCAACCTCTCGGTTAAAAGCCTGGGCCGCCTCGACAACCAGGGCGGCGAACTGGTGACCGACGGCGCGTTGCTGCTCACCAGCACGGCGCTGGACAACCGTCAGCAGGGCAGCATCAGCGGTAAAGGCGCGGTGAACGTCACCACTGGTACGTTCAACAACAGCCAGAACGGACGCTTCAACAGCGGCAGCACCCTGAATATCAATGCGACCCAGGTCACCAACCAGGACGGCGGCCGCATCGGCAGCCAAGGCGCGCTGACGGCCTCGGTGTCCGGCCTGGATCAACAGGGCGGCCAGCTGTTCAGCAACAACTCGCTGAGCCTGAACCTGAACAACGGCCAGCTCAACAACCAGAACGGCCTTATCAACGCTCCCGGCACGCTGCTGCTGAAAAACCTGCTCGGCGTGAACAATCAGGGCGGTGAAATCTCCAGCGCCCAAGCCTTCACCCTGGCGGCACAAAACCTCAACAACGATGGCGGCCGGCTGCTCAGCACCCAGGGCCTGACCCTGCGCATTGCCCAAGCGCTGAACAACGTCAAGGGCCTGATCGGCGCGGCCAGCGTCGATGCCCATGCGCAAAGCCTGAACAACAACGGCGGCACCCTCACCAGTCGTGGCAACCTCGACCTGACGGTTGACCAACAACTCGACAACCAGGCCGAAGGCCTGATCAGCGCCGCACAACGGCTGACCCTCAACAGCGGCAACCTGAACAATCAGGGCGGCAGCGTGCTGGCGGGCGGTGCGTTGATTCTCAACGCCATGGCCCTGAACAACAGCGCCAACGGCCTGATCAATGCTCAATCCAGCCTGACTCTCGAAGCCGATTCGCTGGACTCCAGCGACGGCGGCGAAGTGTCGGCCAAGGGTGACCTGAACCTGACCCTGGCCGCTCTCAGCCAAAACGGCGGGCGTCTGCTGGGCGAACAAGCCGTGACGTTGAACCTCGGCGGGCATGACCTGAACAATCGCAACGGCCTGATCACTGCCAAAGGTTTGCTGACCGTCAACGGCCTGCGCAATCTGGATAACCAGGGTGGCGAAATCTCCAGCAGCCAAGGGTTCAACCTCAGCGGCCAGACGATTGATAACACCGGCGGCAAGCTGATCAGCAGCCAGAACCTCGGCGTGACCGGTACCACTCTGGTCAACCAGAACGGCCTGATCTCCGGCTGGCAGGGACTGGACGTTAAGGGCGCCAGCCTCGACAACCGCAACAACGGCACACTCTCCAGCCGTGACGGAAACCTCGGCGTCACCCTCAGCGGCGCACTGCTCAACAGCGGCGCCGGCGCGCTGGTCACCCAGAAAACACTCACCGTCAACGCGGCCAGCCTGGACAACCGTGGCGGCATCCTCTCCAGCGGCAGCGACCAGACCCTGACCGTCACCGGCGGCTCGCTGAACAACGCCCAAGGCGGCCTGATCGACAGCGGCGCCACCCTGGTCATGAACGCCATGACCCTGGGCAACGCCAGCGGCACCATCAATGCGCAACAAGCCCTGAACTTCACCGGCACCAGCCTGGACAACAGCGGCGGCAACCTGATCGGCAACGCCGCCGTCACCCTGGACCTGCTTGGCGCCCTGACCAACACCAACGGCAAACTTGCCAGCATCGGCCCATTGCGGGTCGAGCGCACCACGCAGATCGACAACCAGGGTGGTCAGATCGCCAGCCAAGGTCTGTTGACCTTGCTCACGGGGGGGCTGGACAACCGCAATCGCGGCACCGTCGCGGCCAATGGTCAACTCGTCGTGGACACCAACGGCGCGGTACAGAACGACGCCGATGGTCTGATTTACAGCCAGAACAGCGGCGTGCAGATCGATGCGGCCAGCCTCACCAATGGCAAAGGCACCGTGCAAAGCCAAGGCGCGCTGCAGCTGACCGTCAATCTAGACATCGACAACCAGAGCGGCCGCCTCCAAGCCAAGGCCGGAGACGTGACTGTCATCGGGCGCAACCTGGAGAACCGAGGCGGTGTACTCGCCAGCCTACAAGGGATGCTCACCACCCAACTGACCGGCGTGCTGAGAAACGGCTACGACCTGAACAACAACCGCCAAGGCGGCATCACCCAGGCCCAGCGCCTGAACCTGATCGCCCTCGGCGGCCTCGACAACTACGGCGGACGCATCTCCGCGCAGAGCGGCGACGCTACCGTCACCACCCACGACTTCGACAACCGCAACGGCGGCCTCTATGCCAAAGGCAAGATCAACGTCACGGCCAACGACTTCGACAACAGCGGCGACAACGACGGCCAGATCGCCGGCAGCCAGATCGACCTCAACCTCACCGGCGCGTTGAACAATCGCCTCGGCATCATCGAAAGCGACAGCACCCTGGCGATCAAGGCTACGAGCCTGGATAACCAGACCGGGCAATTGCGGGCGTTGGGTAGCGGTGGCACGACCAACTTCCAGATTGGCGGCCTGTTCGACAACCGCAACGGCACGCTGGAAACCGCCAACAACGGCCTGATCCTTAACGCCACCAATTTCCAGAACCTGGGCGGCAGGCTGCTGCATGTCGGCAGCGGCGACTTTGACATCTCCACTGCCAACCTCACCAACGCCGGCGGCAGCCTCGTCACTCGTGGCGGCTTGACGCTGACGGCTGACAGCTGGACCAACAGCAGCGTGATCCAGGCCGGACGCCTGACTATCAACGTGAATAACCTGACTCAGACCGGGACGGGGCAGTTGCTGGCTTCTACCAGTTTGGTGGGGAGTGGGGGGAGTTGGAGTAACGATGGGCTGATTGCCAGTGATGGGTCGATCAGTCTGGTATTGGGGGGGAGTTATGGGGGCAATGGGCGCTACAGCAGCCTGGGCAACCTGACCCTGACGGCCGCCTCGTTGAATCTGGGCAGCGCGGGCAGCGTTGCCAGCGGGGCAGACGCCACGCTCAAGATCAATGGGCAACTCGACAACTACGGCCGCATGACTGCCGCCTCCGCCCTGACCGTCAATGCCGGCTCAATCAACAACTACGGGACGCTGGGCAGCGGCGGCAACCTGCGCCTGGGTGCGTCCAGCCTGCTCAACCAGAACGGTTTGATCTTCAGCGGCGCGGACATGGCGTTGCGCGTCAACGACTTCACCAACCGTTTTGCCGACGTCTATGGCACGGGCAACATCAGCATCAGTCGCGATGACAGCAACGCCTGGAGCGCTTCGATTGCCAATATCTCGGCATCGATTGAAAGCGGCGGCGACTTGACCCTGGCGGCGGATCATATCGAGAACCGTAAGGATGTGTTTGAGGCTACGGGTGGGTTGGTGTCGGGTTACATCGGGATCCAGTGTTACGCCTGTGCAGAGTTCGTTCCGTACATTGGTTACAAAGAAGACGGTTACATGGTCTGGGTGGAAAACTATACATCTCAGATCGTTCAGGATTCTGCGTCAGCCAGTATGACGGCCGGAAAAAATTTCCTAGCTAATGGGGGCGATTTTCTCAATCGAGCCTCGACGGTTAGCGCTCGCGGCAACTTGACCCTTAGCCTGCAAACCTTCACCAACAGCGGAGCGTCTGCAGGTGATTACAGCGTACGACGTTCATTCAACTTACCCCACAAAGCCGATGAGAATATGGCCTTTTGGGAGGCGGTGCTGAACTACAACGCCGCTAATGATCCCCTTTACTATAATCAATACCAGCGTCCCAGCTTGCATGCTTGGAACGCTACCAATGTCGAGTCCATGTTCACGGTACTTTCGAAGCCTGGAGGTCGAGGGGACAATCCCTACACGTCCTTTGGCATAGTTCATGTTGATGGCGGCCCTGACAATCTTGACCCGGCACACTACAACGACGGGGTGCGTACCGACGCACCGGCTTCTGTCAGAAACGCCGCCTTCTTCGAAAACACCATCACCTACAACAGCCCCTCTAACTTCGCCAGTGCCGTCGTACAGGCCGGCGGAGCGGTGCACATCAATGCAACTCAGAACTTCACCAACAGTGTCGTCCGTGAAGGCGTCACTCTACATGGCGGCGCATCCAAAGTTGGCTCGACTCAACTCAGCGGCCAGGTGACTCCGGCAGTCATACAGATCAATGGACAACTCCCACCCAACCTCGCGCAACAACAGCTCAACCCGCTGACCCTGCCGGGTTTCAGCTTGCCTACCGGGCAGAATGGCCTGTTTCGCCTGAGCGGCCAGGGTGGCTCGGCCCAACAGGCGACCCAGGCCGACAACGCGCCACAAAGCTGGAGCATGTCCAACAATTCCATCAGCACCGCTCAGCGCCAGCAGGACCTGCCGGACGCCCAGGCTCGCAGCGTGCAGGTCGGTGAGGCCGCGCAACTGGTCACGGCTGACCGGCAATTCACTCAAGTCACTCGCCAAACCACCGACAGCAACGTGAACAGCCGCGTGCCCGATGCAAGCGCGCCTGTTGAAAACGGCGGCCATTCCCTGCCAATGCCGAGCCGCAACAGCAATTTGGGCGATGTGGCCCAGGTGGGAGCAATCACCGGCACCAGCCTTATCCCAACGGCACGGGTCGTCCCCATGGTGGGCAACGTAGTTGCCACACCTGCGTCCATTCAAACGGTCGCGCGGGTCCAAGGTGTGCCGGATACCTCGTTCAAAACTAACCCACAGAAATACCTGATCGAAACCAACCCCGCGCTCACTGAGCTCAAGTCGTTCATGAGCTCGGACTACCTGCTGGGCGAACTCAAGTACGACCCCGACCAGAGCACCAAACGCCTGGGCGATGGACTCTACGAACAACGCTTGATCCAGCAAGCGGTAGTCGCCCGCACCGGCCAGCGCTTCATCGACGGCCAGACCAGCGACGAGGGGATGTTCAAGTACCTGATGGACAACGCCATCGCCAGCAAACAGCAACTTGGTTTGTCGGTGGGCGTGACGCTGACTTCGGAGCAAGTCGCGGCGCTGACCCATGACATCGTCTGGCTGGAAGAGCATGAGGTAAACGGCGAGAAGGTGCTGGTGCCGGTGCTGTACATGGCCCAGGTGAACAATCGTCTGGCGCCGAACGGGGCGTTGATTCAGGGGGCGGATGTCAAGCTGATTGCCGGTCAGGATCTGACGAATGCCGGTACGTTGCGTGCGACCACTGATCTTAGTGCGACAGCTGGTAAGGACCTTGTTAACAGCGGGCTGGTTGAAGCGGGTAATCGATTGGATCTGTTGGCGGGCAATGACCTTGTTAATAAGGCAGGGGGTATTGTCGCTGGGCGGGATGTGAATCTAATCGCAGCCGCAGGTGACGTGATTATTGAGCGTTCCCTGACTGCCAGTGGCGATAACACCCACTTGCACCGTGAGTTTGTCGATAGCGCCGCACGTGTCGAGGCCGCGAATGATTTAACTATCAACGCCGGGCGTGATTTCACCAGCAAGGGGGGAGTGCTGGAGAGTGGACGAGACACCATCATTAATGCTGGTCGTGATGTCGCTATTGCCACGGCCGAGCAATATAACAGCGCGAATCTCGGTGGAAAACAGAGCTCCAGCATCACCCAATACGGTTCTACGCTGGATGTGGGTCAGGATCTGACCATTCGTGCTGGTCGAGATGTTGCCGAAATCGGTAGCCAGATCGAGGCCCGGCGCGATATTGGAATCACCGCTGCCGAAAATCTGCTTCTGAGCTCCGCTGCGGACGAAAGCCACTCCTATTCCAAATCCAAGAAACTCACGACACAGGAAGACCACGTCAAGCAAATCGGCAGTACCGTGACGGCGGGAGGGGACGTTTCGCTCAAGGCCGGTAAGGACATGTCGGTGGTATCGACTCGCGTCACCGCAGGTGACGAAGCCTATCTGGTGGCAGGTGGCAATCTTCAACTGCTAGCGGCACAAGACAGCGACTATTCGCTGTATGACAAAAAGAAAAAGGGCAGTTGGGGCACCAAACAGACCAAGCGTGACGAGGTCACCAAAATCACCCATGTTGGAAGCGAGATCACCACAGGTGGTGATCTGATGCTGATCAGCGGCACAGATCAAAGGTATCAGGTTGCCAAACTAAATAGCGGCGGTGATTTGACTCTGCAAAGTGGCGGTTCGATTACCTTTGAAGGAGTGAAGGATCTCCACCAGGAAAGCCACGAGAAAACCAACAACAACGCTTTTTGGGTCTCGTCAAAAGGCAAAGGGCACACCGACGAAACCTTCCGTCAGACACAGATGAAAGCGGCCGGTGATGTAGTGATCAACGCGGTTGGTGGGCTGACAATTGATGTAAAACAAATCAACCAACAAACCGTCAGTCAGTCCATCGATGCAATGGTAAAGGCCGATCCCCAACTCGCTTGGCTCAAACAGGCAGAGGCAAGAGGGGACGTGGACTGGCGACAAGTGAAAGAAATTCACGAGTCGTTTAAATACAGCAATTCCGGGCTGGGACCGGCCTCGCAGATCATCATTGCTATCCTCATGGCCGCAGTTGTCGGGCCGGCCGTAGCAGGTATGGCTGGCGGAGGTGTCGGGGGAGGAATTGCTGGCGCCGTTGCGTCAAATGTATCGACGAACGCAACAGTCAGCGCCATTAACAATGGCGGTGACCTTGGCGCAGTAATTAAAGACGTGACTTCTTCAGATGCACTGAAGAATTATGCCATCTCAGCGATTACAGCGGGTCTTACAGCAGCTTATTTCAACGATTGGACCGGTACTAAGACCAATACGGTAACGGGCAAGGTCATTTCCGAGTCGTTGGGGAGTTGGAGTGGTATCGGTCAATTCGCCGCCAATCAAGTGCTACAGAACGGGACGTCCTTGCTTGTGAGCAAGGCCTTGGGACAAGGCGGCAGCACAAGCGATGCATTGAAAGGTGCGTTGTTCAATACGTTGGCGGCGGCCAGCTTCAACGCTGTCGGTGATTACACTAAAGGTGTTCTTGGGGACGGCTCTCTGCCGAAAATTGCTGTTCACGCGATGGTGGGAGGCTTGTTAGCGGAAGTAACGGGCGGGGATTTCAGAACCGGTGCATTGGCTGCCGGGGCGAACGAAGCGCTCGTTACGTACCTGAACACGCTGGTGAAAGGTAATGAAGACCTTTTGAGCATGAGCTCGCAAATTGTTGGTGTTTTGGCTGCTGCGGCGCAGGAGGATACGGACGCCAGCAAGATGGACAAGGGCGGGTGGATTGCAAAAAATGCCACTCAATACAATTTTACGGGGCATCAAGAACTGGATGATCTGGAAGCAGCCGCCCGTTCTTGTGAAGCGAAAGGAAACTGTGAGGAAGTAAAGCAGCGGTTCAGAGATCAAAGCGTTGCGGACGATGATGCGCTTGCAGCGTTATGCGATGGCAATGCATATCTTTGTGTTCAGCTGTTCGGTGACATCCTGCATGATCGGAAAAGCTTGCAGGAGCGTCTAGCCCATATGGCTTTGGACGACACTCTTCCTGTAATGTTTCGGGAAGATCTGCATCGTTATCAGCTGCAAAATACCAATGCTATTGGCATTTTGACTCAGGCGCAAACGCAGCTATCGTTGGAGGGCGAGGGGGTTTCACCTGAGGCTGCTAGTTGGGGGAGCTATCTGCTCGCTGTGGTCGGCGGGTTTTTAATAGGGAAAGGAGGTGCAAAAGGAGTGTCAGGTTCGACTCTGACAAGAGACGAATTGATCTCGGGCTTGCCTGTAGGCACTAAGATCACACCAGAAAATGTGGTTGATATCCGTAGACTGCCAGACGGTCGAACCGTCTGGCTGGAAAATGGTACTGATGCCGCCGGGTTGCAACACATCTACAAGCGACACGAGGTCGACTTTATCAATAAAGGGATCTCCCGGGATGACATTCCAAATGTTGTGATGAATGCTCTTGAGCGTGGAGAAGTTGTCGGGACCAATGGTTCGGCTAACGTTTATCGCATCACTTACAATGGTGTTGAACAAAATATTGCTGTTGGGGTTGGCTCAAACGGCTTCGTGGTTCGAGCTAATCCGGTCAGCTCTTGGAAGCCATTGCCATGATCAGGTTAAGACTAACAAATGAGTATTTGGCTGGGCCGATATTCTGCCCAGATCCGGATAGAATGGGGCACATTGATATTGAAGATCTGCCGATTTCTCAAGAGTTGAGGGCCAAAATCAGTAAGTGGGACGGTGAGTATCAGGCGACGTTCAACAGTGACTACCCGCCAGATTCTGGTTTTACCACGCCTGAGGCAGAGCTTCGGCACATAGCCGAAGGGATGCAACTGGCCAAATCGATACAACAAGAACTAGAGAGTGATTATACGGTGGAGTACTGCCCATAGCCGATAATTAGTCGGTGTAAAAGGTACTGGTAGGAAAAAAGGGGACAGATTTATTTTTCAAGGCGTGCGTTGAAAATAAATCTATCCCCTTTTTTCCTTGGAGAAGTTTCTTTTGACGCTGCCAACGGGGTCGGTACCATATATTCTCCAAAAGTGACGATAAATGCCGGTGAGGTCGTGTTTGACGACTTTGCTATTGGCACATCGAAAGGTTTTATTGGGTATGGTCCAGATGGGGCGGCAGAGTTAGTTGGACCTCTAAAAAAGCTTATAGAATACATGCAGGCTCAAGGAGGCAAGACCGTAACTTTAAGAGGTTATTATGCGTCTGAGGAAGGTGCCGCATTAGGCGCAGGGAAAGTAGGTGACAGATTTTCTTTTAGTTTTCCTGCTACCAACGACGGTCTTAGAAGTTTTTTGAGGGGGCTGAAATAATGTCTTATCTGAAATCCGTGAGTAAGCATCTTGAAAGTCTAAGTGTGTCTGGTTATGGTGAGTACTTAACATTTATAAGTGATCCAGTTTTAGGGCGGGGAGTATATGAGGTTGGTTTGGATGGTTGTATCTTAAGGTTTTTTAGAAGAGGCTTGACGATAGATTTTAAGGACGAAGCTGTTAATGTGCTTTATTCTGATATTCTAAGTATTACTAGTCATATCACTGCTGCGGTATTTTCAAAGGCTTCAGAGAGTCAGGATGTAAGTATTTCAGTTCCGTTGGAAATACATCTCTCTGGACGGGTTGTGGTTGTAGAAGTGCAGTTGCTAGCCTATTCCAGAGTGCTGATTGTTCTAAATGATTTGTGGAGTGATTCGAAAGTTTAAAAAGGCTCGAAAAAAGGAACGAGAAAAAAGCAAAAAAGGAGACAGTTTTGAATGGCACTTACTTAACGTGTTTGGCATGCCCATGCTTCCTGATATCTGCCCTGGCTGACCGACGTGATTTGGTCTGGAAAAAAGGGGACAGATTTATTTTTCAACCCTCTGCTACGCTGAAAGCTTCCAAGGATGGAGGAACCCAATATGCCCAGGATGGGACGTATTGTTTTACCGAATTACCCACATCACGTAGTACAACGCGGCCATAACCGGCAGGTGGTGTTTGCAGCGGCAGAGGACTATCAGCGCTATCTCTCTGATCTGCGCGAGCTAAAGGATGCGTTCGGGGTAAAGGTCTACGCCTATTGCCTGATGACGAATCATGTCCATTTGCTGCTAGCTCCAGGGGAGTCGACTGTTGGGCTGGGGCAGTTAATGAAAGCATTGGCTGCTCGTGCGACGCGCTATCGAAATCGATTGGAAGGGCGTTCAGGCACCTTGTGGGAAAGCCGTTACAAATCCAGCGTGGTACAGTCGGATTCATATTTGCTCGCTTGTAGTCGTTACATTGAATTGAATCCTGTACGGGCTCGCATGGTCGCCGATGTTGGAGACTATGCATGGTCGAGCTATCGAAGCCGGGTAGATAATGAGTCTGGTGGGGGCTGGTTAGATGCTGATCCATGCTTCATGGCCTTGGGTGATACCTCGATGGAGCGGCGGCTTCGGTATGAAGAGTTTGTGCGCCAGGCCATTCCGACTGATCAGCTTCGATTAATCCGCGATGCTTTGCAGCGAGGTCAACTAACGGGTACAAGCCGTTTCGTAGATGAGGTCGAGCGGATTGCGGGTGTGCGGGTAGAGCAGCGAGGGCAGGGGCGGCCCAGGGCTGGGTCTGGAAAATAAATCTGTCCCCTTTTCTATGCATTACGAGGCCAGTCGTGCAGGTGTTGAACAGGCCAAACGGACAGTTAAAGAGACATTGGAGAACGTTACAGCCATTAGTGACTTGATTCCCAAAACTGCTGTTCGAGGTGGCTATGATCTTATTCATGTATACAGTTCAAAGACGAATAGTACTGTGAGTTTGCGGGTGTTGTCTGGTGGAAAATATGAGTTTGATACTCTGATTCCAGAAAAGTCATCTAAATTTTAATCATGAGATATGGCTTAATGATTATTGGTGATAGGATCTGCGAGTTTAGATTTCGATCTTTTTTTATATCGAGATCTTTGGTTTGTGAAATGCTGGTTCTTTTTTTTAGGTTCTCAGAGGCGGGATGGGTTTCATTGGACATCGGGGAGGGGGTGTTAAGGATTTTATCCGTTGGCTCTGAGCCGAAGCTGTTGGGGTTAGATGAAATATCCGATGATTTTGCTTACCCGATTCGGTATTCGGATGAGCTGAATAAGTATTTTGATAAGCAGCTCCTTGCTGTATATAAGTACGTTGTAGTGAATGTTGAAGATGGGTGTGTTGGTGCGTATTTTGATTTTGGGGGCTGTGGGTTTAGCGTTTTTGAGTCCGAGGATGGTTTGTCTATCGTTGATGGTGTAGTTCGAGTTTCGGATGACGTGGTTTTATGTGGTTTAAAAATTTAAAGAATGAAAAGGTGTAGCGAAAAAGGGGACAGATTTATTTTTCAACCCTCTGCTACGCTGAAAGCTTCCAAGGATGGAGGAACCCAATATGCCCAGGATGGGACGTATTGTTTTACCGAATTACCCACATCACGTAGTACAACGCGGCCATAACCGGCAGGTGGTGTTTGCAGCGGCAGAGGATTATCAGCGCTATCTCTCTGATCTGCGCGAGCTAAAGGATGCGTTCGGGGTAAAGGTCTACGCCTATTGCCTGATGACGAATCATGTCCATTTGCTGCTAGCTCCAGGGGAGTCGACTGTTGGGCTGGGGCAGTTAATGAAAGCGCTGGCTGCTCGTGCGACGCGCTATCGAAATCGATTGGAAGGGCGTTCAGGCACGTTGTGGGAAAGTCGTTACAAATCCAGTGTAGTGCAGTCGGACTCATATTTGCTTGCTTGTAGTCGTTACATTGAATTGAATCCTGTGCGCGCTCGCATGGTCGCCAACGTCGCAGACTATGCATGGTCGAGCTATCGAAGCCGGGTAGATAATGAGTCTGGTGGGGGCTGGTTAGATGCTGATCCATGCTTTATGGCCTTGGGTGATACCTCGATGGAGCGGCGGCTTCGGTATGAAGAGTTTGTGCGCCAGGCCATTCCGACTGATCAGCTTCGATTAATCCGCGATGCTTTGCAGCGAGGTCAACTAACGGGTACAAGCCGTTTCGTAGATGAGGTCGAGCGGATTGCGGGTGTGCGGGTAGAGCAGCGAGGGCAGGGGCGGCCGAGGGCTGGGTCTGGAAAATGAATCTGTCCCCTTTTTGCTTTTTGGACAGGAGGCCAAATATTATGTCGAAAGCATCGAAAACTGACTGGGGACGCCTGGCCAATATGGACGACCAGGACATCGATACCAGCGATGTTCCTGAACTGGATAAGGATTTTTTTTGCCGAGCCGAGTTGCATGTGCCGGTAAAGAAGGCCGTGACTATTCGCCTCGACGCCGATGTGCTTGAGTGGTTCAAGGGGCAGGGCACAGTCTATCAGACACGTATTAATCAGCTCCTGCGCCAGTACATGCAGGCTCAGCAGAGCCACCGGCACTGAACAACTGGCGTTGAAATGGGCGACCGGCGGCCGCCCGTCTCATTTATTCCCCAGCCTGCGCCCGCAACCGCCTCCCAATCACATCCATCACATCACACCCATCACGCAGCGCTATCGTCAGCATTTTGCAGAAGTCGGTCAGCACCACCGTCTCCGAGTCGATATCCGAACGAAAGGCAATGTTTTCCAGTACCTGGGTCACGGTGCGGATGCGGTAGTCGGCGGTTTCGAAGAGGACGTCGAGGGGGGCTTCGGTGTCGATGAGCAGGGTAGCGGGGGTGCAGTCGATGCCGGTGATGGGCATGTATCTAGCCATGGTTGTAGCCTCGTTAGATAAGTGAGAGCTACCAACTGAATGGTCGCCAAACGAAAAAGGTGGCAGTTGTACGCAGGTTGGCGAACCGGAACGAGGTACCGGCAGACCCGAAGGCCTCCCGCATACAACTGCCATGAGTGGGGCAGTATCGCGGATGCGGGAGCGCCTGCAAACAAGCAGATCGCTTTTGCATCTCGTTGTCAGGTCGCCAAACCTGGCCGCCATTCGGGCGACTTGAGGACTATAGGGCGACCCGTTCCAGGCCTACAAGCCACCGCTTTCCGAGCTTTATGTAGGACCTTTAGCAAGCTCTGGTCAGGAAAAAGCGGCGCCTTGAATTTCAGCTGTGGCAGCAGCTATGAGGCTTGGCCTCGTCATACTTATCGTGATGCCGCACCCAATCCATGATCTCGTCTTCGTTGCGGCCCTTGGGCGTTAGATCGAGGTAGTGGTAGGTGCCGACCAGCATGTCCAGGCCGCGGGCATAGGTGGAGTAGGTGTGGAAGATGTCGCCGGCTTCATTGCGATAGAAGACGCTCAGGCCTGGGAGTTCGCCCTCGGTGGTGTCGGTTGTTTCGTAGTTGTAGGTGGCTTTCCCTCCGGCGGTGTCTTCGGCTTTGAAGCTGACACCGAAGTCGTAGTTGAAGTCGCAGCCGTTTGAAGAGACCCAGTCGAAGGCCCAGCCCATGCGGCGTTTGAACGGTTGGAATTCGGCGAACGGGGCGCGGGAAACGGCGACCATCGCGACGTCGTGATGGGCCAGGTGCTGGTTGGCGCCGTCGATGTGGTCGGACAGGAAGGAGCAGCCCTGGCAGCCTTCTTCCCAGCCAGGGCCGAACATGAAGTGATAGACGATCAGTTGGCTGCGGCCGCCGAACAGGTCGGCCAGGCTCAGTTCGCCGTCAGGGCCCTGGAAGCGGTAGGGTTTGTCGATTTTTACCCAGGGCAGGGCGCGGCGTTCGGCGCTGAGTTTGTCACGTTCGCGAGTGAAGGCTTTTTCGCGGGCCAGGTGTTCGCGGCGGGCGGCGAGCCATTCTTCGCGCGAGACGACGGGATGATTTTCTACGTTCATGGTGATTTCTCCTGTAGGCAAAGGCACTTCAGCAAGTGGTCGTTTGACCCTGGTCGGATTCGACAGACCGTTGGTCGGCGTGTGAAATGACCCGCCCGGAAGCTCGGCTGAACGGTGACGTAGCGTCTCGGTCACACCTTGAGTAGGCATCTCACTCTTTGGAGGATGGATCAGGATGACGACTTATAACTGGGACTTGATCGAAAAGTTGTTGCACGAAGTGCAGAACGGCGCCGGCCACAGCTTCACCCCTCGGCCTTATGCGGAGCAATACGCTGCAGAGAAAGCGGCGGCGGGCGAAGAAATCGAGAACCTCGATCATCTGAAAGCGGTCGCCGCCGAGTATGAAAAGTTACTGCTGGAGCGTGGCTTCATCGAGCCACGGCCGGAGGAAGAGGGCGGTAACGGCGAGAATTTCGTGCTGACGATGCGCGGCTCGCGGTTGTTGAGCCTGATCGACAGTAGCATTCCCGGCAATGATCATCCGCGTCAGGTGCTGGATGAGCAGGAGGATGCGCTGGATGAGTTTACGTTTGATGATCTGGCTTCGAAGGCGCAGATTGCCTGACGGGCAAAACACTGTCCTATTCCTGTGGGAGCGAGCCTGCTCGCGATGGCGGCGTGTCAGGTTGCATACATGTTGACTGACATACCGCTATCGCGAGCAGGCTCGCTCCCACAAGGGATCTGCACTGCACAAGGGAACTCAACAAGGGACCTCCTACATGGGTCTGGGGGTGTTCTTATGAGCGTGCCGCCTTCAAACACTTCAAATCACTGAAATCCTTTTTCACCCCGTCGATTTTCTTCAACAACCGTTCCCGCTGGGGCGGGGTGCTGTCGGCCATCAGGTCGATCAGCAGGCTGCGGGCCTGGGCTTCGGTTTTGTTGTAGGCCTCGCGGTAGGCGGGCGTCCACAGGCTTTCTCGGTCGACCAGCAGTTGTTCGATGCGTCGTGGAAAGTCGGGGCTGTGGCGTTGGGCCACGGCGGCGCTGAACTGGTTCTGCCAGTGGGCGCGGTTGGCGATCCATTGCTGATTCTGGTCGCCCAGGGCGGTGGACCAGGCCACCACGCGTTGGCGTTGAGCGATGTTGAGGGGACCGAGCCAGTCGTTCAGGCGTTTTTCCATGCGTTCGCTACGTTCCTGGATCTGCTGTTGCAGCGTGGGCTTGAGGTATTGTTCCTGGCGTTTGCGCTGGTCCTTGACGAATGCGGCGTCCATGTCCGCGACTTGATCGTCGCTCAGCCCTTGTAACAATTCGATGGCCGACGGGGTGATCGCCCGTGCGGTTTCGGCGATGGCGGCCTTGGCTTCGCGGGTGCGTTGCTGGAGGGCTTCGTCGGTGACCTGATCGGTTTGCACCATGGTCTTCAAACGGTCCAGCCAGTCGAGGTAACCCGGCAGTTGGGTGGTGCAGTGCCAGCTGAGGTGTTCCTTGAGGCGCTCGTTGAACCAGTCTTTCTGCTCGCCGTTGATTTCCAGGTAGTCGTTGAGGGTCCAGGGAATGATCAGGTCGAGATTGCGGTAAGCCAGGCCAATGCGGCTGCATGCGGTAAGCGTCAGCAGCAGGGCGATGAACATGGCGGTGCGGGTGAGCCAGCGCGACATGAGCGAGTCCTTGCGAAGCCATCAGGTGTTTTGTTTGAGCTTCGCAGACGCGTGGCAGTTCAGCCGATTAAAAGCGTAACGGTTAGTAAAATGGATGAGCCATCTTGAGGGTCAGCAGGCCGTCGCATTCGCTATTGTGGCCTGAATAGGCCGAGCAATTACTGCCGCTGAGGCTGGAGTCGCTGTAGATCAGGTCCAGGTCGATGCCCCGCCATGGACGGGAAATTTTCAGCGACCAATCACTGAAACTGCCGACATAGCCGTTCTCGACGGAGACAGGCGTGTTGAGCTGGTGAGTGGTGTATTTGGCGCTGACACCGATGCCGAATGGCACGTTGCCGCCGAGGTCGGCGAACAGCGTGCTGTTCTGTTTGTCCGGATCGTTACTCAGGGCCGCGCCGAAACGGCTGCCTAGCACGGTCAGGCCGCCGTAGAGCTCCTGGCTGTCGAGGGTGTCGACGGTGGGGTAGCTGTAGTGGATCAGGCCGACTTCGTAGCCCAGGGTCTGGTCGAAAGGCTGTTTGAAGCCCAGGTAGGAATCGACTTCGAGGTCGGTGGATGGGCTAAGCCCGGCGCTGGGTGACCACTGACCGAAATACCAGCCACTGTCATGGCTCAGGTCCAGGCCACCATGGAACGAACCGGTGCTCGACGGCGTGACGAGGCCCTGGGCCATGCTACGGCTGGGCGTGGTGCCGAGCTTGAGGTCGAAGTCGCCGAGTTCGCGCTGGAACACCTGCCCATGGGCAAGCGCGCAGGCCAGCAGGCTGACGGTCAGCGGGACAATAGAAATACGCATGCTTCACTCCATCAATAGCGAGGAGCAACCCGGCTGGAACACTTGAAATAGAGAGGTGCAAGCATACCGGCGAATGCCAGGCATCGAGGGCCGTTCGTCGATTTTTACGAAGGGAATGTCGCGGGAAGGGCTTCCAGTCCAAGCGCTTCGAAGCTCAAAGCGCTTTGGGACCAGATGGTGCGGGGATTACTTCTTGCCCAGGCTGATCTGCTTGGACGGGCCGAATGTCTGGCCGCTGACGCCCTTGGCAATTTGCTGGATTTCACCGCCGTTCTTGAGGAACGCAGCGATCTGATCGTTGATCGATTCGCTGGTTTCAACGGCTGGAGCTGGCTTTGCTTTGCTGTTGGATGCTTTTACGCGCATGGCGGCCATTAACCTGTGTAGATAATTAATTGGGCCAGGCATCGTACAGGAAATAACCGGCCCTTGCTTGGCCGATATTTCTGGAAACGTCCTGGCAATTGCCAGGACGGATAGGGAATTTCTCGCCAATTATTCCCCTAAGCCGCTGTTTTAAATAACAACCATGCGAAAAATATATTCGCGATGCAGCGCTGTGCAACCGCCGCCCAGCCCGAGGGCCGTCTGACGAACGGCCGGCTGAAGGCGAAAAGCCAGGAAAATCAATGGCTGCACAGGCGGCTGGCTGGCGACCACGAATCGCCGTGTAAAAACAGGTAGAATGCCGCCCACGCAATGAGGGTATTGGAAATGGCTTTAGTCGGGCGCTACAACAGTTTGCAAGTGGTTAAACACACTAACTTCGGTTTATATCTGGACGGTGGCGCTGATGGCGAGATTTTGTTGCCCAACCGTTATATTCCCAAGGATATTCCCAGCGAAGATGAAGATTGGCTGAACGTATTTATTTACTTGGACAGCGACGACAAACTGATCGCGACCACGGAAAAACCCAAAGTCCAGGTCGGTGAATTTGCCAGCCTGAAAGTGGTTGAGGTCAACAGCATCGGTGTGTTCCTCGACTGGGGATTGCCCAAGGATCTGTTGCTGCCGTTTTCGGAAGAAAAACGCCAGATGAAGGCCGGGGACTATTGCGTGGTGCATGTCTATCTCGACAAGCACACCCGCCGCATTACCGCCACGGCGCGCCTGGATCGTTATCTGGACAAGACGCCAGCCAACTACACGCCGGGCCAGGAAGTTGACCTGTTGGTGGCCGAAGCCACCGACATGGGGTTCAAGGCCATCATCAATAACAAGCACTGGGGACTTATCCACAAGAACGAAATCTTCAAGTTCATGCGCGTCGGCATGCGCGAGAAGGGCTTCATCAAGGAAGTTCGCCCGGACGGCAAGATCAGCCTGAGCCTGCAGCCGGTAGGCCAGGAAGCCGCCACCAGCCTGAACGCCAAGATCCTCGCCAAGCTGCGCGAGAGCAACGGTACGCTGGCGGTCAGCGACAAGAGCGATCCGGCTCTGATCAGCAGCCTGTTTGGCGTGAGCAAGGGCAACTTCAAGAAGGCCATTGGTGCGCTGTACAAGAATGGGCAGATTGCCATTCATGCCGATCGGATCGAGTTGATCTGATCCTCTGCCCGACCACACTACTGAAGGTTGAGGTGATCTTGTGGCGAGGGGATGACTCCCCTTGCCACAGGTGCGGTACTCGACCACCCTCTGTATACAAATCCATGCACCTTTAGCATGCATCCGCGCCCTGTTCGTGGGCGCCTGGCTGCGCCGGCCTGGCTTCCAGCCTCGCTACACCCCCCGATTTGTCTCACATCCAACCCCTGTGGCACGCATTCTGCGTAGAGCTTCGTATACAAACCATGCCGGCTCCCGTGCGCAGTAGGGTGAACAGTTGATTCGGGGGCCCGGCTTCATAAAAAAGGAGCCCCGCAATGTCCGAGCAATTGCCCGACGGCTACAGTCCCCGCCTCTATAACGAGGACTTGGGCCCGCTGCCGCAGAAATGGAATTGGTACAACATCTTCGCGTTCTGGATGAGCGATGTGCACAGCGTGGGCGGTTATGTATTCGCCGCCAGTCTGTTTGCGTTGGGGCTGGCGAGTTGGCAAGTGCTGATAGCCTTGCTGGGCGGGATTTGCATTGTGCAACTGATCGCCAACCTGGTCGCCAGGCCGAGTCAGCAGGCGGCGGTGCCGTATCCTGTGATCTGTCGGCTGGCGTTCGGGGTGTTCGGGGCGAATATTCCGGCAGTTATCCGCGGCCTGATCGCTGTGGCGTGGTACGGAATTCAGACTTATCTGGCGTCCAGCGCGCTAATCATCGTGGTACTGCGGTTTTTCCCTTCTATGGAAGCCTACGCCGCGCCGCACTTTGCCGGTTTGTCCTACTTGGGTTGGTTCGGCTTTCTCACTCTCTGGTTCGTCCAGGCGCTGGTGTTCTGGGCGGGCATGGAGTCGATCCGGCGTTTCATCGATTGGGCCGGACCGGTGGTGTATGCGGTGATGTTTCTGTTGGCCGGCTGGATCGTGTGGAAGGCCGGCTGGAGCAACATCAGCTTCACCCTGGCGGAAAAGTCTCTGTCCGGCTGGCAGGCGTTCGGCCAAGTGATCGTCGCAATGGCCCTGGTGGTGTCGTACTTTTCCGGTCCCACCCTGAATTTCGGTGATTTCAGTCGCTACTGCCGGAGCATGTCTGACGTGCGCCGGGGCAATTTCTGGGGGCTGCCGGTGAATTTCCTGGCGTTCTCCCTGGTCACGGTGGTGATCGTATCCGGGACGCTGCCGGTATTCGGCGAAATGCTCCATGATCCGATTGCCACGGTGGCGCGCATCGACAACAGCGTGGCTGTACTTCTAGGGGCGTTTGCTTTCGTAACTGCGACGGTCGGCATCAACATCGTCGCGAACTTTGTGTCGCCGGCGTTTGACTTTGCCAACGTCGCGCCCAGCAAAGTCAGCTGGCGCGCCGGTGGCATGATCGCGGCAATTGCGTCGATTTTCATCACACCCTGGAACCTGTTCAACAACCCCGAAGTGATCCACTACACCCTGGACGTGCTGGCCGCGTTCATCGGCCCGTTGTTCGGGATCCTGCTGGTGGATTACTACCTGATCAAGAAGCAGCAGATCGACGTGGATGCGCTGTTCAATGATGGGCCGAGCGGTCGCTATTACTACAGCGGCGGCATCAATTGGACGGCGGTCAAGGCGCTGATTCCGGCAACGCTGATGGGCGTAGCGATTACCTTCACCCCGCTGCTGCAACCGATGGCCAACTTCGCCTGGTTCACCGGTTGCTTCCTCGGCGGGGTGTTGTATTTCGCCTTGGCCCGGCGCGAGCCGGCCATGTTGCCGAAACCGTCGTTCAGCCAGGTCGGCCAAGCCTGATCAGCGCACGGCAGTTTGAGCGCAAGGGTTCGCTGTGCGTTCGCCGCTGGGGTGCAATAGCAGCCCACCGGCCAACAGCAGACCACTGCCGGCAATGATCAACGCCGGTTGCAACCCTCCGCTGAAATGGCTGCTCAATGCCGCCAGCAGCGGGCCACTGAGCTGGCCCACGGCAAAGCAGGCAGTCAACAGGCCGGCGTTGCGCTGGGTGGCATGAGGCGCCAGTTCTCGCGAGCGCTGCATCACCAGTTGCATGCAGGCCAGGAACGGTGTGCCACACAGGATGACGCCGAGCGCCAACCCTGCGCCGCTGCCCGACAGACAGGCGAACACCCCGACGGCCTGCAGCCACAGCGTGCCGATCAGCCAACGACCCGTGGTGCTTGGGTCCGGCCGGCGCAGGCTGACCACCAGCACCCCGAGGGCGGCGGCCAAGCCGAAGCAGGGCCAGAACAGATCGGCTTGCCATTGCCCGTGGAACTGCGCCGACGCCATCTGCGACAGGAACGTGGCCGGAATGATGTAGCCCACGCCGTACAAGGCGTAGACCACGCCGAGGCGGGCGATGCCACGGTTCGATGAGGTGGCGGCCGGCGCTGCAACGGTTGCGGTCGCGGCGGTGTGTGGCAGGATCGGCAGGATCACCAGCAACATCGCCAATGCCACCCCGGCGTACACCAGCCACAGGGTCGCAGAGCTCTGGCCCAGTAGATTGGAGCCCAGGGCGAGCAAGCCTGTCAGGAAAATCCCCAGCCCCGGTCCGGCAAACACCACAGCGCCAAGCCGTGGTCGCCCGGCCGTCGCTGCCAAAGGCTGGCTCAACGCGGTGATCATCACCAGTACCCAGGCACTCGCCACACCGGTGCCGAAGCGCAGCGCCAGGTGCGGCCAGAAACCCCAGGCCCAGAACGACGCCAGGGTCAGCAGCACACACAGCCACAGGCCGCCGAGCAGACGCCGCCGCACTTGATCCGGCCGGCGGGCGAACATGGCATCCAGCGCGCCGAGGAAGTAGCCCAGGTAGTTGGCGGCGGCAATCAGACCGGCGGCCGTCAAGTCGATCTGACCTTCGCCGATCAAATGAGGTAACTGAGGCGTAAGTGCGAAGCGGCCGATGCCCATGGCCATCATCAGCGCGATGAAACTGCCGAGCAGGCGGATAAGAGGTGACATGGTCGTTCTCCAGCAATGAGGCGAATGACCGTCAGGCTAGAATTCATTGACTTTCATTAAAATTGAATAATAGTGAGTAACTTGTTCTTTTTTGGAGAAGGTCGTGGAGTTCAGCCAATTGCGGATTTTCCAGGCGGTGGCCGAAGAAGGCTCCATCACCCGAGCCGCTGAACGCTTGCACCGGGTGCCGTCGAACCTCTCGACCCGGCTCAAGCAGCTTGAAGAGCAGTTGGGTGTGGATCTGTTCCTACGCGAGCGTCAGCGTTTGCAGTTGTCACCGGCGGGAAAGGTCCTGCTGGACTATGCGACCAAGCTCTTTGCCTTGCACGATGAAGCCCACGCTGCCGTGCAAGGGGGGCAGCCCGCCGGGGATTTTGTTCTGGGCACGATGTACAGCACGGCGGCAATCCATCTGCCGGACCTGCTGGCCGGTTATCACCGCCGCTATCCGGCGGTGAACTTGCAAGTGCAATCGGGGCCCAGTGGCGAGTTGCTCGAAGGCTTGCTCACCGGGCGGCTTGATGCGGCGCTGGTGGATGGACCGCTGGAGCTGGCAGGGTTGGACGGGGTGCCGTTGTGCGATGAACGGTTGGTGCTGATCACCGAGGCCGATCATGGGCCGGTGCGCAGTGCGCTGGATGTCCAGAGGCGTTCGGTGTTCACCTTTCGTCGAGGCTGTTCGTACCGCATGCGCCTGGAGGCCTGGTTTGCCCACGACCACGCGACCATGGGCCGGGCGATCGAGATTGAGTCTTACCAGGGAATGCTGGCGTGTGTGATCGCCGGGTCCGGAGTGGCGCTGATGTCCGAGTCGATGCTGGCCAGCCTGCCGGGCCGTGAGCGGGTGGCGGTGCACCCGTTGGCCGAGCCGTTTGCCAGCGCCACGACCTGGTTGATGTGGCGCAAAGGGATGGTCGGCGCCAACCTGAACGCCTGGATCGAATTGCAACAACAAGCCTGGCCGCGAGCCTCGCGGTTGACGGCTCAATTGGCTTGAACTCCGGAGAACGGATTTGGATCAATTTAGTAACAGATCATTGCAAACTGAAGCGAGCATTGCGTAGCACATCGGACTATTATCAACGCGAAGGGGCCACAGATATCTGCCGCTCGCACGACCCTGAGGGGGCACCACGATGAAAGAGAAAATCCAGAACTGGCTTCATGACCTGGGTGTCGCGCTTGGCTTGATCGAACCGCCGATGCAACCGATCCCGATTCGCACCGATGACGAGCAACGCCGTCGCCAGCCGCGTCGCCGCTGAATACCTGTCAGGTCGTTTTTTTTGTGGGAGCGAGCCTGCTCGCGAATGCGTTGTATCAGCAGCATAAGTCGTGGCTGATACGCCGCCATCGCGAGCAGGCTCGCTCCCTCAGTCTTAACCGGCAACCCTTGCGGCGCGTTGTTCAAACCGCCTTGGCCACTACGTTCGAACGTGGCGATAACACGCTCACCACCACAAAACTCACCAGCGCCACGCCCAGGCTGTAGTAGATCGGCGTGTTGGCGTCCAGCCCGTCCTTGAACATGAAGAACAGCGCCGTCACGAAGCCCAGGGACATGCTGGTGATCGCCCCGGCGGTGGTGGCACGTTTCCAGTAGATGGCACCGATCAGCGGGATAAGCATGCCGCCCACCAGCAGGTTGTAGGCCAGGGTCAGGGCGCTGATCACATCACTGACCACCAGGGCGATGCCCAGTACCACCACACCCAGCAGCAGCGTCGCGATGCGGTTTTCGTGGACGTCGGCGTTGTTGCCCTCGCGGCCACGGCGCAAGCGTGGCAGCAGGTCCTGGACCACCGTCGTGGACGCCGCCAGCAGCCCCGCCGAGGCGGTGGACATCAACGCTGCCAGTGCCGCAGCGACCACCAACCCACGAATGCCATTGGGCAGGCTGGTCTGTACGACGCTGGCGAAGGCGTTGTTGGCGTTGGCGAGGTCCGGTAGCAACACCTTGGCGGCCATGCCGATCAATGCTCCGGCCAAGCCGTACAGCACGCAGTACAGGCCGGCGGCGGTGCCCGCCATTTTCGCCACGCCTTCGCTGCGGGCGGTGAAGACCCGTTGCCAGATGTCCTGGCCGATGAAGATGCCGAAGAAGTAGATCAGGAAGTAGGTGACGATGGTGTCCCAGCCGATGGCTGTGAAATCGAAGTAGCTGGCCGGCAGTTTCGCCACCATCGCGTCCCAGCCGCCCGCGTCGACGATGGACATCGGCATCAGCAGGAACACCAGACCGATGGTCATGATCAGGAACTGCACGATGTCGGTCAGGGTCAGCGACCACATGCCACCGATGGTCGAATACAACACCACCACGCCGCCGCCCACCAGGATCGAAACCCAGAAGGGCAGGCCGAACAGCACTTGCATCACGGTGCCGATGGCGATGGTCGAGGTGGCGCCGATCATCAGTGCATACACCAGCATGATCACTGCACTGGCGTGGCGCGCGGCCGGGTTGTAGCGGCGCTCCAGGACCTGGGTAACGGTGTAGATCTTGAGTTTGAGCAACGGCTTGGCCAGGAACAGGCTGAGGCCGACGATGCCCAGGCCGATGGCCCCGCAGAGCCAGAAGCCGGAGATGCCATGAACGTAACCCAGGCGCACGGTACCGATGGTGGACGCGCCGCCCAGGACCGTGGCGGCCATGGTGCCCAGATAGAACCCCGGACCGAGGTTGCGACCGGCGACCAGATAGTCGTCACGGGTCCGGGCGCGGCGCATGCCATACCAGCCGAGGGCAATCATGCCGGCGGCGTAGATGAGAACGACGATTAAATCCAAAGCCATGGTGGCGTGTCTCCGATTGTATTTTTTATTGGAAGGTCGGGATGCTTGGCTCAGCGGTGTGCCCCGAACCCTTGCTACGCAAATCCCTCGGCCCGTAAACCTCCGCCGGTTCCGGGAACACCCCCAACAACACCAGGTACACCACGCAAGCCAGCCCGAGGGTCACCGGCAGGCTGATGTCAATGCCACCGGCCAGTTCGCCCAGGGGCCCGACGAACTGCCCCGGCAGGTTGACGAAGCACAAGCCCACCAGTGCGCTGGGAATCCAGGCCCCCAGACCGCGCCAGTTCCAGCCGTGGTTGAACCAGTAGCGCCCGCCGGTTTCGCCCCGGGTGAATACTTGCAGGTCATCCGGGCAGTAGAAGCCGCGGCGTACCAACAGGCCGATGATCATGATCACCATCCACGGGGTGGTGCAGGTGATGATCAGCACGGCGAAGGTCGACACGCTCTGCACCAGGTTCGCGGCGAAGCGTCCGATGAAGATGAAGGCAATCGACAGCACGCCGATCAGCAGCGTCGCCTTGACCCGCGACAGCACCCGTGGAAGCACGCTGGACATGTCCAACCCGGTGCCATACAGCGACGTGGTGCCAGTGGACATGCCGCCGATTACCGCGATCAGGCACACCGGCAGGAAGAACCAGCTCGGCGAAACCGCCAGCAGGCCACCCACGTAGTTGTTGGAAGCGATGTAGTCCGGTGCCTTGATCGCCACGATGGTGGCGGTGGCGAGGCCGAACAGGAACGGGATCAGCGTGGCCAGTTGTGCGGCAACCACCGCTGCCATGATGCGGCGCTTGGAGGTGTTGCGCGGGATGTAGCGCGACCAGTCGCCCAGGAATGCACCGAAGGAAATCGGGTTGCTCATGGCCACCAGCGCCGCGCCGATGAACGCCGCCCAGAAACCCGGCTGGCCGAGGCCGACGGTGCCGGCGAACTGGCTGTCGAAGGTCGGTGCGAAGGCCACGATGCCCAGCAGGAACAACAGGCTGGCAGCCCACACGGCGATGCGGTTGACCCACAGCATGAAGCGAAAGCCGTAGATGCACACCGTCAGCACCAGCAGGGCGAACAGACCGTAGGCCAGGCCCAGGCTCAGGTCGGTTTCCGGTACGCCCGCCAGGCGCTTGGCGCCGCCGATCAACGCATCCCCCGAGCTCCATACCGACAGCGAGAAAAACGCAATGGCCGTCAGCAACGACAGGAACGAGCCGACGATCCGCCCGTGGACGCCGAAGTGCGCCCCGGAAGACACCGCGTTGTTGGTGCCATTGAGCGGCCCGAACAGGCCCATCGGTGCGAGGATGATCGCGCCCAGCAACACCCCCAGCACGATGGCCCAGACCCCGGCCTGGAACGAAAGTCCGAACAACACCGGAAAGCTGCCGAGCACGGCGGTGGCGAACGTATTGGCGCCGCCGAAGATCAGTCGAAACAGATCCCCCGGGCCGGCGGTGCGTTCATGGTCCGGGATCTGCTCGACCCCGTAGGTTTCGATTTGCGTAAGGCTTTTATCGTTATTGTTATGCATGATCTGCTCCGATCATCGAGGCGCGCTCATCGGATGTGAGCGCTGCCTGTTTGGCTAAGGGGGTGGCAGCCCTTCCGGCATGGCGGATAAATGTTCGTGACAGGCCAGCCATCGGCCCTGTTGTTCTTGTACGTGTCCTTCCTGTCTGCGGAACAGGATGGTTTCGCGTTCCTGGCTAGAGTGTCGCTCCCCTTGCATGCGCAGCTCGGTAGCCACGTCATGGATAAACACCGCCACGTCTCCTTGCAGGCTGACGAAGGCGTTGCTTGAGGTGCATGAGAGCACCTCGAAGCCATCCTCGGACCGCCAGCGATCCCACAACGCCTGGTAGGCGTCGCGTGACAGCAGGGGCTGTTCGAGGGTGTGAAACACGAAGCTTGCGTCGGCCGTGAACGCGCCGAAGTAAGCATCGCGGTCATTTCGGGCGAAGGCCGACACCAATTGTGCGGCGGCCTGGAGCACTTGATCCTGATCGTTCATCACGGCGCCTCAGCGATGAGCCACGCCGGGCAGTACGCAAAGCATCTCGTACAACAAATTGGCGCCCAGCAACGAGGTGTTGCCAGTGGTGTCATACGGCGGCGAGACTTCCACCAAGTCGCAACCGACCAGGTCGAGGCCCTGGCAACCGCGCACGATTTCGATGGCCTGGATGGTGGTCAGGCCGCCGATTTCCGGGGTGCCGGTGCCGGGCGCCCAAGCCGGGTCGATGCCGTCGATGTCGAAGCTCAGGTACACCGGACCGCCGCCGACTTTCTCGCGGACTTCGGCCATCAGCGGCGCCAGGGATTGGTGCCAGCACTCTTCGGCCTGGACCACGCGAAAGCCCTGACGGCGGCTCCAGTTGAAGTCATCGGCGGTGTAGCCCTGGGCCCGTAGGCCGATCTGTACCACCCGGTCGCAGTCCAGCAGGCCTTCTTCCACGGCGCGGCGGAAAGTGGTGCCGTGGGCGATTTTCTCGCCGAACATGTGATCGTTCACGTCGGCGTGGGCGTCGATATGGACCAGGCCGACCTTGCCGTGCTTCTTGTGGATGGCCCGCAGGATCGGCAGGGTGATGGTGTGATCGCCCCCCAGGGTCAGGGGGATGACGTTGTGTTCGAGGATCTTGTGGTACGACTCTTCGATGATCCGTACCGCTTCCAGCAGGTTGAAGGTATTGATCGCCACGTCGCCGATATCGGCCACCGACAGCGAGTCGAACGGCGCGGCACCGGTGGCCATGTTGTAGGGGCGGATCATCACGGATTCGGCGCGGATCTCCCGAGGCCCGAAGCGAGTGCCGGCGCGCAGGGAGGTGCCGATGTCCAGCGGCACGCCGACGAATGCAGCGTCCAGGCCGGCAGCGGTGGGCACATGGGGCAGGCGCATCATGGTGGCGATGCCGCCGAAGCGCGGCATTTCGTTGCCGCCCAGTGGTTGGTGAAGAATCTTGTCCACGGCTAAGGCCTCATCGTTTGTTTTAGTTATCAGGGGCCGATTCTGCGAAAAGCCGTTGCCGTGAAAAATCGCTGGGGGCAAATACTTAGTTCAGATTTTTCTAAACTAAGGCGCAGCGCGGCGATAGACTCCAATCCCTCGCCACAAATGTGGAATGACACGCCTGTCTGGAGAAACCCAATGGCCAACGCTCTACCCGACCTCAAGCTGCTACGGATTTTCGCCAGCGTGGTCCGGCACCAGGGGTTTGCCAACGCCCAGCACGAGCTGAACCTCTCCACATCGGCCATCAGCACCTACATGAGCCAGCTTGAATCGAGCCTGGGCCTGGTGCTGTGTCATCGCGGGCGGGGTGGGTTCAGCCTCACCAGCAAGGGTGAGTTGTTCCATCAGGAAACCCTGCGTCTTTTGGGCGAGCTCGAAGGGTTCGAGCAGTATGCCGCGGCGCTGAAAGGTGAGTTGCGCGGTACGCTGAACCTGGGCGTGATCGATTCCACGGTCAGTGACAAGGCATTGCCGTTTGCCGAAGCCATCGGTGCTTACAGTCAGGAACACCCGGCGGTGCACCTGCATCTGTCGGTGATGAGCCCCTATGAGCTGCAGCTCGGTGTACAGGACAACCGCCTGGATCTGGCCATCGGTGCGTTCTCTACGCGCATGAGCGGGTTGGTGTACATGCCGCTGTACCGCGAGCAGCACTGGTTGTATTGCAGTAATCGTCATCCGCTGTTCACTGAGCGGCGCATCCCCGAGCAAGTCATCACCCAGCAACGCATGGTCGGGCGCGGTTATTGGAGCCAGGCGGAACTGGCCCGCCACGGTTTCAAGCACAGTGCGGCGACGGTGGAGAGCATGGAGGCGCAATTGATCCTGGTGCTGTCGGGCGCTTATGTCGGTTACCTGCCCGAGCACTATGCCCAGGCGTGGGTCGATAAGGGCGACCTGCGCGTGCTGTTGCCGGCGACGTTCGGTTATCAGGCGCCGTTTTCGATGATCATGCGCCGAGGCCGCAGCCGCGAACCTTTGATCCAGACTTTCCGCGACCTGCTCAAGGCGCAGCTCAACCAGGCCTGAGGTCCCCATGTCCAGAATTCATTGCCCACGCTGCCAGCGACCGCAGAGCCATTGCCTTTGCCCCTTGATCCCGAGTCTCGACAGCCGCACCCGGGTCTTGCTGTTGCAGCATCCCAGCGAAGTGAATCATGCCCTGAACACCGCCCGGCTGGCGGCCTTGGGCCTGAACAACGCCGAGTTGATCGTGGGCGAGGTGTTCGAAGACTTGCCACGATTGCTCAACCCACCGGGCTATCAGGCCCGACTGTTATTTCCCGGCGATGAGGCGCAGCCGTTGCAGGTTTATGGCTCGTCGGATGAGCCGATGCTGCTGGTCGTCCCGGATGGTACCTGGCGCAAGGCGCGCAAGCTGCTGCACCTCAATCCGCTGCTGGCGGCGTTGCCGAGGGTAACCCTGGCCGACGGTGGTATGTCCCGCTACCGTCTGCGCAAGGCACCGGGGCCGGGGGCATTGTCGACGGTGGAGGCGATTGTCCAGGCGTTGCAGGTGCTTGAAGCACCGGACAGTTTCGAGCCGTTGCTCAGGCCGTTCGAGGCGTTGATCGAGGGGCAGATCGTGGCGATGGGGGAGGAGACGTTTCAGCGTAATCATGCGGGAAAATGAGGTTGTTCTTGTGGGCTTCTTCGCGAGCAAGCCCGCTTGTATGTTTAGACTTGAAGGGGTGGGCGGGACTAAAAGCTCGATTCCGACTCTAGCCAGTACGGACCGTGGGAGACTTCTCGTCCCGCCCCTTCTACCCAAAGCGCCAATAAGGAATTCATCGACAAGATCGACGATAGATGCAAGCCAGCGCAAAGGTAGACCCCGACAAGCACCTAAACCCTAGCCCCGAGGATTTGTTATGACAATCCTTACCTCGCAAACGGTTGTTGGCATTGATGTCGCTAAGGCCGAAATCGCTGTATATCGCTCTGATCTGCAAACGATAGATACCGTTAAGAATGATCGAACAACCCTAAAACGCTGGCTTAAAACGTTGCCCGCCCAAAGCGCCATTGCCATTGAAGCTACCAACATTTATCACCTGGACACCGTCGACTTGGCTCATGCGATGGGGCATCAGGTTTATGTCGTGGATGCTTATCGGGTAAGTAACTATCGTCGCGGCATTGGGCAGCGAGCCAAGAACGATCCTTGTGATGCTCGTTTGTTAGCGCGGTATTTGACCAATGAACAGCACGAGCTGCGGCTCTGGTGTCCCCCTCCAAAGGCCTACACAACGCTAAAGAGCTTGCTTCATAGACGTGCGACGCTGGTCAGAAATCATACCGCTCTGATGTTGAGCTGGATCGACGAGCCTCTGCTGAAGGAAGCGCTGGCCACTCAGCAAACAGCCTTTGAGCAAGCGATCAAGGCTATTCAGAAACTGCTACGAAAGGTCAGCAAAGACTCAGGAATTGCAGAAAACATCGTCCGTTGTAAAGCCATCGAAGGCGTAGGCGAGCTGGTCGCAACCGGACTGGCCACCAGTTACATGCGGGGCAATTTTGCGAACAGCAATGCATTTATTGCGTTTTTGGGAATGGACCTGAGGGTGGATGACTCTGGCAAAAAGAATGGCCCCCGGTATCTAACCAAGAAAGGCGATCCAGAGATAAGGCGCTTAGCTCACATCGCTGCGATGACGGCCTCTCGCTCGCCTAGATGGAAACCCTTCTACGAGTCATACCTGGCAAGAGGCTTTTCAAAAACTCAGGCATTGGTGGTGCTTGCCCGTAAGCTCTGCCGAGTTGCATT
>NZ_LHVL01000026.1:0-181228 GCF_001269775.1 Pseudomonas sp. Pf153 | reverse complement strand
GTGGATGACTCTGGCAAAAAGAATGGCCCCCGGTATCTAACCAAGAAAGGCGATCCAGAGATAAGGCGCTTAGCTCACATCGCTGCGATGACGGCCTCTCGCTCGCCTAGATGGAAACCCTTCTACGAGTCATACCTGGCAAGAGGCTTTTCAAAAACTCAGGCATTGGTGGTGCTTGCCCGTAAGCTCTGCCGAGTTGCATTCGCTCTGATGAAAAATCAGAGCGAATACCAGCCGAAGCCGATGTTGCAGGGTTGCCCTGCAACATAGAATCTCCCACAATTGGAATCGCAGCACAGCCAGCAGAGATGGGGCGGCGATAAGGCCAAATCCCCCCAAACCACTCCAATCTCCCTGTAAACTCCGGCCTTTGCCCCCACACACAGGAAGTTGGCATGCCGGCCTCGATCCTCTACATCCACGGCTTCAACAGCGCCCCCGCCTCGACCAAGGCCCGCCAGCTCATCGACGTGATGACCCGCCTGGGCCTGGCCGACCGACTGCAAGTGCCGGCACTGCATCACCACCCCCGCGAAGCCATGGCCCAACTGGAACAGGCGATTGCACAACTGGGCCGTCCACTGCTGGTCGGCAGCTCGCTCGGCGGCTACTATGCGACTCACTTGGCCGAGCGCCACGGCCTCAAAGCCCTGTTGATCAACCCAGCCGTCAGCCCTCATCGGATGTTCGATGGCTACCTGGGCCCGCAGAAGAATTTGTACACCGACGAAACCTGGGAGTTGACCCATGACCACGTCACGGCCCTGGCCGAGCTGGAAGTGCCGGCGCCCCGGGATCCGCAGCGGTTTCAGGTATGGTTGCAAACCGGTGACGAAACGCTGGATTATCGCCACGCCCAGCAGTACTACCGCGCCTGTGCCCTGCGCATCCAGGCCGGTGGCGATCACAGTTTCCAGGGATTTGCCCAACGATTGCCGGCGTTGTTGAGTTTTGCCGGTATTGGCGCCGATCTGTACCAGGCGATCGACTTCACATCGCTGTGAGCCATCGCCCCTTTTTATTTGAACACTGACGACGAGACCCCATGGCCACTCCCAGCGCTAGCTCCTATAACGCAGACGCCATCGAAGTCCTCTCGGGCCTCGACCCGGTGCGCAAGCGCCCCGGCATGTACACCGACACCAGTCGGCCGAACCACCTCGCCCAGGAAGTCATCGACAACAGCGTCGACGAAGCCTTGGCCGGGCACGCCAAATCGGTGCAGGTCATCCTGCACGCCGATCATTCGCTGGAAGTCAGCGACGACGGTCGTGGCATGCCGGTGGATATCCACCCCGAAGAAGGCGTGTCGGGCGTCGAGCTGATCCTCACCAAGCTCCACGCCGGCGGCAAGTTTTCCAACAAGAATTACCAGTTCTCCGGCGGTCTGCACGGGGTGGGTATTTCCGTGGTCAACGCCCTCTCGACCCAGGTCCGGGTGCGGGTCAAGCGCGATGGCAACGAGTACCAGATGACGTTTGCCGATGGCTACAAGGCCACCGAGCTGGAAGTGGTCGGCACCGTCGGCAAGCGCAACACCGGGACCAGCGTGTATTTCGCGCCGGATCCCAAGTATTTCGATTCGCCCAAGTTCTCCGTCACTCGCCTCAAGCACGTCCTCAAGGCCAAGGCTGTGTTGTGTCCGGGATTGCTGGTCAGCTTCGAGGACAAGGCCACGGGCGAAAAGGTCGAGTGGCATTACGAGGACGGCCTGCGCTCCTATCTGGTGGACGCGGTCAGCGGCTTCGAGCGCCTGCCCAACGAGCCGTTCTGCGGTAGCCTGGCCGGCAACAAGGAAGCCGTGGATTGGGCGCTGCTGTGGTTGCCCGAAGGCGGCGAAAGCGTCCAGGAAAGCTACGTCAACCTGATCCCGACGGCCCAGGGCGGCACTCACGTCAACGGGTTGCGCCAGGGGTTGCTGGATGCCATGCGCGAGTTCTGCGAGTTCCGCAACCTGCTGCCCCGTGGCGTGAAGCTGGCGCCGGAAGACGTCTGGGAACGCATCGCCTTCGTGCTGTCGATGAAGATGCAGGAGCCGCAGTTCTCCGGCCAGACCAAGGAACGTCTGTCGTCCCGTGAGGCGGCGGCGTTCGTGTCCGGCGTGGTCAAGGACGCCTTCAGCCTGTGGCTCAATGCCAACCCGGAAACCGGCCTGGCACTGGCGGAGCTGGCGATCAGCAACGCCGGTCGTCGGCTCAAGGCCAGCAAGAAGGTCGAGCGCAAACGCATCACCCAGGGGCCGGCATTGCCGGGCAAGCTCGCCGATTGCGCCGGGCAGGATCCGATGCGTTCCGAGCTGTTCCTGGTGGAAGGTGATTCCGCCGGTGGCTCGGCCAAGCAGGCACGGGACAAGGAATTCCAGGCAATCCTGCCGCTGCGGGGCAAGATCCTCAATACCTGGGAAGTGGACGGCAGCGAAGTGCTGGCGAGCCAGGAAGTGCACAACATTGCCGTCGCCATTGGCGTCGATCCCGGCGCGGAGGACATGAGCCAGCTGCGTTACGGCAAGATCTGCATCCTCGCCGACGCCGACTCCGACGGCCTGCACATCGCAACCTTGCTGTGCGCCTTGTTCGTCCAGCATTTCCGCCCATTGGTGGATGCCGGTCACGTCTACGTCGCGATGCCACCGCTGTACCGTATCGACCTGGGCAAGGACATCTACTACGCCCTGGACGAAGCCGAGCGTGACGGGATTCTCGACCGCCTGGTGGCCGAGAAGAAACGTGGCAAGCCGCAGGTCACCCGATTCAAAGGCCTGGGCGAGATGAACCCGCCGCAACTGCGCGAAACCACCATGGACCCGAACACCCGCCGGCTGGTGCAGCTGACCCTGGATGATTTCGCTGCCACCACGGAGATCATGGACATGCTGCTGGCGAAAAAACGCGCCGGTGACCGCAAGTCCTGGTTGGAGTCCAAGGGTGATCTGGCCGAGGTGCTGGCCTGATGCGCAAGGGGTTCGCCCTGGCGTTGTGGCTGTGGGCGGGGTGGGTTGTCGCCGCGCCAGCGCCTGAGCTGAAGTTGTTGTCCGAGCATGCCGTCGAAGGCATGCTCGGCGGCAATTTGTCTGGATTGACCTTGTGTGGCGACGAGATGTGGACCGTGTCGGATCGCGACGATGACCGCATTTATCGGCTGGACATATCCGATGCAAAGGTCTGGCAGGCCCAGGCGCTGATTCTCGACGTGCCGCCAGTGCCGGACAGCAGCCTGCCCTGGGGGTTGCGTTCGCGGACTTGGGCGGCGTCGTTCCTGCGCGGTGGCGAGCTGGACTTCGAGGGCATCAGTTGCGACAGCGCCGGCAATCGCTATGTGGTCAGCGAGTCTCATGCCGTGGTGCTGCAAGTGCCACCGTCGGGCGACGTCTCCTGGTTGAAGATCGCACCGGCAATGATCCGAGAGGCACGGGCCAGTGGCATGCTGTTGCATTTCAATGCACTGTTCGAAGGCCTGGCGGTCAATCCCGCCGGCGACCGGCTATGGCTGGCCGCAGAGCGCGAGCGCCGCGGCCTTTTACAGATCAAGCGTCAGCAAACGGTGTGGGACTGTGACGGCAATTGCGTGTTGCTGAGTGAGGCGGGGCAGGAAATGCAGCCAACACAATTCCCTGACGCCAAACCGGTTTCGCGGGATTTTGCCGATCTGTCATTGTTTGAGGGCAAGCTCTTTACCTTGGAGCGCAACGCCTACCAGATCTGCCGGCGTAACCCGCAGACCGCCAATGTGGAGCGCTGCTGGTCGTTCGCCGCCGAGGCGTTGCAGGACCATCGTCGTTACGCTCAAGCCTACGGTCTGGCCGAAGCGCTGGTGGTGGACGCCGAAGGCGCCTGGATCGGCCTGGATAATAACGACGGGGCACGGGCCGACGGCGAAGAACGACCGATCGTCTGGCGTTTTGCCGCACCCGAGGGTGGCTGGAGTGCCTCGCCATGAACCGGCACATCCCCTACACATTTGAATTTACCCTGCGCGGCGGCATTCCCGCCGCGCCAGACAATGAACTGATGAGGCCCGCATGAGCGACATTCTTGCAGACAGCTTGGACGGCGTAGAGCGCCGATCGCTGGCTGACTTCACCGAAAATGCCTACCTCAATTACTCCATGTACGTGATCATGGACCGCGCCCTGCCGCACATCGGCGACGGCTTGAAGCCGGTTCAGCGGCGGATCGTCTATGCTATGAGCGAGTTGGGGCTGGACGCCGACGCCAAGCACAAGAAGTCGGCGCGGACTGTCGGCGACGTGCTCGGCAAGTTTCACCCCCATGGCGACTCGGCGTGCTACGAGGCCATGGTGCTGATGGCCCAGCCGTTCAGCTACCGCTACACACTGGTGGACGGCCAGGGTAACTGGGGTGCGCCGGACGATCCGAAGTCCTTCGCCGCGATGCGTTACACCGAGGCGCGGCTGTCGCGTTATTCCGAAGTGCTGCTCAGCGAACTGGGGCAGGGCACGGCGGACTGGGGGCCGAACTTCGACGGTACCCTCGATGAACCCCTGGTGTTACCGGCGCGTTTGCCGAATATCCTGCTCAATGGCACCACGGGCATTGCCGTGGGCATGGCCACTGACGTGCCGCCCCACAACCTGCGGGAAGTCGCCACCGCCTGCGTGCGCCTGCTGGACGAGCCGAAAGCCACGGTGGAGCAGCTGTGCGAGCATATCCAAGGGCCGGACTACCCGACCGAGGCGGAAATCATCACGCCTCGGGCCGATTTGTTGAAAATCTATGAAACCGGTCGTGGTTCGGTGCGTATGCGCGCCGTGTACCACATCGAGGACGGCGACATCATCGTCACCGCGCTGCCGCATCAGGTGTCCGGGGCCAAGGTTCTGGAACAAATTGCCGCGATGATGCAGGCAAAACCGTCCAAAGCGCCGCAAGTGGCCGACTTGCGCGACGAGTCCGACCATGAAAATCCGTGCCGCATCGTGATCATTCCGGTCAACAGCCGGGTCGATCATGAGGCGTTGATGCAACATCTCTTCGCCAGTACCGATCTGGAGTCCAGCTACCGGGTCAACATCAACATCATTGGCCTGGACGGCAAGCCGCAACTGAAGAATCTGCGGGCGCTGCTGGTGGAGTGGCTGGAGTTTCGCGTTAAAACAGTGCGCCGCCGCCTGCAATTCCGCCTGGACAAGGTCGAGCGCCGTCTGCATCTGTTGGACGGCTTGCTGATCGCCTATCTCAACCTGGACGAAGTGATCCACATCATTCGTACCGAGGATCAGCCCAAGGCCAGGCTCATCGAGCGTTTTGCCCTGAGCGAAGTCCAGGCCGACTACATCCTGGACACCCGCTTGCGGCAATTGGCACGGCTGGAAGAGATGAAGTTGCGCGCCGAGCAGGATGAGTTGCTCAAGGAGCAGGCCAAGCTGCTCGCCCTGCTGGGCAGCGAAGCCAAGCTCAAGAAGCTGGTGCGCAGCGAGTTGCTCAAGGATGCCGAAACCTACGGTGACGACCGTCGCTCGCCTATCGTCGAGCGCGCCGAAGCCAAGGCGTTGAGCGAACATGACCTGTTGCCAAATGAGAAAGTGACCGTCGTACTGTCGGAGAAAGGCTGGGTGCGCTCCGCCAAGGGTCACGATATTGACGCTGCGGGGCTTTCCTATAAGGCCGGGGATGGTTTCAAGGCCCTGGCGCCTGGGCGCTCGAACCAGTTTGCGGTGTTCATCGACTCGACGGGGCGCAGCTATTCGGTCGCCGCCCATACCCTGCCGTCGGCTCGGGGCCAGGGCGAACCGCTGACCGGTCGATTAACTCCGCCAGCGGGTGCAACTTTTGAATGCGTGCTGATGCCTGATGATAACGGGTTGTACGTTATCGCGTCGGACGCCGGCTACGGTTTCGTGGTCAAGGGCGAGGATCTGCAAGCCAAGAACAAGGCGGGCAAGGCCCTGTTGAGCCTGCCGAACAACGCCAGGGTCATTGCACCGCGATCGGTCGCCGACCGGGATAACGACTGGCTGGCTTCGGTGACGACCGAAGGCCGTTTGCTGGTCTTCAAGATCAGCGACCTGCCACAGCTGGGGAAAGGTAAAGGCAACAAAATAATCGGCATTTCCGGCGAACGGGTTGCGAGCCGTGAGGAATTTGTCACGGATATTGCAGTATTACCGGAGGGTGCCACGCTTGTGCTGCAGGCTGGAAAGCGTACGCTTTCATTGAAAGCGGACGATCTTGAGCATTACAAGGGTGAACGCGGTCGCCGGGGCAACAAGCTTCCGAGGGGTTTCCAGCGAGTGGATGCGCTGCTCGTCGAAAACCTGAATCAGGCGTAACAGAGGCCTCGGTCTGCGATTAAAAGCCGCAGATCGGTGCTTTCGCGCTGGAGTCGGAACGCATATTCACGGATGATAGGCCCTTTCAAGCGCCGGCGTGGCCGAGCGTTCTTCATAATGACCGAGTATTTTTTCACTGTGGTAAGCCTTGTGGCCGCCACCTGGACGGAACGATGACTGCTCTGCGCCTCCCTATTCTCTGGCTCGCCGGTCTGCTTGGCCTGGCGGGCTGCAGCGTCAATCAACCGGTGTCGCTGTATCAACTCGACAGTGGGACCCCGGCCCAGCCTGCGCAAAGCACAGGTATGGCTGTGTTGCTGGGTCCTGTGTTGATCGCTGATTACCTGCAACGCGAAACCTTGCTGCAACGCCAACCCGATGGCAGCCTGCAGGCCGCCACCGACGGTCGCTGGGCCGGAAGTCTTTCCTCGGACATCGACCAGTTGCTGCTGCGTCAGGTAGCCGGGCATCTGGACAGTCAGCGCGTCGTTCTGGCACCGGCTACCCAGGGCTTCACCCCGGATGTCCAGGTGCTGCTGTCAATTACCCGCCTGGACTCAGGCAAGTCGCAACCGGCAGTGCTCGACGCTCAATGGCGGTTGATCGACCGTCGCGGCAAGGTCCGCGAGAACCGTATCGTTCATTTGCAGGAGCAGCATGCCGGTACGACCGCTGCCCAGGTCCAGGCTCAAGGCGTTCTGGTACAACGCCTGGCCGAGCAGCTATCGACGGCGCTCAAGCCCTTGGCCAACCAGCCTCCGATCGTCGAAGCGCCAACGCGCAAGCCAGCTCCGACCCAGGCCAAGCCTGTCGAACCGGAGAAGTCCCCGAAGATTCCGATGGCCTTGCCGATTCGTACGGATATGGAAGTGTTCAGGTTCTGAGGATTGGACTGGATACATGACAAAGCCCGTGTTGAAGCGGGCTTTGTTGTTTCTGGGTGGTGGATTTCTGGTGTCTGTGCCGGCTCTTCGCGAGCAAGCCCGCTCCCACAGAGATCTCCAGTGGACGCGGATTCTGTAACCCCCTTGGATCCCTTGTGGGAGCGAGCCTGCTCGCGATTGGGACACCGCAGACAACAAAAAAGCCCGCAGGCAATCACTCATCTGCGGGCTTCGTCGTATCCGCTACTGGATCAGGCCTGGCGCTCGTGCATCCGCGCCAGTTGCCGCTCCAGCAAGGACGGATAGGGTTCCATCAGCCGTTCCACGCAGCAGGCGCCTTCAGGGCTAGCGATAGGACGGATACGGGTGCGCTGGCGGATCAGGGCGTCGTCGTTGATCTTGCGCTCCACCAGCAGCAGGTTGCGGCTGTGCTGTGACAAGGCCAGGGCATCCTGGGCCGTTTCGGTCAGCAACAGATCAATCTGGCTCAGACCGAACAGCCCCTCGCCCAAGGTCAGGCCCAATTGCAGTTGCAGGGTGATACCACTGTCGGCCACTTCGATCTGCAACTGATGACCCAGCGCCCGCAGCAGTTCTCCGCAGCAGATGGCGTTGGTCAGATAGTCGTCGCCGCTGTCTTCGGTGTGGAACAGCATCAGGGTGCTGCCATCGTTCAGGGTGTGCAACTCACCCTGGTAAAGCGAGGCGGCCTGGTCGAGGCAATCGCGATAGCGTTCGAGCAGTTCTTTCAGGCGCGCCTGGGGCAGGCGGCGCAACTGGTCCTGGGCGCCCAATTGCACGGCCAGTACGGCGCTGTGCTGTGGCTGGTTCGAGGCCACGGCCCGGGCGGCCGGTCGCGGTTCCCCGGCAATCGATTCGTCCCGCAAATCGGCGAAGGCGTCGTCGTCCTCGTCGTCCTCAACCGTGCGCACCACGTGGCGTGGGGCAGCCTTGGCCGCAGGCATTGGCGGGCTTTCGTCGAAGCCGGGATCGCGCAGGTTGCGTACTTCGAAACCGGGCTCGTCATCGTCGAGGTCGATCTCTTCAGGCTCCGGTACGGGCTCGGGCTCCGGTGCGAAGCTGGCGTGCAGCTGTCGGGCGAGGTCGCCGATTTCGTCCTGGCGTTGGGTGGCCGGCGTATGTTCGTCGATGTCCCGCAGCCAGAGGCGCAATTGCAATAACGGCGTGGAAAGGTGCCGTCCCAGGCGCAGGCTCAAGGCCAAGGCCAGGGCCAACAGTATCGCGCTGAGAATGCCCATGCTTTGGAGACTGATGGTCATCGGTTGCTGGAACTGGTCCATGTCCAGGCTGATGCGCAGTTGCCCGGCGGTCACGTCCTGGAAGGTGATCTTGCTCTGGTACATGCCACCGGACTCGCCCAGCAGGCCCGGCTTGGGACGCTGGCCGGCTTCGGCGAGGATGCGGTTGTCCACGCTGTAGATGGCGGCGTGGGCCACCAATTTGTTCTTGGTCAGGTTGTTGAGCAGCACATTGAGGCTGAGGATGTCATTGGACACCAGCAACTCGGTAGCGGACGTGGCGGTCTGGGTGGTCAGGCTCTCACCCAGGGCGTCGGCCTGTTCGTGCATCGCCTGCTTGAACTGCAAGCCCATCACGCAGGCATAGATGACCAGGGCCAGGGCGACCAGGATCACGTTATGGCTGGCGATGCGCAATGCGATCGGCACGCGACGGTGGCGCAGTGCACGGAAGATCAGCAGGAAGAAATTGTCGGTCTTGACTGGCGTGGGCCGGTTCACTGAGCTCGGCTCTTTGTCCGTGAAATTGACGCGCAGTATAGCGACAGGCCCATGACCGGCAAAGCACTGGCGGTGCCCGATGGTCACCGAAAGTGGGTAGAATGCGGTTTTTTTCCACCTGCGGGGGTGCGCCTTGCGCGAAATCGTCCTGATAAACATCACTGGCAGCGACCGTCCGGGTCTGACTGCGGCCATTACCGGCGTCCTGGCCCAAGGTGGTGTAAACATTCTCGACATCGGCCAGGCGGTGATTCACGACACGCTATCTTTTGGCATCCTGGTTGAAATCCCGGACGCCGAACAGGGCAAGTCGGTGCTCAAGGACATCCTGTTCACCGCTTACAAACTCGACCAACAGGTGCGTTTCACGCCGGTATCCGAAGCGGATTACCAGCATTGGGTCGCGGGCCAGGGCAAACAGCGTCACATCGTCACCTTGCTGACTCGCAAGGTCACCGCCGAGCAATTGCAACGTGTCAGTGCGATCACCGCCAAATATGGCCTGAACATCGACCACATCGACCGACTGTCCGGGCGTATGCCGCTGGATACCCCGGCCGACAGGGGCAAGGGCTGCATCGAGTTTTCCGTGCGCGGCGAGCCGGCCGATCCCCAGGCGCTGCGTGCCGAGTTCCTCAGCGTTGCTCAGGAGCTGAACGTCGATATCGCCTTCCAGGAAGATTCGCTGTTCCGTCGCAATCGCCGCCTGGCGGTGTTCGACATGGATTCGACCTTGATCGAGGCCGAGGTCATCGATGAACTGGCGAAAGCGGCCGGCGTGGGCGACAAGGTGTCGGCTATCACCGAGCGAGCCATGGCCGGTGAGCTGGATTTCCGTGCCAGCTTCAAGGAGCGCCTGGCGTTGCTGCAAGGTCTGGACGTCAGCGTGTTGGACTCCATCGGTGCGTCACTGCGCTTGACCGAAGGCGCCGAGACCCTGTTCGCCGAGCTCAAGCGCCTGGGCTACAAGACAGCGATTCTGTCCGGTGGCTTCACCTATTTCGCCAGGCAGTTGCAGGCCAAGCTTGGCATCGACTACGTGTTCGCCAACGAGCTTGAAGTGGTGGACGGCAAGGTGACCGGCGTGGCTGTGGAGCCGATCGTCGATGCCCAGCGCAAGGCGGACCTGCTGCGCGAACTGGCTGAGAAAGAAGGTCTGCGCCTTGAGCAGACCATCGCCGTGGGCGACGGTGCCAACGATTTGCCGATGCTGGCGATTGCGGGCCTGGGTGTGGCGTTCCGCGCCAAGCCGCTGGTCAAGCAGTCGGCCCGGCAGGCGATCTCGACCCTGGGGCTGGATGGGGTGTTGTATCTGCTGGGCTTCAGGGATCGCGACGGGCAGCTCTAACCGCCCTGCGCATTCCCGTGGGCGAGGGAACAAACTCCCTCGCCACGGGGTATGTGTTCAAGCCTAAAGCGATTTCCACAACGAATCGAAATCCCCCTCGGAGTCACCCTTCCCGGTGGGCTCCGAATCCTCCTGGTGATAGGCGAACTGGTTGAAGCTATGGGTGCTGGTTACCCGGCGGTCCAGTCCGGCCCGGTGTTCCTGGCCATTGGTATTGATCACCACCTTTTGCCCTTCCTGGAAGGGCAGGCGTGGGGCGATCATGGTGGGTGGCAGGTCGATGGCGCTGATCTCCGGCAGCAGCAGGCCCCGTAAATAATGACCTTGCTCATCCGGCTCCCGAACCAGCTGCAAGCCGCAAGGCTGGGCATAGGGGGCGACCAATTCGATGCCCATTTGCATGGCGCCGTTGCGCACCTGGCGGATCCAGCGCACCACGGCAATGCTCCAGGCCTGATCGTTGGCGTCCCGGATGCCGACCATTTCCCCGGCTTGCAATTGTTCCGGTACTTCCTTCGGCCAACCGAGGCAGTAACCCCCGGGGCTATGGTTGATGATCGGCAGCTCGTAGGTTGGGAAATGGTGCCGGTGGTCCGAGCCGCTGCCATCTTCGTCGGACGGGTTGGCCGGATACTCGATTTCTTCGTAGGGCAACAGGTCGCTGTCCCCGGCGGGCGCGGCGTCGAAGGCCTGTTTCCAGGTGTCGTTGGTCTTGCTTGTGGACGCTTCGAATCGGGCCTTGCGTGTGGTGGGGCTCTTTAGAATTTCGCTGAAAGAGCGTTCGCCGCCGAGGTAGTAATGCAGCGCGCTCATGCCCACGCACAATGTCAGCGTGCCATTGCCCTCGGTACGCTGGAAGCTGCGCTCGACGGCCTCGCCCCAGGCCGCCTGCAGGTGTTGCAAGGTATCGGCACTCATTCCGCCAGGTACCGGCAAGGTGTGGTCGGCAGGTTGCTGCAGATGGAGGGCGATGGCGCGTACCAGCGGTTGAGGATCGAACCCCAGCAGGCCTGGCTGTTGCTCGGCCCTGAATTTGGAGCGGTAGCGAGGCCCGACATCGAGTTCCGGTGCGACGGCAAACAAACTGGAGGCCGAGTTGGCCGGGTCCAGCTTGATCGACTGGCTCCACGTTTCAAGCACTTCGGCCAATCGGGCTATCTGACCCTGGCGCAGCTGATTGCTGCGTGATGCGCCCAAAAGCAGGGCAACAACATAACTTTGCTCCGGACTCAGTTGCTGGACCTGACTGGCCAGCTCGTCGCTGACGCCCTGATGCTGCAACCGATGCTGGCAGGCGATCCGGTACAACTGGTGCAAGTCGAGCCATAACCCTTCAGGCACCGGGCTGTACAGCTCGGTGGCGCGCATCAGCGGGCCGTTAAGGGCATGTATCGCACGTTGCAGTGCGGTGCTCAGCAGGCGGGCGCGGTCCTTGGTGAATTTCGGTGCGATGCGCGCCACGATCTGTTTGTAGCCCATCGCCAGATGACTTTGCAGGGCCTGGCACAGGTTGACGATTTTGCGCGAACGGTCGTCCAGCACGATAGCTTGCTGCAGGAAGTGCCGCTCCAGGTGCTTGCAGACGTAATACACCTCGGGGCGCAGCAATTCGAGCAACTGCAGGCGGTTTTCGCTGGGTGTGAGCATCAGGTTGAGTTCGCCGATGGCCTGGTATAGCAGGCGGGCCGTTTCGCCGATATTGGCCTTGGGCAGGTTGGCGATCCAGCGTTTGAGGTCGCGCGGTGTGGCATCGCAGAACGACAGGCGTGATTGCGTCGGGGTCAAGAGGCGCAATAGCTGGAGAGGGCGGGTCTCATTCATGCCGTGGACGGGCTCCGGCTGAAAACGAAAAGGATGCCTTCAACTCTAGCAGGTGTGGCCGAAAGAGGTGCTCGATCTGTACTGGATAGACCTGTGGGAGCGATCAGGCTCGCCCCCCACAGGGTGGTCGGTGACTCAGGCCTTGGGCAAAGCCAGGCCTTGGCCCATCCGCACCGGCGAACCGGCCACCAGCTCCTCGGCCCATTTCACCTGGCCCGGTCCGAACAGGACGATGGCAGTGGAACCCAGCTTGAAGCGGCCCAGTTCGGCACCTTTTTCCAGATGGATCGGCGCACGGGCGGCTTCGTCGTAGCGGAAGGTCTTGAGCTCGCGCTTGGGGGGCGTGACCAGACCGGCCCAGACGGTTTCGATGGACGCCACGATCATCGCGCCCACCAGCACCACGGCCATGGGGCCGCGCTCGGTGTCGAAGATGCAGGCTACGCGTTCGTTACGGGCGAACAGTTCCGGAACGTTTTCGGCGGTGGTCTGGTTGACCGAAAAGATCCGCCCCGGAATGTAGACCATCTCCCGCAGCGTGCCGGCCAGCGGCATGTGCACGCGGTGATAATCCTTGGGTGACAGGTAGATAGTGGCGAAATCGCCGCCCATGAATGGCGCTGCATTGGCCGAGTCGCCGCCCAGCAGTTCCAGCACGCTGAAGCTGTGGCCCTTGGCCTGGAACACCCGACCGTGCTCGATCGGGCCGAGCTGGCTGACGGCGCCGTCGGCGGGGCTGAGGATCGCGCCAGGCGTTTCGTCCTGCGGGCGGGCGCCGTCCTTCAGGGCGCGGGTGAAGAAGGCGTTGAAATGCTCGTACGCAGTCAGGTCCTCCACCAGGGCTTGGGACATGTCCACTTGATAGCGCTTGGCGAACCACGCGGTGAATGCGTTCTTGAACCAGCGCACGCGGCATTCGGCGATGCAGCCGGCCAGCCGCGACAGCAGGTGGTGAGGCAGCAGGTACTGGGTGAGGATAAACAAGCGGTTTTTCATTAATCGTCCTTTTTGGGAACCTTCAAAGCTCGATAGGGGTATCGGGGTGGTTGCCCCATTCGCCCCAGGAGCCGGCATAGCCTTTGACCCGTGGGTAGCCGAGCGCCTTGGCCACCAGATAGGTGAAGCCGGAGCGGTGGTGAGTCTGGCAATGGGTGATGATTTCTTTGTCCGGTGTGATACCCAGGCGCTCGAGGATCTGGGGCATGTCCCGGCGGATACGCAGGTTGCGTGCCGAGTCCATGCCGGCGGTCCATTCGAAATTGATCGCGCCCGGGATGTGTCCGCCTCTGGCCGCCACGACTTTTTCCCCGGTGTATTCCAGCGGGCCGCGTGCGTCCCAGATCGCCAGGTCGGCGGCGCCGAGACGGCTCTGCAAATATTCGCGGGTGGCGGTGGGCTCGTCGTGCAGCGTGAGCGCCACCGGGCCGCCAGCGCTGGCCGGTACTTCGGTGGTCACCGGCAGGCCTTCGTCCAGCCACGACAGCAGGCCGCCGTCGAGGTAGTGATAGTTCGAGTGGCCGATGACATCCAGCAGCCAGATAAAACGCCCGGCCCAGCCGCCGCCTTCGTCGTCATAGACCACGTAGACCGCATCCGGGTTGTGCCCGAGCTCGCCAAACAGCGTTTCGAGATCGGCCTTTGCCGGCAACAGGCCTGGCGCCGGGGGCTGGCCCAGTTGCGTACGCTTGGGATCGACAAAGCGCGCGCCGGGAATGTGGCCGGTGCTGTAGCGGGCGACGCTGGTCAGGTCCACCAGAATCAGTTCGCGGGCGTCGAGGCGCGCAAGCAGGTCGCTCGGTTCGATCACCAGCGGCAAGCCAGAGAAGTCAGGCATGTGAGGTCTCCTGGGGCGCAAAGGGAAAGGATTGTACCAAGTTCAACGGCCGCGGTTGGTAAAGGTATGCAGGGCCCGCTCGATACATTGCACGGTTTTGCCGAAGGCCTGGACTGTCACGTCCGAAAACGGTCCGCCGCCCTGGTCCACGACCACCAGCATGATGACCCGGCCATTGCAGGTCAGTGAGCGCAACAGCAGGTGCTCGCCCTTGAACAGGCCGCGCAGGACCGGCGGCAACAGTGCCGAAAACTGGGCGTTGTTTTCAGGGTTCAGGCGAACCTGTGCCTGTTGTGCCAGCAGCCGCTGCAAGACCTTGCTCTGGCCGATGGGAAAACTCATGGACGTTGCCTCGCTGGGCAGGCCGGCGGTCTGGTGTACCCGCACATTGGTCTGGCTGCGGTCGGCCATCAGGATCATCACCCGGCGCATGCCGCACGCCGCCAGGGCGTCGCGGGCGGCGGTGGTCAGGTGCATGGCGTTGCTGAAGGGGCTCGGTTCCACCAGCAAGGCGGTGCATTGTTGACGCCACCGGGCCAGGTCGACGGTGCTGGAGGGGGAAGTCGACGATCGTCCGGAGGGGATGCGGCGGCTGCCAGGGGGCCAGATCAGGGCCGCCGCCGGGTGCCAGAGGTCTGGCATGCTGTGCTGACGGGCGCTGATGGCTGCTTGTTGGTGCAGTTGCTGCTGGATCTCCTCAACAGGAATTTGCAGGTACAAGCCTGTGAGGTATTGCCAGCGTGCGCTGTGGGCGTCGTCCCAGGCATGGTGCGCCGAAAGCGCCAGGCCATTAGCCAGCAGCACGGTGTTGGCCGGTTGATTGAGCCAGCGCCGCAGGGTCGGGTCATCGTCCAGGCGATTTTGCTGACGCAGTGGATGTTCGCTGTCCCGGGCGATGCGCAAGACTTTCACCAGCTCGTGACGTTCGTTGAGCAGCAACCGATAACCCTGTGCTACCCAGATTGGCAGGCGCCAGGCTTCTACCATCGCCAGGCAGATGTTCAACAGGCCGACGCCGAACAGCTCGCGCTCTACCTCGCGGGCCTGCTGGCCCTGATGGAGAACCCGCTGCTCCCATTCCCCCAGCAGGCGCGGATGCGTCAGCGCCATGGGCCAGAGTGGCGAGAGGAACAACAGGCTGCCCCAGTGAATGTCCTGCCACAGCCGCGCCAGGCGACTGGCGAAAAAACCATTGGCTTGTTGGGTGGCGTGTTGGCTTATCAATTGCAGTTGGCGCAGCGCGACGGGAATTTCTCTCTCAGGCAGCGAGGGCAGGCGTACCAGCAGCTCCTCGGTGCGCTTGAGGCCGAGACGGTTGATGGCCACTTCCAGATTTTCCGCGGGCTCGGCGAGGTTGCCATGGGTGTGATGGTTGGCTTCGCGGATGACGCTCAGGGCGAGGGCGGGGCTGTCCTGCATCAGCTCGGCGATATCGCGCAACGAGCGGTTGCTGTCGGCGACGGCCTTGCAGACCAGGTCGTGACTGGCCTGCGGCACCGGCAGATGGACGCCCGCGAGCAGCTTTACCCAGCCTTCGAGCGTGGTCGGTCGCGGAGTTGGAACTTTCGTTTCGTTAGCCATGGCTGGACGTGATCATCCCATGCTGCAACAGGGCAAAATTGGCTTTTCGCCAGAACTGGCTATAGTCTGGCGCAGTTTTGCCGATAAGGAGAAGAAGAGATTTTCCAGCTTCCGAATATGACCTTGAACCCGACTTAAATAAGTACTTTCTATCTATGGCTAAAATTATCGGCATCATTGTCGTGTTCGCGAGCGTGCTCGGCGGATACGTGCTCTCCCATGGCAAGATTGCCGCCCTGATCCAGCCCTTCGAGGTGCTGATCATCGGTGGTGCGGCCCTTGGCGCATTTTTGCAGGCCAACCCCGGCTACATGACCATGCACGTGCTCAAGAAATCCCTGAGCATGTTCGGTTCGCGCTTCAGTCACACTTTCTATCTGGAAGTGCTGGGCCTGATCTACGAGATCCTCAACAAGAGCCGCCGCGAAGGCATGATGGCGATCGAAGGCGACATCGAAGACGCCGCCGCCAGCCCGATCTTCGCCAAGTATCCCTCCGTGCTCAAGGACGCCCGGATGACGGCGTTCATCTGTGACTACCTGCGCATCATGTCGTCCGGCAACATGGCTCCCCATGAGCTGGAAGGCCTGTTCGACATGGAACTGTACAGTCTCAAGGAAGACCTGGAGCACCCGTCCCACGCCGTCAACGGTATCGCCGACGGTATGCCCGGCTTCGGTATCGTCGCTGCGGTATTGGGCATCGTGGTGACCATGGCCTCCCTGGGCGATGGCGACCAGAAGTCCATCGGCCTGCACGTGGGTGCGGCGCTGGTCGGTACCTTCTTCGGTATCCTGGCTGCCTACGGGTTCTTCGGCCCGTTGGCTCATTCCCTGGCCCACGATGCCAAGGAAGAGCTCAACGTCTATGAAGCCATCAAGGCGTCCCTGGTGGCCTCGGCCTCGGGCATGCCGCCATCGTTGGCGGTGGAGTTCGGTCGCAAGGTCCTGTATCCGGCGCACCGTCCAAGCTTCGCCGAGCTGGAACAAGCGGTTCGCGGTCGTTAAGTTATGGAAAATAACCAGCCGATCATCGTAAAACGCGTCAAGCGCATCGCCGGGGGGCATCACGGCGGCGCCTGGAAAATCGCGTTCGCCGACTTCGCGACGGCGATGATGGCGTTCTTCCTGGTGCTGTGGCTGCTGTCCACCGCGACTCCGGAACAGAAGATCGCCATCGCCGGCTACTTCAAGGACCCGGTCGGTTTTTCCGAAAGCGGCACGCCGTACATCATTGACCTGGGCGGTTCTCCGGTCCTGGCGCCGGAAAACACCCTCAACCCCGAAGTCAAATCCCAGCCTCAGCCCGACAAGGCAACGGTCGATGCCAATGAGGCCGAAGGCATGGCCGAGCAGGTCGAGCGCGAGCGTTTGGAGCTGCTTCTCCAGGAATTGCAGAACAAGGTCGAGGAGAACCCCCAGCTACAGAAGTTCAAGGACCAGATCCTGTTCGAGATCACGCCGAACGGCTTGCGCATCCAGATCATGGACGCCGAGAACCGGCCGATGTTCGACTCCGGCAGCGCGCGCCTGAAGCCTTATTTCGAGGACATCCTGCTGGCCATGGCCGACACCATCAAGGCGGTGCCGAACAAGATCAGCATCAGCGGCCATACCGATGCCACGCCTTATATCGGCAAGGGCGACTTCGGTAACTGGGAGTTATCTGCCAACCGCGCCAACGCGGCCCGTCGTGCGCTGGTGGCTGGCAGTTATCCGGACGAGCAGGTGGCGCGGGTGGTCGGTTATGCCTCGTCGGCGTTGTTCGACCGCAAGGACCCCTTCAACCCGGTGAACCGGCGTATCGACATCGTGGTGCTCACCAAGAAGGCCCAGCAGGCCATCGAAGGTTCTCAGACCGATGAACCGTCGTCAGATCCTGCCCAGGGGCAGGGCGCACCAGGCGAGGCGCCACCGGCCGCGACGCCGGGTGCGGCGGTTGATCCGAACGCCTTGCCGGCAGATCAGCAGCCGGTGCCGGCCCATGAACTGCGCGAGCGTCTGAACCTGTTCGAGGATGCCGCGCCGAAGCCGGCCGCAGCGCCCGCGCAGTGAACCCAAATAAAAAAACCGCGATTATTCGCGGTTTTTTTATGGGTGCTCGCCACAGAAAAGCATCCTGCCGGGTCAGTAACTGCTTTCAGGCAAACTGGCAATGATCGAGCGATAGCTGTTCATCCGCTGCTGCTGCACCCGACCTTCTTCCAATGCCTTGAGCAGGGCGCAACCCGGCTCGCGGTCGTGTTTGCAGTCGCGGAATCGGCAAGTGCCGATCAGGTCGTTGAACTCTATGAACCCGGCTTCTACGTCAGCCCGGCTGACATGACCCAGGCCGAATTCGCGAATGCCCGGCGAGTCGATCAGCTCACCACCGCCTGGGAAGTGGAACAGGCGCGCGGTGGTGGTGGTGTGGGTGCCCTGGCCGGACAGTTCGGACAACGGCCCGACACGGGTTTCAACATCTGGCAGCAGGCTGTTGACCAATGAAGACTTGCCGACACCCGACTGGCCGACGAACACGCTGATGCGCCCGTCCAGTTGCCGTTGCAATTGTTCCATGCCGTTGCCGTGGTGGGCCGAGACCTCCAGTACCGGGTAGCCCAATTGGCGATAGACCGCCAGCAAGGCGTTCAATGCCGGGGCGTTGTGCTCATCGATCAGGTCGAATTTATTGAGCAGCAACAGCGGGCGGATGCCAGCGTGTTCGGCCGCTACCAGGTAACGGTCGATCAGGTTGGCATGGGGTTCGGGCATTGGGGCGAACACGATCACAATCATGTCGACGTTGGCTGCCACCGGCTTGAGCTGGCCGCGGCTGTCGGGACGGCACAGTTCGGTATGGCGCGGCAATTGGGCGACGATCACACCGATACCCTGGTTGCCGGCCCGCCAGACCACCTGATCGCCCGTCACCAGGGCCGGCAGGTTGGCTCGCAGGTGGCAGCGGAACACTTGTCCGGCCAGTTCGCCTTCCTGGGCCTCGACCTCGACTTGTACACCGAAGTGGGCGATCACCAGCCCGGTCTGTTCCGGGCCCAGATCGCCGCCTTCCAGCGCCTGCACCGCGCTGGATTCACGTTTGGCGGCGCGGGCTGCGCGCTCGCCCTGGATCTTTTCGATGCGCCAGTTCTGGCGGCGATTGAGTTGGCGTTTGGCCATGGGTGTTCCGTATCGAAGAATGCAGCTATTGGATAAAACGGCGGCGAGTTTAGCACGCCCAATGGCCTGCCTAGGCTAAACTGCGCAGCTACGCCGAGGAGCCCCCCATGCAAAATCCGCAAAACCTGATCTGGATCGACCTGGAAATGACGGGTCTGAATCCTGATACCGACGTCATTATCGAAATGGCCACTATTGTCACCGACAGTGATCTCAACACCCTGGCCGAAGGTCCGGTGATCGCGATCCACCACAGCGATGAAGTCCTGGCCCGCATGGATGAATGGAACACTCGCCAGCACGGTGGTTCGGGCCTGACCCAACGGGTGCGCGACAGCAAGATCAGCATGGCCGAGGCTGAAGCCCAGACCATCGCCTTCCTTGAGCAGTGGGTGCCCAGAGGCAAGTCGCCGATCTGCGGCAACAGCATCTGCCAGGACCGTCGCTTCCTCTATACCCATATGAAGTCCCTGGAAAGCTACTTCCATTACCGCAATCTGGACGTTTCCACCCTCAAGGAACTGGCCGCCCGCTGGGCGCCACAGGTGCGCGACAGCTTCCAGAAAGGCGGCAGTCACCTGGCACTGGACGACATCCGTGAGTCCATCGCCGAGTTGCAGCATTACCGCAAGCATTTCATCAAGTTCTAAACAGCACCCCAGTGACTGGCGAGATTGCTTTTGTGGCGAGGGAGCTGTCTGGATCAAGGACAGGGGGTTCAGGTAGAGGCCGTTGCCTTGCCCTCTTTTGGTGCTGGCGCTAAATGGCTAGACTGCGCGCCTTCCTGCCAGGACCGCCGCCATGTTGCTGATGCTTTATCTGATCGCCATCACCGCCGAAGCCATGACCGGCGCCCTGTCCGCCGGGCGGCGTGGCATGGACTGGTTTGGCGTGGTGTTGATCGCTTGTATCACGGCCCTGGGTGGCGGCTCGGTGCGCGACGTTTTGCTGGGCCATTACCCGCTCACCTGGGTCAAGCATCCGGAATACCTGGTGCTGACCACCGCGGCGGCGATGCTGACGGTGTTCCTGGCGCGCTGGATGCGTCATCTGCGCTCGATGTTCCTGGTGCTCGACGCCGCGGGCCTGGTGGCGTTCACACTGATCGGTTGCATGACCGCCCTGGAAATGGGCCATGGCATGCTGGTGGCGTCTGTCAGCGGTGTGATCACTGGTGTATTCGGTGGCATCCTGCGGGACATTTTCTGTAACGATATTCCACTGATCTTTCGTCGCGAACTGTATGCCAGCGTTTCGTTTGCCGCGGCATGGTGCTACTTGCTGTGCGTGTACCTGCAATTGCCGAGCGAGCAGGCAATTCTCATCACGCTGTTCGGCGGGTTCCTGCTGCGGCTCCTGGCGATCCGCTTCCACTGGGAAATGCCGAAGTTCGTCTACAACGACGAGGTTTGATGCCCGTTGTGTTGACGCAGCGCCCATTCCACATGTTCACGTACCAGTGGCGAAGGATGATCGCGCCGCGCTTGCAGCGCCTGCAGTACCGGAATCGTTGAGGGTGCATTGCCCAGGCCCACCGCCAGATTGCGCAGCCAGCGCTCATAGCCTGCCCGGCGCAGCGGCGAGCCTTCGGTGCTCTTGAGGAAGGTGTCCTCGTCCCACAGGAACAGTTCGGCCAGCCCGGCGTTGTCCAGGTTGTGACGGGGCTTGAAGTCGCTCTCCCCGGACGGTCGGGCAAAGCGATTCCATGGACAAACGATCTGGCAGTCATCACAGCCAAACACCCGGTTGCCGATCAACGGACGCAGTTCTTCCGGGATAGCGTTCTTCAACTCGATCGTCAGGTAGGAAATGCAGCGGCGGGCATCCAGCTGGTAGGGGCCGACAAAGGCGTTCGTGGGGCAGATATCCAGACAGGCGGTGCATTTCCCGCAGTGTTCGGTGGCGTGCGGTGGATCGACCGGCAACGGCAGGTCGACGAACAACTCGCTCAGGAAGAAATAACTGCCAGCCTTGCGGTTCAGCACGAGGGTGTTCTTGCCGATCCAGCCGAGGCCGGCCTGTTCGGCGATGGCTTTTTCCAATACAGGGGCGCTGTCGACAAAGGCGCGGTAACCGAAAGGGCCGATGACCGCCTGGATTTTTTCTGCCAATTGTTGCACGCGTTTACGGATCAATTTGTGGTAATCGCGGCCCAACGCATAACGCGAGACGTAGGCTTTTTCCGGTTGGCCGAGCATATGCGCCATTTGCGTATCGCCCGGCAGGTAGTCCATGCGCAGGGATACTACGCGCAACGTGCCCGGCACCAGCTCCTCGGGGTGCGAGCGTTTGCTGCCATGGGCGCCCATATAGTCCATTTCGCCGTGGTAGCCGGCCTCGAGCCAGCGTTGCAAATGTTGCTCGTGCTCGGCGAGGTCCAGGCCGCTGATGCCGACCTGCTGGAAGCCCAGCTCGCGGCCCCAGTCCTTGATGGATTGGGCGAGGACGGAGAGATCTGTGGAAGTGGCAGGCATGTGGCGAGAGAAACCGGAGCTGAGATGCGTATAATTCTGCCAGACATCGGAGCCCGAAGACGCATGCCGCACATTAAAGATGATTTTCCCGACGCGCTGTACAGTGCCGCGCAGATCCGGGCCCTCGACGCACAGTTGATCGCGGCAGGTACCACCGGCTTCGAATTGATGCAGCGCGCCGCCCGTGCCACCTGGCGGGCGATCGTCCGGCGCTGGCCAAAGGCCGCTGAGCTGACCGTGATGACAGGCCATGGCAATAACGCCGGCGATGGATTTCTGGTGGCGACCCTGGCCCGCCGTGCCGGCTGGTCGGTGCGAGTGCTGACGGTAGGCGAGCCCCGTCGCCTGCAGGGCGACGCTGCCATTGCCCATGCCGAGGCCGTGGCGGTGGGCGTGCCGCTTGAGGCATGGACCGACGAATCCGAATTGCGTGGCGTGCTGCTGGACGCCTTGCTCGGCACGGGCTTGAGTGGCGATGTGCGTGAGCCCTATGTGCGAGCAATCGACACGATCAACGTCAGTGGGCTGCCAGTCACCGCGGTCGATATCCCTTCCGGTCTGTGCAGCGACACCGGACGTGTGCTGGGTACGGCGGTCACGGCTGACCTGACGGTAACGTTCATTGGCCTGAAGCAGGGCCTGTTTACCGGCGATGCGGCGGACCGAGTCGGTGAGCTGGTCTTCGACGACCTGCACGCCGATCCGGATCTCGTTGAGTCGGCACCGTTCAGTGCACGATTGCTCTCACAAAAAAATCTCCCCCGTCTGACGCCTCGCGCACCCACTTCCCATAAAGGCTCGTTCGGTCACGTCCTGTTGATCGGCGGCGATCGAGGATTTGGCGGAGCGATCCTGATGAGCGCCGAAAGCGCCCTGCGTTGTGGCGCAGGGATGGTTTCCATGGCAACCCGCAGCGAGCATGTCTCGGCGGCGCTGACGCGTTTGCCGGAGGTCATGGCGCAGGGTACTCATTCGGCGAATCAGTTGATGGGCCTGTTGGAGCAGGCTGACGTGCTGGTGGTCGGACCTGGATTGGGACAAGCCGCCTGGGGGCGCAGTCTGTTGTCGGCGGTGGCCAATGCACCATTGCCGCAAGTGTGGGACGCCGACGCGCTGAACCTGCTGAGCACCGGTGCTGTCCGCTTGCCCGAGCACTGCGTGATCACTCCGCATCCGGGGGAGGCGGCACGGCTGCTGGCGATTTCCACGGCCCAGGTGCAGGCCGACCGGCCGGCAGCGGCCCTGGCGTTGAGCAAGAAATACACCGCCACGGTGATCCTCAAGGGCGCCGGCAGCCTGATTGCCAGCCCGGACGGTCGCCTGGCCGTTTGCAGTCAGGGCCATCCGGCCATGGCCACCGCCGGCCTGGGGGACGTGCTGGCTGGCGTGGTCGGCGCCTTGCTGGCCCAAGGCATGGAAGGCTTCGAGGCCGCGTGCCTGGCGGTCTGGCTGCATGCCAATGCCGGTGCGCAAGCCGGCCGGTCGGGCCGAGGCCTGGCGGCGACCGATCTGATCCCGGCCATTCGTCAGTTGTTGGAGGAGCAATCACCTTGCCTGAAGTAACCCTGTATGTGGCTGACGAGCAAGCCATGGCGCAATTCGGTGCCCGCATTGCGCGTACTACGGCAGGCCACGGCCTGATTTTTCTCGAAGGCGACCTTGGCGCGGGCAAGACCACTCTGTCACGGGGCATCATTCGAGGCCTCGGGCATGTTGGCGCGGTAAAAAGTCCTACGTTCACACTGGTAGAGCCCTACGAAATCGGTGATATCCGCGCCTTCCATTTCGATTTGTATCGGTTGGTGGACCCTGAGGAGCTTGAGTTTCTCGGCATCCGTGATTATTTCGAAGACGATGCCTTGTGCCTGATCGAATGGCCCTGCAAGGGTGCAGGCTTTTTGCCAAAGCCTGACCTGACCATTACCATTGGCGCGCAGAATGGCGGGCGTTCGGTGAAACTGACCCCGCAAGGCTCGCGTGGCGAGTCGTGGTGTGCCGAGTTGGCACTGGAAACTAATTGATGATGGGGTTTGGTATGCGCTTTCGCGCGGTGGTTGCTGTCGTAGGACTGTTGCTTACGGCACTGGCCGTCGATGCTGTGGCTGAGACGAAGGTCAACAGCGTTCGCCTCTGGCGAGCGCCGGACAATACTCGGCTGGTGTTCGACCTGACGGGCCCGGTACAGCACAGCGTATTCACCCTGACCGCCCCGGATCGCCTGGTGATCGACATCAATGGCGCGTCCCTGGGCGCGCCGCTGAACGTGGCCACCGCCAACACACCGATTACCGCGATGCGTTCGGCGCAGCGCACGCCGACCGACCTGCGGGTGGTCATCGACCTGAAAAAAGCCGTGACCCCGAAAAGCTTTACCCTGGCCCCCAATGCCCAGTACGGCAACCGACTGGTGGTGGATCTGTTCGACAACCCGGCCGATGCTGCACCGCCGCCACCGCCCCCCACCAATGTCGCCACGGTTCCAGCGGTACCGGTGACGCCTGCCGAACCGGCTATCAAGCTGCCACCGGCCCCGGCCGGAAAGCGTGACATCATTGTGGTAATCGACGCCGGCCACGGTGGCGAAGACCCGGGAGCCTCGGGCTCGCGTGGGCAGCGGGAAAAAGATGTGGTGCTGTCCATCGCTCGCGAACTGCAACGCCAGGTCAACGGCATGAAAGGCTTCCGCGCCGAATTGACCCGTACCGGCGACTACTTCATTCCATTGCGCGGCCGTACCGAGATCGCCCGCAAGAAGGGGGCCGACCTGTTCGTCTCCATTCATGCCGACGCTGCCCCTTCGGCGGCGGCGTTCGGGGCCTCGGTGTTCGCGCTGTCCGACCGTGGCGCCACCTCCGAGACTGCCCGCTGGCTGGCCGACAGCGAAAACCGTTCCGACCTGATTGGCGGTGCCGGCAACGTCAGCCTCGACGACAAGGACCGGATGCTTGCCGGCGTGTTGCTCGACCTGTCGATGACAGCCTCGCTGACGTCCAGCCTGAACGTCGGCCAGAAGGTCCTGAGCAACATCGGTCGTGTCACGCCGTTGCACAAGCAGCGCGTCGAGCAGGCTGGGTTCATGGTGCTCAAATCGCCGGACATCCCGTCGATCCTGGTGGAAACCGGTTTCATCTCCAACGCCAACGAAGCCTCCAAACTGACGTCTTCCAGTCATCAGCAGGCGCTGGCCCGGTCCATCAGCAGTGGCGTGCGGCAATTCTTCCAGCAGAATCCGCCGCCGGGCACCTACATCGCCTGGTTGCGTGATTCCGGCAAGATCGCCCAGGGCCCACGGGACCACCGGGTCACCCCTGGCGAAACCCTGGCGATGATCGCCGTTCGCTACCAGGTGTCGCCCGCGCTCTTGCGCAGCGCCAACAACCTCAAGAGCGACGAGCTCAAGATCGGCCAGACCCTGACCATCCCCGGCAATGAAGTGGCGGCCCAGCAATGAGTGATGAAGTGATTGGCGGCAACGCCCGCATCGAGCTGCTCAGCCCCCGGCTGGCGAACCAGATCGCCGCTGGCGAGGTCGTCGAGCGCCCGGCGTCGGTCATCAAGGAACTGCTGGAAAACAGCCTCGATTCCGGTGCCCGGCGTATCGATGTGGATGTCGAGCAGGGCGGCGTCAAGCTGCTGCGGGTGCGCGACGACGGCGGCGGTATTCCCGCCGATGACCTGCCGCTGGCACTGGCGCGTCACGCCACCAGCAAGATCCGCGACCTGGAAGACCTCGAACGCGTCATGAGCCTGGGGTTCCGTGGCGAGGCGCTGGCATCCATCAGTTCGGTGTCGCGCCTGACCCTCACCTCGCGCACCCGTGACGCCGACCAGGCATGGCAAGTCGAGACTGAAGGCCGGGACATGGCTTCCCGGGTCCAGCCCGCCGCCCACCCGGTGGGCACCTCTGTGGAAGTGCGCGACCTGTTCTTCAATACCCCGGCCCGACGCAAGTTCCTGAAGGCCGAGAAAACCGAATTCGATCACCTGCAAGAAGTCATCAAGCGCCTGGCCCTGGCGCGTTTCGACGTGGCCTTTCATCTGCGCCACAACGGCAAGACCATCCTCAGTCTGCATGAGGCCCGTGACGATGCAGCCCGCGCCCGGCGCGTGGCGGCGGTGTGCGGCTCGGGTTTCCTGGAGCAGGCATTGCCCATCGAGGTGGAGCGCAATGGCTTGCACCTGTGGGGCTGGGTCGGGTTGCCGACCTTCTCCCGCAGCCAGGCGGATTTGCAGTACTTCTATGTGAACGGCCGGGCCGTGCGCGACAAGCTGGTGGCTCACGCGGTACGCCAGGCTTATCGCGATGTGCTGTTCAATGGTCGGCATCCGACCTTCGTATTGTTCTTCGAGGTCGATCCGTCGGTGGTGGACGTCAACGTGCACCCGACCAAGCATGAAGTGCGCTTTCGCGATGGGCGCATGGTGCACGATTTCCTTTACGGCACCCTGCACCGTGCCTTGGGCGATGTGCGCCCGGAAGACCAGTTGGCTGCGCCGGCTGCGGTGGCGGGCATGGTTCGCCCGACCGGCCTGGAAGCTGGCGAGTTCGGTCCCCAGGGCGAGATGCGCCTGGCAGCCAATACCTTGCTGGAGCAACCTCAATCCCAACCGAACTACAGCTCGGCGGGTAGCGGCGCAGGCAGCGGCTATCAGTATCAATACACCCCGCGTCCCCAATCGAACGTGCCGGTCGCCGAAGCCCAGGCGGCCTATCGGGAGTTTTTCAAACCCCTGCCTGAAACCGGCGCCGCGACGCTGCCCGATGGGCAGGGCGATGTTCCACCGCTGGGCTATGCCCTGGCGCAGCTCAAGGGTATCTATATTCTCTCGGAAAACGCTCAGGGCCTGGTCCTGGTGGACATGCACGCGGCCCACGAGCGGATCATGTATGAGCGGCTGAAGGTCGCCATGGCCAGCGAAGGCCTCAGCGGCCAGCCGTTGCTGGTGCCTGAATCCCTGGCCGTGAGCCAGCGCGAAGCCGATTGCGCCGAAGAGCATGTGAGCTGGTTCCAGCGCCTTGGCTTCGAATTGCAGCGCCTGGGCCCGGAAACCCTGGCGATCAGACAGATCCCTGCGTTGCTCAAGCAGGCCGAGGCCAATCGCCTGGTCAGCGATGTGCTGGCGGACTTGATGGAGTACGGCACCAGCGACCGGATCCAGGCGCACCTGAACGAACTGCTCGGCACCATGGCCTGCCACGGCGCAATTCGCGCCAACCGGCGCCTGGCCCTGCCGGAAATGAACGGCCTGCTGCGGGACATGGAAAACACCGAGCGCAGCGGTCAATGCAACCATGGCCGGCCGACCTGGACCCAACTGGGCCTGGACGACCTGGACAAACTGTTTCTGCGCGGTCGTTGATGAGCCAGTTGCCACCCGCCATATTCCTGATGGGGCCGACCGCCGCCGGCAAGACCGACCTGGCCATCGAACTGACCAAGGTCTTGCCTTGCGAGTTGATCAGTGTCGATTCGGCGCTGGTCTACCGGGGCATGGACATCGGCACCGCCAAGCCATCGAAAGAACTGCTGGCCGAGTTCCCCCATCGGTTGATCGACATCCTCGACCCGGCCGAAGCCTACTCGGCCGCCGATTTCCGTCGCGACGCCCTCCAGGCCATGGCCGAGATCACCGCGCGGGGCAAGATCCCGTTGCTGGTGGGCGGCACGATGCTGTATTACAAAGCGCTGGTCGACGGGCTGGCCGACATGCCAGCGGCGGACCCCGAGGTGCGCGCACAGATCGAAGAAGAGGCTGAACGCCTTGGCTGGCAGGCGTTGCATGAGCAATTGGCGGCCATTGACCCGGTGTCGGCAGCCCGTATTCACCCCAACGATCCGCAGCGGCTCAGCCGGGCCTTGGAAGTTTATCGGGTCAGCGGCCAGAGCATGACCGCCCTGCGCCAGCGACAATCTGCGCAAAGTACTGAAGCAGCCGCTTCGGGACTGCAACAATTGCCCTATACTGTCGCGAGTCTGGCCATCGCTCCGGCGAACCGGCAAGTGCTGCATCGGCGAATTGAACAAAGATTCACATTAATGTTGGAACAGGGATTCATCGACGAGGTCGTAGCCCTGCGTGAGCGAAGTGACCTGCATGCCGGGTTGCCGTCTATACGTGCGGTGGGTTATCGACAAGTCTGGGATTACCTGGACGGCAAGCTGACGTCAGCCGAGATGCGGGAGCGTGGAATCATTGCCACGCGCCAGCTGGCCAAGCGCCAGTTCACCTGGTTGCGCAGTTGGACTGACCTGCATTGGCTCGACAGCCTCGATTGCGACAATCTGCCACGCGCCTTGAAATACCTCGGGACCATCTCCATATTGGGCTGAGTCCTTGCAATTGCCGTCTATCCTTGGGGGTGTGACGGCCCAAGCCATCTGATTCCGTTTTTTATTATTGATCCTTAAAGGAGTGCGGCACATGTCAAAAGGGCATTCGCTACAAGACCCTTACTTGAACACTTTACGTAAAGAGAAAGTTGGGGTGTCCATCTATCTGGTCAACGGGATCAAGCTGCAAGGGACGATCGAGTCTTTCGACCAGTTCGTTATCCTGCTGAAGAACACCGTCAGCCAAATGGTCTACAAACACGCTATCTCGACAGTCGTGCCGGTTCGTGCAATTCGTCTGCCAAGCGCAACCGAATCCGATGGCGGTGACGCTGAGCCGGGTAACGCCTGATAGGAGTCTCCTTTGTTCTTTGAGCGCCACGGTGGTGGTGAGCGGACTATTCTCGTTCACTTGGAAGGACAGGACCCTGAGGCGCGCGAAGATCCGCAGGAGTTTCAGGAATTGGCACTTTCGGCCGGCGCCGAGACCGTCGCGTTTTTCAACGTGCCGCGTCATCGGCCAACCGCCAAGTTCCTGATCGGCAGTGGCAAGGTCGAGGAGTTGCGCGACCTGGTCAAGGCCGAACAGGTCGATCTGGTGATTTTCAATCACATCCTCACGCCCAGTCAGGAACGCAACCTCGAACGTGTCTTCGAGTGCCGCGTGATTGATCGAACCGGGCTGATCCTCGATATTTTCGCCCAACGCGCCCGTACCCATGAAGGCAAGCTCCAGGTCGAACTGGCCCAGCTCGAGCACATGAGCACCCGGCTGGTCCGTGGCTGGACTCACCTTGAGCGGCAAAAGGGCGGTATCGGCCTGCGTGGCCCGGGTGAAACCCAGCTGGAAACCGACCGGCGTCTGCTGCGGGTCCGCCTGCGCCAGATCAAAGGGCGCCTGGAAAAGGTCCGCAGCCAGCGCGAGCAGTCGCGCCGTGGCCGCAAGCGCGCAGACATCCCGACGGTTTCGCTGGTGGGCTATACCAACGCCGGCAAATCCACGTTGTTCAATAATGTGACCGAATCGGACGTCTACGCCGCCGACCAGTTGTTCGCCACCCTCGACCCGACCTTGCGCCGGCTTGACCTGGACGACCTCGGGCCGATCGTGCTGGCCGACACCGTAGGCTTCATCCGGCACCTGCCGCACAAGCTGGTCGAAGCTTTCCGGGCTACGCTCGAAGAGTCGAGCAACTCCGACCTGCTGCTGCATGTGATCGACGCCGCCGAGCCGGATCGTATGTTGCAGATCGAACAGGTCATGGTGGTGCTGGGCGAGATCGGAGCCCAGGACTTGCCGATCCTCGAGGTATACAACAAACTCGATTTGCTCGAAGGCGTGGAGCCGCAGATCCAGCGCGATGCCGATGGCAAGCCGCAGCGGGTCTGGTTGTCGGCCCGGGACGGTACCGGCCTCGATCTGCTCAAACAGGCCGTGGCCGAGCTGCTGGGCGACGACCTGTTTGTCGGCACCTTGAAGCTGTCGCAGCGTTTCGCCCGGCTGCGTGCCCAGTTCTTCGAGTTGGGGGCGGTGCAAAAAGAAGAACACGACGAAGAAGGCACCTGCCTGCTGGCGGTACGCCTGCCTCGATCGGAGCTGAACCGTCTGGTCAGTCGCGAAGGGCTGCAACCGATGGAGTTCATCGAGCAACACACTTTGCAATAAAAGCCTGAGAACGCTGTGTCAGGCATTCTGTAGCATTGGTCGGCGCGCCGTGGGTGCGTCTTTGCTTTATCAGATGGAGAGCGCTATGGCTTGGAATGAGCCGGGTGGCAACTCGAATAATCAGGATCCCTGGGGTGGCAAGCGTCGAAACAATGGCGATCGCAAGGGGCCTCCGGATCTCGACGAGGCCTTCCGCAAGCTGCAGGAAAGCCTGAACGGTTTGTTCGGTGGTGGTAAGAAACGCGGTGACGACGGCGGTCGGCCAGGCAAGGGCGGCGGTTTTGGCCTGCTCGGCATCGGCCTGGTCGTGCTCGCGGCTGTCTGGCTGTACAGTGCGGTCTATGTCGTGGACGAGCAGGAGCAAGCCGTGGTGCTGCGCTTCGGCAAGTACTACGAAACCGTCGGCCCGGGCCTGAACATCTATTTCCCGCCGATCGATCAGAAATACATGGAGAACGTCACGCGTGAGCGTGCCTACACCAAGCAGGGCCAGATGCTGACCGAAGATGAAAACATCGTCGAGGTTCCACTGACCGTGCAGTACAAGATCACCAACCTGCAGGACTTCGTGCTGAACGTCGACCAGCCGGAAGTCAGTCTGCAACATGCGACCGAAAGTGCCTTGCGCCATGTGGTGGGTTCCACCGCCATGGACCAGGTGTTGACCGAGGGTCGTGAGTTGATGGCCAGCGAAATCAAGGAGCGCCTGCAGCGGTTCCTCGACACCTATCGCACCGGCATTACCGTCACCCAGGTCAACGTGCAGAGCGCCGCGGCGCCACGCGAGGTCCAGGAAGCGTTCGACGATGTGATCCGTGCCCGAGAGGACGAACAGCGTTCGCGCAACCAGGCCGAGACCTACGCCAACGGCGTCGTGCCCGAAGCTCGTGGTCAGGCCCAGCGCATCATCGAAGATGCCAACGGCTATCGCGACGAAGTGGTTTCCCGTGCCAAGGGTGAGGCTGACCGCTTCACCAAGTTGGTGGCCGAGTACCGCAAGGCGCCTGAAGTGACCCGCCAGCGTCTGTACCTGGACACCATGCAGGAAGTCTTCAGTAACACCAGCAAAGTCCTCGTGACCGGCAACAAGAACGGCCAAAGCAACCTGCTGTACCTGCCGCTGGACAAGATGATCGAGAGCGGTCGTACCACCAGTGTGCCGCCGGCCGGCATGGCGCCCGCCAACAATGAAGCGAATACCCGCCCGGCGGTTGAGCAACAGCAAGCACGTACCAGGGAGAGTCGCTGATGAGCAATAAATCGCTGATCGCCCTTATTGTCGGCGTCGTCGTGGCGATCGCTGCCTGGAACTGCTTCTACATCGTGTCCCAGACCGAGCGTGCGGTGTTGCTGCAATTCGGTCGCGTGGTGGAGACGGATGTCCAACCAGGTCTGCATGTGAAGGTGCCGTACGTCAACAAGGTGCGCAAGTTCGACGCCCGCCTGATGACACTGGATGCGCCGACGCAACGTTTCCTGACGTTGGAAAAGAAAGCGGTCATGGTCGATGCCTACGCCAAATGGCGCGTGAAGGATGCAGAGCGCTTCTACACTGCGACGTCCGGCCTCAAGCAGATCGCTGACGAACGCCTGTCCCGTCGCCTGGAGTCGGGCCTGCGTGACCAGTTCGGCAAGCGCACGCTGCATGAAGTGGTATCCGGTGAGCGTGATGCGCTCATGGCCGACATCACCCGTTCGCTGAACGCGATGGCGGAGAAGGAGCTGGGTATCGAAGTGGTCGATGTCCGCGTCAAGGCCATCGACCTGCCGAAGGAAGTGAACCGCAGCGTGTTCGAACGGATGAGCACCGAGCGCGAGCGTGAAGCCCGCGAACACCGCGCCAAGGGTAACGAGCTGGCCGAGGGCATCCGTGCCGACGCCGATCGTCAACGTCGCGTGCTGCTGGCTGAAGCCTATCGTGAATCGGAGGAGGTTCGCGGTGATGGTGATGCCCAGGCCGCTGCGATCTACGCCAAGGCCTACGGTCAGGATCAGGAGTTCTACGCGTTCTACCGTAGCCTGAACGCTTACCGTGAAAGCTTCGGACGTAAATCCGATGTGCTGGTTCTGGACCCGAGCAGCGACTTTTTCCGCTACCTGGAAAAGACCAAGCCTTGATGCAGCGTTGACTCGAGACACTCCGCCTGGCGGCTAAAGCGTCGGGCGGGGTGATCCTTTGGGAAAACGAGTGTATGATGCGGCAGCCGGGAAATTCCCGGCTTTTTTGCGTCTGCACGTTCGATTGCGGTTATCGGTGGCAGGCGTCGGGTTGAACGACTCGACAGGTTTTTCGAGGAAAGTGCTGGACGAGGCCGATTCCGGGTCATTCGTCACGTCGCTCTTGCGCGTTGTTTGTGCATGGGCCGAGCATTTTCTGCTTCACTCAAGGCTTGCCCGAAGGCTGGCCGCCCGGACCATAGGGGAATGGCGTAATGGCAACGGTAGACCGCTGGCTGCTGCCAGATGGCATCGAAGAAGTACTGCCACCGGAAGCTGCGCGTATCGAAGTAGCGCGTCGGCAGGTGTTGGATCTGTTCCAGAGCTGGGGTTACGAATTCGTCGTCACCCCTCATATCGAGTACCTGGAATCCCTGCTGACCGGCGCGGGCCAGGACCTGGACTTGCGTACCTTCAAGGTCGTTGACCCGCAGTCGGGCCGGCAGATGGGCTTTCGGGCCGACATCACGCCGCAAGTGGCACGTATCGACGCTCACACCTTGCGCCGGGAAGGGCCGAGTCGCCTGTGCTATGCCGGTAGTGTGTTGCATGCCCAGCCCCGTGCCTTGTCATCTTCCCGTAGCCCGATCCAGTTGGGTGCCGAGTTGTACGGTGATGCCAGCCCGAGCAGTGACGTGGAAGTCATCAGTCTGATGCTGGCCATGCTGCAACTGGCCGACGTACCGGATGTCCATATGGACCTCGGCCATGTTGGTATCTATCGCGGCCTGGCCCGTGCGGCCGGTCTGTCCGGTGAAGTGGAACAGCAGTTGTTCGACGCTTTGCAGCGCAAAGCCATCGACGAAGTCATCAGCCTGACCGAAGGACTCCCCGCTGATCTGTCCGACATGCTGCGAGCACTGGTGGACCTGTGCGGTGGTCGTGAGGTGCTGACCGCTGCCCGCGAGCGCCTGGCCCACGCGTCAGCGGCCGTCCTGGCAGCCCTGGATGACCTGCTGGCGATTGCCGAGCGTCTGTCGGTACGTTTCCCGGAGCTGCCCTTGTACTTCGACCTGGGCGAGTTGCGCGGTTATCACTATCACACCGGCGTGGTGTTCGCAGTATTCGTACCGGGCGTGGGCCAATCCATCGCCCAGGGCGGTCGTTACGACGACATCGGCGCCGACTTCGGCCGCGCCCGTCCGGCGACCGGCTTTTCTACCGATTTGAAAACCCTGGTGACCCTGGGGCGTGCTGAAGTCGAGTTACCGTCCGGCGGTATCTGGATGCCTGACAGTACGGATGCGGCTCTTTGGCAGGCGGTCTGCCAGTTGCGCAGTGAGGGTCAGCGTGTCGTCCAGGCGTTGCCTGGGCAGCCTTTGGCCGCCGCCCGTGAAGCGGACTGCGACCGACAATTGATTCAGCACAACGGGCTTTGGCAGGTACTGCCGCTGGCTTCTTGAGTTTTCCTGCCGGCCGCGGCCGGCACCAAGTTTGCGCGAATGAGGACAAGTGTTATGGGTAAGAATGTCGTAGTCCTGGGCACCCAGTGGGGTGATGAGGGCAAAGGCAAGATCGTCGATCTGCTGACCGAACATGCTGCCGCCGTAGTGCGCTACCAGGGTGGCCACAACGCAGGTCACACCCTGGTGATCGACGGTGAGAAAACCGTCCTGCACCTGATTCCATCGGGCGTGCTGCGTGAAGGCGTACAGTGCCTGATCGGCAACGGTGTCGTAGTGGCTCCCGACGCGTTGCTGCGGGAAATCGTCAAGCTGGAAGAGAAAGGCGTACCGGTGCGCGAGCGTCTGCGTATCAGCCCATCCTGCCCGCTGATCCTGTCCTACCACGTTGCGCTGGACCAGGCCCGTGAAAAGGCCCGTGGCGAGATGAAAATCGGTACTACCGGGCGCGGTATCGGCCCTGCCTACGAAGACAAAGTGGCTCGCCGCGGCCTGCGCATCGGCGACCTGTTCCACCGCGAGCGTTTCGCCGCCAAGCTGGGCGAGTTGCTGGACTACCACAACTTTGTCCTGGTCAATTACTACAAAGAGCCGGCCATCGACTTCCAGAAGACCCTGGACGAGTGCATGGAGTACGCCGAGCTGCTCAAGCCAATGATGCTCGACGTCACGGCCGAGCTGCATGAGCTGCGTCGCGCCGGCAAGGACATCATGTTCGAAGGCGCACAGGGTTCGCTGCTGGACATCGACCACGGTACCTACCCGTACGTCACCAGTTCGAACACCACCGCAGGCGGTATCGCCACCGGTTCGGGCTTCGGTCCGATGTATGTGGATTACATCCTGGGCATCACCAAGGCCTACACCACGCGCGTGGGTTCGGGTCCGTTTCCGACCGAGCTGTTCGATGACGTCGGTGCCTTCCTGGCCAAGCGCGGTCATGAGTTCGGTGCCACCACCGGGCGTGCCCGTCGTTGCGGCTGGTTCGATGCCGTCATCCTGCGCCGCGCCATCGATGTCAACAGCATCTCGGGCCTGTGCCTGACCAAGCTGGACGTATTGGACGGCCTGGAAACCATCAATATCTGCGTGGGCTACAAGAACCAGGACGGCGCTGTCATCGACGCACCGACCGACGCTGACAGCTACATCGGCCTGGAGCCGGTGTACGAACAGATGCCGGGCTGGACCGAGTCCACCGTGGGTGCCAAGACCCTGGACGAGTTGCCAGTGGCGGCTCGCAACTATATCCAGCGTCTCGAAGAGCTGGTCGGCGCGCCGATCGACATTATTTCGACAGGGCCGGATCGCAACGAAACCATCGTTCTGCGTCACCCGTTCGGTTGATAAGTCGTTGATGTAAAAAACAAAGGACCCTTGATTGGGTCCTTTGTCATTTCTGGCTGCCGCGCGGCACGACACTTGCTATGAATCTCCATTATTGGCGCTTCTTTGGACGTGTCATCAATTTAATGGCGTTGGTAGAGGGATTTCACGTGTCGGCCGTTCTCTCACTGTTACAAAGCCGTTTGCTACGGCCTGTGTTCGTTACGCTTGGTATCGCCCTTTTGGTGCAAGTGCTGGTGGCCGTGGCGCTGACCCGGAGCACGGTCACGGCGCTGGAGGCTGACCTGAGTTCGCGCCTGGGGGCCGATAGCCAGAAGCTTTCCAGTGAGCTGGAGCAGGCTGGGCGCGAGGTGACCTCAAGCCTGGACAGCCTGTCCGCCAGTACGCGTCAGCGCCTGAATGCCGGCTTGTCTGTGCGCTTGAAGGAAGAGCAGGCGCAGTTGCGTGGCACTCTGGAAAAAGATCTGCGAGAGTCCGCCAATGATATGGCGCAGCTCCTTGCCTCCGTCGCTCCTCGGGCCATGTGGGACAGCGACATTCCGACGCTCTCCGAATTCGCCCGCCGGGCGCAGCGCAATCCCAACGTATTGTTCGTCATCTATGACGATGCCAATGGCGAGCACCTGACCCGTTATCTGAACCGGGAGAACGCGATCAACAAGGCTTTGCTGGAAAAGGGCAAGGGCGAGCGGGCATTGGACAAAGTGCTGGATGCGGCGAAAAACGATCCCTCTGTCTATTACATCGAGGCGCCGATCAACCCCAATGGCGTGGAAATCGGCAAGGTGTTGATGGGGGTTTCCACTGCATCGGTGGAAACCGACCTGAAGGCGCTGGACCAGCGTTTCTCGGCGTTGATTGCCAGCAGTGATCAGTTGGTCGGCGACAGCCTCAAGGGGGCGGCGGCCGACAGTGCCAGCGCCATGCGTGGCCGGTTGCAGTCGGCGCAGGCCACTGCCACCGAAATGCAGACTAATACCGCCAGCACCGTGCAAGAGGCCGCGAATACCTTGCGCTGGCGCATCGGCCTTGGCCTGGCGCTGGTAGGCTTTGGCGTGCTGGTACTGTTGGCCGTGGTCCTGGGGCGTCGGGTTGTCAATCGCTTGCGGTTGTTGATCGCGGCAATGAACGATCTGGCGGCGGGCGAGGGGGATCTGACCAAGCGCGTGCAAATCAACAGCAAGGACGAGATTGGCGACATGGCCTCGGCGGTCAATCGCTTTGTGGACAAGTTGCAGCCCATCGTACGGGAGGCGGGTGAGGTGGCCCAGCGCACGGGGCTTGAGATCGGCGCGATGACGCTGCGCAATTCCGGCGCCGACGCGGCGGCCGGGATGCAACGCGATGAAGTCGCCGAGAGCCTGCAAGCCTTGTCGCAGATGGCCGACGAGGCTCAATCGGAAAGCCAGGCAATGCAGGCAGCCTTGCAGCAAGTGGTGGAGATTCGCCAGGCCACCGATGAGAACACTCGGACATCGGCCAAGGTCGGCAGCCTGATCGAGGCGCTGGCCGGGCAGGTGGACACCGGAGCCAAAGTCATTGAGCGACTGGCTCAGCAGAGCGAGCAGATTGAAGTGGTGCTGACCGTGATCCACGGCATCGCCGAGCAGACCAACCTGTTGGCCTTGAACGCGGCTATCGAAGCGGCGCGGGCCGGGGAGACCGGGCGGGGGTTTGCGGTGGTGGCGGACGAGGTGCGGGCGCTGGCAAGCAAGACCCAGAGTTCGACTGGCGATATCCAGGCCCATATCGTGGCGTTGCAACAAGGTGCCCGCGAAGCGGTGGCTGCGATTGGCCAGGCCGGGCGCCAGGCCAATGAAGGGTTGTTGGTCTTGCGAGACAGTGCTCGCTTGCAGCAGTCGGTGCAAGCCTCCGTGGAGCAGGTGCACGCGGCCATCGGTCTGGCGACCCAGGCGGCAGCTCATCAGGCCCAGGGTGCACAAGCCGTGCGCGGACGGGTGGAAACCATTCATGCCCAGGCCGAGAAAGCCGCCCAGGCCGTGGTCGAGACAACGGCCAGCGGTAAGGTGCTGGACAGCCTGGCGGCACAGTTGAAGGCGAGCCTGGGGCAGTTCCGGGCCTGATTGCTGGCCGGGCAGACCTCATCGCGAGCTGGCTCGCTCCCACATTGGTCCGATTAACATTGGGGATCAGCTGTGGAAGCGTGCCTGCTCGCGATAGCGGTTCTGACCGTGAATCACAGAACCCTGAAACGCAAAAAACCCGCTTTCGCGGGTTTCTGTCAGGTTCAAGGCTTGGTGCCTTGAAGCTTGAATTGGTGCCCAGAAGAAGACTCGAACTTCCACGACCTTGCGGTCACCAGCACCTGAAGCTGGCGTGTCTACCAATTTCACCATCTGGGCAGCATCTTCAGCGTTGCCGCTGTTGATGTGGCGCACTATACGGAGCGCCTTTTGATCTGTAAACCCCTGTTTTTGTTTTAGTAATTGCGAAATCGGATTTTCAGGAGGGGTAAAACGAAAAAACCCGCTTTCGCGGGTTTTTGGTAGCTGGCAGACCGAGGGTCTGTCGCTGAAAATGGTGCCCAGAAGAAGACTCGAACTTCCACGACCTTGCGGTCACCAGCACCTGAAGCTGGCGTGTCTACCAATTTCACCATCTGGGCAGCATCGGCAACGTGTGTGCGTCGTCGATGGCGCGCACTATACGGAGCGTGTTTTTAACTGTAAACCCCTCTTGATAAAAAAAACGGGAAATTTCGCGAGCGGTGCGATCTCAGGCACCAAAGGCGGGTCAAAAAAATTCTGAAAGGCCGCCGAATGCCTGAAATTTCCCGTTTCATTACGCCTATGCCAAACTAACCCGCATATAGACAAGGTGAAAACTCTCTAATGGCCGATTGGCAATCCCTCGATCCCGAGGCCGCTCGTGAAGCGGAAAAATACGAAAACCCTATTCCCAGCCGCGAACTGATCCTGGCGCATCTCGCCGACAGGGGGTCGCCCGCCAGCCGCGAACAGTTGGTCGAAGAGTTCGGTCTGACCACCGAAGACCAGCTCGAAGCCCTGCGCCGCCGTCTGCGCGCCATGGAGCGCGACGCTCAACTGATCTACACCCGACGTGGCACTTACGCACCGGTGGACAAGCTCGACCTGATCCTGGGGCGTATTGCCGGGCACCGCGACGGTTTCGGCTTCCTGATTCCGGACGATGGCAGCGACGACCTGTTCATGAGCCCGGCTCAGATGCGCCTGGTGTTCGACGGTGACCGTGCGCTGGCCCGTGTGTCCGGCCTGGACCGCCGCGGTCGCCGTGAAGGTGTGATCGTCGAGGTGGTGTCCCGCGCCCATGAGAGCATCGTTGGTCGCTACTTCGAAGAAGGCGGCATCGGCTTCGTCGTCGCCGACAATCCCAAGATTCAGCAGGAAGTGCTGGTCACTCCGGGCCGCAACGCCAACGCCAAGATCGGTCAGTTCGTCGAAGTGAAGATCACCCACTGGCCAACCCCGCGCTTCCAGCCCCAGGGCGATGTGATCGAGGTGGTCGGTAACTACATGGCGCCGGGCATGGAGATCGACGTTGCCCTGCGTACCTATGACATCCCTCACGTCTGGCCTGAAGCGGTCCTGAAGGAAGCCGGCAAGCTCAAGCCGGAAGTCGAAGAGAAAGACAAAGAGAAACGCATCGACCTGCGCCACCTGCCGTTCGTCACCATCGACGGCGAGGACGCGCGGGACTTCGACGATGCGGTCTACTGCGAAGCCCGGCCGGGCAAACTGCGCCTGTTCTCCGGTGGCTGGAAGCTGTACGTCGCCATCGCCGATGTGTCCAGCTACGTGAAGCTCGGTTCGGCGCTGGATGCCGAGGCCCAGGTGCGTGGCAACTCGGTGTACTTCCCTGAGCGCGTCGTACCGATGCTGCCTGAGCAACTGTCCAACGGGCTGTGCTCGCTCAACCCCCACGTTGATCGCCTGGCCATGGTCTGCGAGATGACCATCTCCAAGACCGGCGAAATGACCGACTACTGCTTCTACGAAGCGGTCATCCATTCTCACGCCCGTCTGACCTACAACAAGGTCAGTGCAATGCTGGAAACGCCGAAACTGGCCGAGGCGCGCAAGTTGCGTGGCGAATACACCGACGTGCTGCCGCACCTCAAGCAGCTTTATGCGCTGTACAAGGTGCTGCTGGCGGCTCGGCATGTACGCGGTGCGATTGATTTCGAAACCCAGGAAACCCGGATCATCTTCGGCTCCGAGCGCAAGATTGCCGAGATTCGTCCGACCGTGCGCAATGACGCCCACAAGCTGATCGAGGAATGCATGCTGGCGGCCAACGTGGCTACCGCACAATTTCTGCAAAAGCATGAGATCCCGGCGTTGTATCGGGTCCACGACGGCCCGCCGCCGGAGCGCCTGGAAAAGCTGCGGGCGTTTCTCGGTGAACTCGGTTTGTCCCTGCACAAGGGCAAGGAAGGTCCGACGCCCAAGGATTACCAGGCGTTGCTGGCCGGTATCAAGGATCGCCCGGATTTCCATCTGATCCAGACCGTCATGCTGCGCTCGTTGAGCCAGGCGGTATACACCGCCGACAACCAGGGTCACTTCGGTCTCAATTACGAAGCCTACACCCACTTCACTTCGCCGATCCGCCGTTATCCCGACCTGCTTACGCACCGGGCGATCCGCAGCGTGATCCACTCGAAGATGAATACCCCGCACGTCAAGCGTGCCGGCGCGATGACGATTCCGAAAGCACGTATCTACCCGTACGACGAGGCGGCCCTGGAGCAACTCGGCGAACAGTGCTCGATGAGCGAGCGGCGCGCCGACGAAGCCACTCGCGACGTGGTGAACTGGCTCAAATGCGAATACATGAAGGATCGCGTGGGCGAGTCGTTCCCGGGCGTGATTACCGCCGTGACCGGTTTCGGCTTGTTCGTCGAGCTGACCGATATCTATGTCGAAGGCCTGGTACATGTCACCGCGCTGCCGGCCGATTACTACCACTTCGACCCTGTGCATCACCGTCTGGCGGGGGAACGTACCGGTCGCAGCTTCCGTCTGGGCGATACCGTCGAGGTGCGGGTGATGCGCGTCGATCTCGACGAGCGCAAGATCGATTTCGAGATGGCGGAAAATACCCTCAAGGCGCCGATTGGTCGCAAGAAGCGCGGTGCCGAGACCGTTGCGCCTGCGGGTAAGGCCACGGCTGAACCTGCGTCGTCCAAGCCTGCTCGGCGTGGCGCGAAGGAAAAAGCTGTCGAAGCGTATCGCCCGAGCGATGCCGCGGCGAAAAACGCCGAGGTTCGCAAGAGCCGTGAGATGAAGAAGGCGTTGCTGGCCGAAGCCAAGACCGGTGGCAAGGCGTCGTCTGGAGCGAAATCTGGACGGTCCACTGCGGACAAGGCAGCCAGCAAGCCGAGCAAACACCGTAAGGGCCCGTCGAAAGCGGGCTCGGCCCCAGCCAAAAGTGGCGGGGCGCGTAAACCCAAGGCCAAATCATGAGTCAGTTGGAAAAAATCTACGGCGTGCATGCCGTGGAAGCGTTGCTGCGTCATCATCCCAAGCGGGTCAAGCAGATCTGGCTGGCCGAAGGCCGTAGCGAGCCACGGGTCCAGACCCTGGTTGAACTGGCCAACGAAAATCGCGTGGCGATCGGCCAGGCCGAGCGGCGCGAGATGGATGCCTGGGTCGAAGGCGTGCACCAAGGGGTGGTGGCGGAAGTCAGCCCGAGCCAGGTCTGGGGAGAGGCGATGCTCGACGAGCTGCTCGACCGTACCGAGGGTGCCCCTCTGCTGCTGGTCCTGGATGGCGTGACCGATCCTCACAATCTGGGTGCTTGCCTGCGTTCGGCGGATGCCGCCGGGGCGCTGGCGGTGATTGTGCCCAAGGACAAGTCGGCGACATTGACGCCGGTGGTGCGCAAGGTCGCCTGCGGGGCCGCGGAAGTCATCCCGCTGGTGGCCGTGACCAACCTGGCGCGTACCCTGGAAAAACTCCAGCAGCGCGGCTTGTGGGTGGTAGGCACGGCGGGGGAGGCCGAGGTCAGCCTATATGACCAGGATCTGACCGGCCCGACGATCCTGATCATGGGCGCCGAAGGCAAGGGCATGCGCCGCCTGACCCGTGAACATTGCGACTACCTGGTCAAGCTGCCGATGGCCGGTAGCGTCAGCAGCCTCAACGTTTCGGTCGCGACGGGTGTGTGCCTGTTCGAGGCGATGCGCCAGCGTGGGGCCAAGGCGGCTGCCAAGAAGCCTTGAGGTCAGGCCCAATCAAACTGTGGGAGCGGGCAGATACAGTGACTGTTCAAATAATCACCAATTACCTTGCGCCTCCCTCGCCCCTTCTCTACAATTGCGCCCCTTGCTGTGATGGCAGGCACTTATGTGTCTAGCGTCCACAAGTCCATAAGTGTCATTCACTCCTTGTCTGACCGTTTTTGAGCGGCAGGCTACAACCCGTAAGGAGCATTCATGCGTCATTACGAAATCATCTTTTTGGTCCACCCGGATCAAAGCGAGCAAGTCGGCGGCATGGTTGAGCGTTACACCAAGCTGATCGAAGAAGACGGCGGCAAGATCCACCGTCTGGAAGACTGGGGCCGTCGTCAACTGGCCTACGCAATCAACAATGTTCACAAGGCTCACTACGTGATGCTGAACGTTGAGTGCACCGGCAAGGCCCTGGCCGAGCTGGAAGACAACTTCCGCTACAACGATGCAGTGATCCGTAACCTGGTCATCCGTCGCGAAGAAGCCATCACTGGCCAATCCGAGATGCTCAAGGCTGAAGAAAACCGCAGTGAGCGCCGTGAGCGTCGCGACCGTCCTGAGCATGCTGACAGCGCCGAAGGCGATGACAGCGATAGCGACAGCGACAACAGCGACAACGCTGACGAGTAATCCACGGACCTTCTAAGGAGCCAATCACATGGCACGTTTCTTCCGTCGTCGTAAATTCTGCCGCTTCACCGCTGAAGACGTGAAAGAGATCGACTACAAAGATCTCAACACCCTGAAAGCCTACGTATCCGAGACCGGCAAAATCGTTCCAAGCCGCATCACCGGTACCAAAGCTCGTTATCAGCGTCAGCTGGCCACCGCTATCAAGCGCGCCCGCTTCCTGGCCCTGCTGGCCTACACCGACAGCCACGGCCGCTGAGACCGGGCAGTCGACACGTAGCAAAGGATTGAATGCATGCGCGCCATAGCTGAGTTCATCATGCGCGGCCGTATGCAGGCCACTCTGGTAGTGGCTGGATGTGCGGCATTGCCGTTGTTGTATTGGTTGGGTGCTGCCGCCGGGAGTCTGGTACTCCTGCGGCGCGGACCGAGGGACGCCCTTGGCGTTCTTGCTCTGGGATTGCTGCCGGCCTTGCTCTGGTGGCTGACTTCCGCTGACCCGCGGGCACTGATGGTGCTGCTGGGGTCTTCGGCGCTGGCGTTGGTGTTGCGCGCAAGCGAATCCTGGAACCGCGTGCTGCTGGTCAGCATAGCGCTGGGAGTGGTGTTTTCAGTGGTGCTCGGGGCGGCTTTCGCGCCCCAGATCGAGATGCTGTCGCAGGCTTTGATAAAAATCCTGCCCGAAGCCCTCGGCGAGCTCTACCGACAGATGACGGTAGAGGAGCAAGCGCGCTTTGCGTCCCTGGTTGCCCCGGTCCTGACCGGCCTGATTGCGGCCTTGTTGCAAATCGTCAGTGTGCTGAGCCTGATTATCGGGCGCTACTGGCAGGCGTTGTTGTACAACCCGGGTGGTTTTGGTCGCGAATTTCGCGCCATCCGTTTCCCGCTTGGGCTGGCGATGTTGCTGCTGGCGGGCATGCTTCTGGGGCCGAACTTCGGTCCACAGATGGCCATGCTCACGCCGTTGTGCAGCGTACCGCTGGTCTTCGCTGCCCTGGCCCTGATTCACGGGCTGGTGGCGCAGAAGCGACTGGCCAGGTTCTGGCTGGTGGGGTTGTACGTCACGTTGTTGCTGTTCATGCAGCTGATCTATCCGTTGCTGGTGGTCCTGGCCATCGTCGACAGCCTGATTGATTTTCGCGGTCGTATGGCGCCGAAAGACGCCGACAACGCGAACGGTGAAGGTTAAAAGTTAGAGGATTTTCACATGCAACTGATCCTTCTGGAAAAAATCGCCAACCTGGGCAACCTGGGCGACAAAGTAAACGTTAAGGCCGGTTACGGCCGTAACTACCTGCTGCCTTTCGGCAAGGCCACCGCTGCGACCGCTGCCAACCTGGCTGCGTTCGAAGAGCGTCGCGCCGAGCTGGAAAAAGCCGCTGCAGACCGTAAGGCATCGGCTGAAAGCCGTGCTGCCCAACTGGCCGAGCTGGAAGTGACCATCACTGCCACCGCTGGCGACGAAGGCAAGCTGTTCGGTTCGATCGGTACTCACGACATCGCTGACGCACTGACCGCCTCTGGCGTTGAAGTTGCCAAGAGCGAAGTTCGTCTGCCGAACGGCACCATCCGCAACGTAGGTGAATTCGACGTAGCCGTGCACCTGCACGCCGAAGTTGAAGCCACCGTACGCGTTGTTGTGGTAGCAGCCTAAGCAGCCCTGTCGGCTGGCACCCTCGGGTGCGAGCCGGTAACATCGGGCACGATCCTGTTTACAGGGTCGTGCCCTTTGTCTTTCTGCAACCCCTGCTTTTATCACCAGAATCCCAGTGGCCATGAACGAAATTACCGCCCCAGAGCAATACGATCTGCAAACCGCTGCCCTGAAGGTGCCGCCACATTCCATCGAGGCCGAACAGGCCGTGCTCGGTGGCCTGATGCTGGACAACAACGCCTGGGAACGCGTGCTCGATCAAGTCTCCGACGGCGATTTCTACCGCCATGACCACCGCCTGATTTTCCGCGCCATCGCCCGGTTGGCCGACCAGAACCTGCCAATCGACGTGGTCACCTTGGCCGAGCAACTGGACAAGGAAGGCCAGACGTCCCAGGTCGGTGGCCTCGGTTACCTGGGCGAGCTGGCGAAAAACACGCCGTCCGTCGCCAACATCAAGGCCTATGCGCAGATTGTCCGCCAGCGGGCGACCTTGCGTCAGTTGATCGGCATCAGTAATGAAATTGCCGACAGCGCATTCAACCCCGAAGGGCGGACCGCTGAAGAGATCCTCGACGAAGCCGAACGGCAGATCTTCCAGATCGCCGAGGCGCGGCCAAAGACCGGTGGCCCGGTCGGCGTCAACGACCTGCTGACCAAGGCCATCGATCGCATCGACACCCTGTTCAACACGGCGGACGCGATCACCGGCCTGTCCACCGGCTATACCGATCTCGACGAGAAAACCAGCGGCCTGCAACCGGCCGACCTGATCATCGTGGCCGGTCGTCCCTCGATGGGTAAGACCACTTTTGCGATGAACCTGGTGGAAAACGCCGTGTTGCGCAGCGATAAGGTCGTCTTGGTCTATTCCCTGGAGATGCCAGGTGAATCCCTGATCATGCGTATGCTCTCGTCCCTGGGGCGCATCGACCAGACCAAGGTCCGTTCCGGCCAACTGGAAGACGACGACTGGCCGCGCCTGACCTCGGCGGTCAACCTGCTCAATGACCGCAAGCTGTTCATCGACGACACCGCCGGTATCAGTCCGTCGGAAATGCGCGCCCGAACCCGTCGCGTGGCGCGTGAGCACGGCGAAATCGGCCTGATCATGATCGACTACCTGCAACTGATGCAGATTCCGGGTTCCAGTGGCGATAACCGGACAAACGAGATTTCCGAGATTTCTCGTTCCCTCAAGGCCCTGGCCAAGGAGTTCAACTGCCCGGTGGTGGCACTTTCCCAGTTGAACCGCTCCCTGGAACAGCGTCCGAACAAGCGCCCGGTGAACTCCGACTTGCGGGAATCCGGAGCGATCGAGCAGGACGCCGACGTCATCATGTTCGTGTACCGCGACGAGGTGTATCACCCCGAGACGGAGCACAAGGGCATCGCCGAAATCATCATCGGCAAGCAGCGGAACGGCCCGATCGGCTTTGTCCGCCTGGCGTTCATCGGTAAGTACACGCGCTTTGAGAACCTCGCGCCGGGTAGCTATAACTTCGATGATGACGAATAAGACCTTGTCTTTTTGAAGGGCTGCAATGCTCCTTGTGGGAGCGGGCTTGCTCGCGAAAGCGGTGGATCAGTCGACATCGATGTTGGATGTCCGACCGCTTTCGCGAGCAAGCCGCTCCCACATTTGATTTGCGTCAAGCTCCATCATTTCCGACCATAGTCGTCGGAATTGGTTATTTTTTGTGCTATATTCCGCGCCCGCGATTTTTCATCCTTTATACCGGTCATCGACATGCAAGCAGCCAAGCCGTTATTTGACTATCCCAAGTACTGGGCCGAGTGTTTCGGCCCGGCGCCGTTCCTGCCCATGAGCAGGGAGGAGATGGATCAGCTTGGCTGGGATTCATGCGACATCATCATCGTGACCGGCGATGCCTACGTCGATCACCCGTCGTTCGGCATGGCGATCATCGGTCGGCTGCTGGAGGCCCAGGGTTTCCGGGTGGGAATCATTGCCCAGCCGAACTGGCAGTCCAAGGACGACTTCATGAAGCTTGGCGAGCCCAACCTGTTTTTCGGTGTCGCGGCCGGCAACATGGACTCGATGATCAACCGTTACACCGCCGACAAGAAAATCCGTTCCGATGACGCCTACACCCCCGGTGGCCTGGCGGGCAAGCGGCCGGATCGTGCGAGCCTGGTTTACAGCCAGCGTTGCAAGGAAGCCTACAAGCATGTGCCGATCGTGCTCGGCGGGATCGAGGCGTCCCTGCGTCGCATCGCCCATTACGATTACTGGCAGGACCGGGTGCGCAACTCGATCCTGATCGACGCCAGCGCCGATATCCTGCTTTATGGCAACGCCGAACGGGCCATTGTCGAAGTGGCGCAGCGCTTGTCCTATGGTCAGAAAATCGAAGATATCACCGACGTACGCGGCACGGCTTTCATCCGCCGTGACACGCCCAAGGACTGGTACGAAATCGATTCCACCCGTATCGACCGTCCGGGCAAGATCGACAAGATCATCAACCCGTACGTGAATACCCAGGACACCGCTGCCTGCGCCATCGAGCAGGAAAAGGGCCAGGTCGAAGACCCGAACGAAGCCAAGGTCGTGCAAATCCTGGCGAGCCCGAAGATGACCCGCGACAAGACCGTAATCCGCCTGCCGTCGGTGGAAAAGGTGCGCAACGACCCTGTGCTCTACGCCCATGCCAACCGGGTGCTGCATCTGGAAACCAACCCTGGAAACGCCCGGGCGCTGGTGCAGAAGCATGGCGAGGTCGATGTCTGGTTCAACCCGCCGCCCATTCCCATGACCACCGAGGAAATGGACTACGTCTTCGGCATGCCTTACGCACGTGTTCCGCATCCGGCGTATGGCAAGGAGAAAATTCCAGCCTACGAGATGATCCGTTTCTCGGTGAACATCATGCGCGGCTGCTTTGGCGGCTGCACGTTCTGCTCGATCACCGAGCACGAAGGCCGGATCATCCAGAACCGCTCCGAAGAGTCGATCATCCGCGAGATCGAAGAAATCCGTGACAAGGTGCCGGGTTTCACCGGTGTCATTTCCGACCTCGGCGGCCCGACCGCGAACATGTACCGCATCGCCTGCAAGAGTCCGGAAATCGAATCCGCGTGCCGTAAGCCGTCCTGCGTATTCCCGGGCATTTGCCCGAACCTCAACACCGACCATTCTTCGCTGATCCAGTTGTATCGCAGCGCCCGGGCATTGCCGGGGGTGAAGAAGATCCTTATCGCGTCCGGCCTGCGCTACGACCTGGCGGTCGAGTCGCCGGAATACGTCAAGGAACTGGTGACCCACCACGTCGGTGGCTACTTGAAGATCGCCCCGGAACACACCGAGGAAGGTCCGCTCAACCAGATGATGAAACCGGGTATCGGCACTTATGACCGGTTCAAGCGGATGTTCGAGAAGTTCAGTAAGGAAGCCGGGAAAGAGCAGTACCTGATTCCGTATTTCATCGCCGCCCACCCAGGCACGACCGACGAAGACATGATGAACCTGGCGCTGTGGCTCAAGGGCAATGGGTTCCGTGCCGACCAGGTGCAGGCGTTCTACCCGTCGCCGATGGCCAGCGCCACGGCGATGTACCATTCGGGCAAGAACCCGCTGCGCAAGGTCACTTACAAGAGCGACGGCGTCACCATCGTGAAGAGCGAGGAGCAGCGCCGTCTGCACAAGGCTTTCCTGCGCTATCACGACCCCAAGGGCTGGCCGATGCTGCGTGAGGCACTGACCCGCATGGGCCGCGCCGACCTGATCGGGCCGGGCAAGCATCAGCTGATTCCGCTGCACCAGCCAGCCACCGACAGCTACCAGAGTGCCCGCCGCAAGAACTCGACGCCGGCGGGTAGCCACAAGGTGGGCAAGGAAACCACCCGGATCCTGACCCAGCACACCGGTCAGCCACCACGCGCCAGTGACGGTGGCAATCCGTGGGACAAGCGCGAGCAAGCCAAGGCCGCGGCCTTCGCTCGCAACCAGAAGGCGGCCAAGGAGCGCAAGGATGCCGCGAAGGGCAAGGGACCCAAGCCGGCGCGCAAGCCTGTCGTGCCGCGCTGATCTTTGAGCGAGAAAGTAAAACGCCAGCCTGAGAGCTGGCGTTTTACTTTCTGGCGCGGCGCTAAGCCATTGCCCGGTTCCTATGGCAGGAATACGGGCGTCATGGGTTTTTAGTGCTCTACTGTCCTGTGCAGACGAAAAAAGTGTCCGGCTTGCCCGCATGGCATAAGTCTTGCCCCGCTTTCGATAACGCTCCAGGCCCGCAGGAGGCACGCCGTGTCGATCCATGTCGCTTTGCATCACGTCACGCATTACCGCTACGACCGCTCCGTCGAATTGGGCCCGCAGATCGTTCGCCTGCGCCCGGCGCCCCATAGTCGTACACGCATTCTGTCTTATGCCTTGAAGGTTTCGCCCGATAAGCACTTCATCAACTGGCAACAGGATCCCCAGGGTAATTACCTGGCGCGACTGGTGTTTCCCGAGAAAACCCGGGAACTGCGGATCGAAGTCGATCTGCTGGCGGAAATGGCGGTGTTCAATCCATTCGATTTCTTTCTCGAGCCCTACGCCGAGCAGATTCCGTTTACCTATGCGGCTGATGAAAAGCACGAGCTGATGCCTTACCTGGAGAAGCTGCCGCTGACACCTCGTTTCAAGGCTTATCTGGACAGCATCGAGCGGGCGCCGTTGCCGGCGGTGGATTTCCTGGTGGGGCTCAACCAGCGGCTGAGCAAAGACATCGACTACCTGATTCGCATGGAGCCGGGCGTGCAGACGCCGGAGCACACCCTTGAACGAGGGTCTGGCTCCTGTCGCGATTCGGCCTGGCTGTTGGTGCAGCTCCTGCGCCACCTTGGGCTGGCCGCGCGTTTCGTTTCCGGTTACTTGATCCAGTTGACCGCCGATGTCAAAAGCCTCGATGGCCCTTCCGGCACGGAAGTGGATTTCACGGATCTGCATGCCTGGTGCGAGGTCTACCTGCCGGGCGCCGGCTGGATTGGCCTGGATGCGACGTCCGGGCTGTTTGCCGGCGAAGGACATATCCCATTGGCCTGTAGTCCTGATCCGTCCTCGGCGGCCCCCATCACGGGCCTGGTAGAACCTTGCGAGTGCGAATTCAGCCACGAAATGGCTGTGGAACGGATCTGGGAAGCACCCCGGGTGACCAAGCCTTATACCGACGAGCAGTGGCTGGCGATCCAGGCGTTGGGCCAGCAGATCGATGCCGATCTGCTGGAAGGCGATGTGCGGTTGACCATGGGCGGCGAGCCAACATTTGTTTCCATCGATGACCCGGACGGTGCCGAGTGGAACACCGCCGCGCTCGGACCCGACAAGCGCAGGCTCTCCGCCGAGTTGTTTCAGCGGCTGCGCAAGCACTACGCACCCCGGGGGCTGGTGCATTTTGGTCAAGGCAAATGGTACCCCGGCGAGCCGCTGCCACGCTGGTCGCTCAATTGTTATTGGCGGCGTGACGGGGTGCCGATCTGGCACAACGACGCCTTGATTGCGGATGAGCAGCAGGATTACGGTGCCGATGGTGGGATGGCCGGGCGATTTCTGACGAGCGTCGCTGAGCGTTTGAAAATCCCTACGCGCTTCGTATTCCCTGCCTACGAAGACAACTTCTATTACCTCTGGCGTGAAGGCACCTTGCCCTTGAACGTCACCGCGCAAGGCCCGCGCCTGGAAGATGCCCTGGAGCGGGCACGGCTGCGCAAGGTATTCAGCCAAGGCCTGGATAAAATCATCGGCCAGGTCCTGCCGCTGGCGCGCACCGCCAAGGGTGATCAATGGCAAAGCGGCCGCTGGTATCTGCGGGACGAACATTGCCGGCTGGTGCCGGGAGATTCGCCCCTGGGCTATCGCCTGCCCCTGTCGTCCCAGCCTTGGGTGAAGGCGGCGGAGTATCCCTTTATCCATCCCACCGACCCGAACCAGGATCTGCCCGGGCTGCCGGACGCCGCGCAGTTGGCCGACCATGGCGAGGCGGTTGTCCACCAGGACCGGGCGCCCGCCATCGACGAGTCGGCCGACTGGCTGACCCGCACGGCATTGTGTGCCGAAGCGCGGCAAGGGCGGTTGTATCTGTTTATGCCGCCGCTGGAGCGGGTCGAGGATTATCTGGAACTGGTCGCCGCCATCGAGGCGACGGCCGAGGAACTGCAATGCCCGGTGCTGCTGGAAGGCTACGAGCCGCCGAGCGATCCGCGCCTCGGTAATTTCCGCATCACGCCCGATCCGGGTGTGATCGAGGTGAATGTGCAGCCATCAGCGACCTGGGATGAACTGGTGGAGCGCACCGAGTTCCTCTACGAGCAGGCGCGACTCACCCGGTTGACCACCGAAAAATTCATGATCGATGGCCGGCACACCGGTACCGGTGGCGGTAACCATTTCGTACTGGGCGGTGCGACGCCCGGTGATTCTCCCTTTCTGCGGCGCCCCGACCTGCTGCGCAGCCTGATCAGTTACTGGCATAACCACCCTTCATTGTCCTATCTGTTTTCCGGATTGTTCATCGGCCCGACGTCCCAGGCGCCACGGGTGGACGAAGCGCGCAACGACGCGTTGTATGAGTTGGAAATCGCCTTCGCGCAAATGCCGCGGCCCGGCGAAGAATGCCCACCCTGGTTGGTGGACCGGTTGTTGCGCAATCTGCTGATCGACGTGACCGGCAACACCCACCGTGCTGAATTCTGTATCGACAAGCTTTACTCACCGGACGGTGCTACCGGGCGCCTCGGCCTGTTGGAGTTGCGTGCATTTGAAATGCCGCCTCATGCGCGCATGAGCCTGGCCCAGCAACTGCTGTTGCGCGCGCTGGTGGCACGGTTCTGGCGCGAGCCTTACGCACCGGCAAAGCTGGCGCGCTGGGGCACGGAACTGCACGACCGGTTCCTGTTGCCGCATTTCATCGAGCAGGATTTTGCCGACGTCATTGCTGAGCTGAATGTCGCCGGTTACCCGTTGCGGGCCGAATGGTTCGCTGCGCATCTGGAGTTCCGTTTCCCCAAGGTGGGCGATTACGCGGTGGGCGGTGTCGAGCTGCAACTGCGCCAGGCCCTGGAGCCCTGGCATGTGCTGGGGGAAGAGGGGGGCGGAGGCGGAACCGTACGCTATGTGGATTCATCCCTGGAGCGCTTGCAAGTCAAGCTCAGCGGCATGGCGCCGCAACGCTATCTGTTGACCTGCAATGGCGTGCCGGTGCCGCTGCAACCCACGGGCCGGGTCGGCGAGTTCGTGGCCGGGGTGCGTTTTCGCGCCTGGCAGCCGGCCAGTTGCCTGCAACCGACCATCCCGGTCCATGCGCCGCTGGTCTTCGACTTGCTCGACACCTGGGGGCAACGCTCCATGGGCGGTTGCCAGTACCACGTGGCCCATCCGGGCGGGCGCAATTACGACAGCCTGCCGGTGAATGCCAACGAAGCGGAAAGCCGGCGGATGGCGCGTTTCTTCCGTGTCGGACATACGCCGGGGAAACTGTCGATACCCAGCGTGGTGGTGGATGATGAGTTTCCGCTGACGCTCGATCTGCGGCGTTTTCACGGGGCCACAAAAAGCTAAGCGTACATCCAGTGGCGAGGGAGCTTGCTCCCGCTGAGTGCGTAGCGCTCACAACAAAAGGGCCGCTTCGCAGCCCAGCGGGAGCAAGCTCCCTCGCCACGATAGTTCCAGACAGAAAATGGCTGCCAGACCCGACACAAAACACATCTATCCGGCCGTCATCTGCTTGCGCTAGTCTGATCTTTCATTGCCGTCTGCCGAGCTTTCCATGCCTGACCTGCTTGACCGTTACCCGCTGACCACGGGCACCTACCACGAACTGTTGGACGACAGCGGTGCGGTCCGTCCCCACTGGCGGCGACTGTTGGATCAGTTGCAGCGCAGTACCCCGACCCAATTGGCCCAGCGCCAGGCATTACTGGCGCGGCAAATCCAGGAAAACGGCGTCACCTATAACGTCTATGCGGACCCGAAGGGGGCCGATAGGCCATGGGAGCTGGACCTGCTGCCCCATGTGATCGACGCGCAAGAATGGAAGCATCTGTCGGCGGGCATCGCCCAGCGCGCGCGCTTGCTCAACGCGGTGTTGGCCGACCTGTATGGGCCACAGCGGCTGATCAGTGAAGGGCTGTTGCCGGCGGAACTGGTATTCGGGCACAACAATTTTCTCTGGCCCTGCGAGGGCATCACACCGCCGGACGGGACCTTCCTGCATCTGTACGCGGTGGACCTGGCGCGCACGCCCGACGGTCGCTGGTGGGTAACGGCGGACCGCACCCAGGCACCTTCCGGAGCCGGTTATGCATTGGAAAACCGCATGATCGTCTCCCGGGCCTTCCCCGACCTGTATCGCGACCTGAACGTGCGGCACCTGTCCGGTTTCTTCCGTACATTGCAGGAAACCCTGGCGCGCCAGGCGCCCAGCGATGGCGAGCCGCCGCTGGTGGTGCTGCTGACGCCGGGGCGGTTCAACGAAAGTTATTTCGAGCATCTGTACCTGGCGCGCCAGCTCGGTTACCCGCTGGTGGAAGGCGGTGACCTGACGGTTCGGGACGCCACGGTGTACCTCAAGACCCTCAGCGGGCTGCGTCGGGTCCATGCCATCATGCGTCGGCTCGACGATGATTTTTGCGATCCCCTGGAGTTGCGCACCGACTCGGCCCTTGGGGTGCCGGGATTGCTGGAGGCGGTGCGCCAGGGCCGGGTGCTGGTGGCCAATGCCTTGGGCAGCGGCGTGCTGGAGTCGCCGGGCCTGTTGGGGTTCCTGCCGAAGATCAACCAGTTCCTGTTTGGCGAGCAATTGCTGCTGCCGTCCATTGCCACCTGGTGGTGCGGTGAACCACCGGTCCTGGCCCAGGCCTTGGAAAAACTGCCTCAACTGTTGCTCAAGCCGGCGTTTCCTTCCCAGAGTTTCAAGCCGGTACTGGGGCGTGACCTGACCGAGGCGCAGCGCGCGCAATTGGCCGCGCGCATGCAGGCACGGCCCTACGCCTATGTCGCCCAGGAACTGGCGCAGTTGTCCCAGGCACCGGTGTGGCAGGCTGAAGATGGCCAGATCCAGCCACGGGCCATTGGCATGCGGGTGTATGCGGTGTCCGCAAAGGATGAGTATCGGGTGTTGTCGGGTGGCCTGACCCGCGTGGCCGCCAAGGCCGACGCCGAAGTGGTGTCGATGCAACGCGGCGGCGCCAGCAAGGACACCTGGGTACTGGGGGAGCAGGCGCCCGGTGGCGAGCAATGGAAAGCCCAGCGAACCGTGGGCGTACACGATCTGGTCCGGCGCGATCCCTACCTGCCGTCCCGGGTGGTGGAAAACCTGTTCTGGTTCGGTCGTTATTGCGAACGCTGCGACGGCAGTGCGCGGCTGTTGCGGATCATGCTGGCGCGTTATGTCGATGGCGATGATCCGCAAGCCCTGCAGTCGGCGGTATCCCTGGGGGAGAGCCTGATGCTGCTGCCCGAAGAAGGCGAATTGCCTGAGCGGTTGCTGGCGGCGTTGCTGGGGGAGGATTGGTCGTTCAGCCTGCGTTCCAACCTTCAACGCTTGCAATGGGCGGCGTCGCAGGTACGCGGCAAGCTGTCCCGGGAGAACTGGCAGGCGCTGGTGGAATTGCAGCGCGAAGCCTTGGAGCTGGAAACCGGAGAGCCGGACTTCGGCGAGCTGATGGATTTTCTCAACCGCTTGGTGATGTCCTTGGCGGCGTTGTCCGGCTTCGCCCTCGACGACATGACCCGCGATGAGGGCTGGCGCTTCCTGATGATCGGGCGGCGCCTGGAGCGTCTGCAGTTTCTCAGCAGCAGCCTGTCGGCGTTCCTGCGGGGCGAGGCCGTGTTCGATCAGGCGGGGCTGGAATGGTTGCTGGAATTGGGCAACAGCAGCATCACGTATCGCTCCCGTTATCTGGCGGTGGCCCAGTTGATCCCGGTGCTCGACCTCTTGCTGCTGGATGAGCAGAACCCCCACGCGGTGCTCTTCCAGTTAAAACTGGTGGCCCGAACACTCAAGCGTCTGAACGATGACTTCGGCGCCCCCCGGGACACCGCGTTGCCGGAGCTGGTGATGCGCCTGTCGCGCTTCGACCTGCGCTGCCTCGAAGATCCGCTGTTCGGCGAAGCCAGCCTGCGCGCTGCGCTCGATGGTTTGGCCGACCTGTTGCAGGAGATCGCCGATGTCAGCGGCCAGGTGTCGGATCGCCTGGCCTTGCGCCATTTTGCCCATGTCGACGATGTCAGCCAGCGCACGGTGTCCGTCTGATGAACGCTCGTTACCAGATCTTCCATGACACCCATTACCACTACGACAGCCCGGTGTCCCTGGCCCAGCAACTGGCCCATCTGTGGCCGCGTACCTGTGACTGGCAGCGTTGCACCGAGCAGCAGCTGACGATCAGTCCGGAGCCGACGACCCGGCGCGACGAACGGGATGTCTTCGGCAATCCGCTGACTCGCCTGGCGTTCGAACGGCCCCACGACGAGTTGCTGGTCAACGCACGCTTGAGCGTCGAGGTGCTGGCCCGCCCCGAACCGGATTTCCGCCTGTCGCCGGCCTGGGAAGCGACCTGTAGCGCGCTGACCTACAGCAGCCGACCGCTGTCAGCCGCAGTGCTGGAGGCCTGTCGCTACCGTTTCGAGTCGCCTTATGTGCATCTCAAGCGCAGCTTCGTCGATTTCTCCGAAAGCTGCTTCCCGCCGGGACGCCCGCTGATGGCTTGCGTTCGGGCACTGATGGAAAAGATCTTCGACGAGTTCACCTTTGATGCCGAAGCGACCCAAGTGGCGACCCCATTGGTGGAGGTGCTGGAGCGGCGGCGAGGCGTTTGCCAGGACTTTGCCCACCTCATGCTGGCGTGTGTGCGGTCCCGTGGGCTGGCGGCGCGTTACGTCAGCGGCTACCTGCTGACCCAGCCACCTCCCGGCCAGCCACGGCTGATTGGCGCCGATGCGTCCCACGCCTGGATCTCGGTGTTTTGCCCGGTATTGGGCTGGGTGGACTTCGACCCGACCAACAACGTGCAGCCGGCTTTGGAGCATATCACCCTGGCCTGGGGCCGGGATTTTTCCGATGTATCGCCGTTGCGCGGTGTGATTCTGGGGGGCGGTAGCCATGATCCCGAGGTGCGGGTGACGGTGATGCCAGTTGAATCGTAAGAGAAACGCTTTGTGGGAGCGGGCTTGCTCGCGAAAGCGCACTGTCAGTCAATGATGATGTAGCTGACTCACCGCCTTCACGAGCAAGCCCGCTCCCACAGCGTATGTATTGAATAGGGAGGAAAGCCCCATGTTTCCGGTTTCCATCAAAGGCGTGCTGCAGTCCCCCGAAGGCCTGATCGTGCTCATGCTCAATGAGCGCGATGAGTGGGAGCTGCCCGGCGGGCGAATTGAAGTGGGCGAGACGGCGCCGCAATGCCTGGCGCGGGAAATCGTCGAGGAGTTGGCGGTCGAGGTCAGCGTGGGGGAGCCGCTGGACTCCTATCTGTTCGAAGTCATTCCCGGCAAGCACGTCTTCATTTCCACTTACCGCTGCCAGTTGCTGGGCGGTTTCGTGCCGACGATCAGCCATGAGCACAAAGAGATCGGACTCTTCGAGCCGGGCCGGTTACCGGCCAATCTGCCGGAAGGCTATCGCCAGTCGGTTGCCAAAGCGTTGGGGGGGTGAGGGCCGGTGTCGGCCCCCGGCTTTTCAGTCGGTTTTTTGTTCGACCCATTTGGGTGGTACCGACGGCTGCCATTCATCCAGCGCGTCGAGCAGGTCCCGTGGCGATTCGCTGACTTGCAGCATGTCGCGATGAGCTGCGCGGACGAAGCCTTCCTCGACGATGTGATCGAGAAATCCGGTGAGTTTGCTGTAGAAGCCGTTCACCTCCAGCAACCCCAACGGTTTACCGTGATAGCCGAGTTGGCCCCAGGTCCAGACTTCGAATAATTCTTCCAGTGTGCCGAGGCCGCCGGGCAGCGCGATGAAGGCGTCGCTGAGTTCAGCCATGCGGGCCTTGCGAGCGTGCATACCATCGACCACTTCCAGGCGTGTCAGGCCACTGTGGCCGATCTCTTTATCCTTCAGGCTTTGCGGGATGATACCGATGACTTCACCGCCGGCCGCCAGGGCGGCATCGGCGACAATGCCCATCAGGCCCACGGCACCGCCGCCATAGACCAGGGTCAGCTTTCGCTCCGCCAAGGCCCGGCCCAGGGCTTGGGCCGCTTCGCGATAAGCCGGGTTGGCGCCGGTGCTGGCGCCGCAAAATACACAAACAGACGCTAAGGACATGCTTTACTCCAGGATCGATAACCGCTCCAGAGTAAAGTCTGTATAGAAAATTGCGAAGGCTTAGATCTCGCGACGGGGTTTTTCATAGGTGCCACTGGCGCCACAGGCGTACGCGGCGAGCAGGCTGCAAATCAGGCTGTTGAAGTTCATGGTGATCGCTCCTCTAAGGTGATGAGGCCGATCATAGAGCGGTGCAGTACGTATGGCCGGTTGATTGTATCCATTAGGCTGATAGCCTTAAGTTGTATACAGTTTTTGATTCAGGTCATAGGAACTTGTCTGAAATTCAGGCAGTCTTCCCCCTTGAAGGAATTTTGTTAACCATGCCTTGGAGATTCATGATGTTCGCCAAACTTGTAGCAGTATCCCTGTTGACACTGGCCAGCAGCCAACTGATGGCAGCGGAGTGCAAGACCACCATCGACTCGACTGACCAAATGTCCTTCAGCGCCAAGGACATTGTGATCGACAAGAGTTGCAAGACGTTCACGGTTGAATTGAAGCACACCGGCAAATTGCCAAAGAACGTCATGGGTCATAACTGGGTGCTGAGCAAAGCGACTGACATGCCGCTGATTGCCTCCGATGGTATGAGCGCGGGTGTCGATGGAAACTACCTGAAGGCCGATGATGCCCGCGTCATCGCCCACACCAAGCTCATTGGCGGCGGGGAAACGGATTCCGTAACCTTCGACGTTTCGAAACTCAAGGCAGATGAAACATACGGTTTCTTCTGCTCGTTCCCTGGCCACATCTCCATGATGAAAGGCACCGTTACGCTGAAGTGAGTGCTCCAGATACAAGAAAGCGCCCGAGCAGGGCGCTTTTTTTTTTGCGCAATTTCTGAAGTCGGCACCCATCCAATGTGGGAGCGAGCAGGCTCGCTCCCACAGGAAAGGACGTCGCCCGTTACGGCGCGTACGGCAACACCCGCTTGTGCTCGGTCTTGCGATAGGTTTCGCAAATGATCCTGGCCGCTTCCTCCCGTATCGTCTTACCATGCAGGAAGGCATCGATCTCGCCGTAGGTCACTCCGTGGGCGGCCTCGTCGGGCTTGCCCGGAGACAGGTCTTCGAGGTCGGCGGTAGGGACCTTTTCCACCAGCGACTCCGGCGCACCGAAGTCACGGGCAATCGCCCGGACCTGGTTTTTCACCAGGCCGCTCAACGGCGCCAGGTCACAGGCGCCGTCGCCGAACTTGGTGAAGAAACCCATCACGGCTTCGGCCGCATGGTCGGTGCCGATCACCAGGCCTTGTTCGGCGCCGGCGATAGTGTATTGCGCAACCATGCGCATCCGCGCTTTGGTATTGCCCAGTACGAAGTCCCGCGAGCCCGGTCCCTTGCCTTCGAAGGCCAGGATTTCCTTGGCCAGGGCCTTGACTGCCGGCCCGATGTTGACGGTATGGCGCTCGTCCGGCTCGATGAAGTCCACGCAGGCCTGCGCTTCATGCTCATCGAACTGGGTTTCGTACGGCAGGCGCACGGCGATGAACTTATAGGCCGCGTTGCCGGTTTTCTCCCGCAGTTCGCGTACGGCACGCTGGGCCAGCAGGCCGGCGGTCAACGAGTCGACGCCGCCACTGATCCCCAGCACCAGACTCTTGAGCCCGGAGTTGACGAGGCAATCCTGAATGAAGGCTACCCGGCGAGCGACCTCGGCCTTGAGGGCCGCGTCATCGGCGAACGGTGGCTGAACCTTGAGCTGTTCAGCAATCTCACGCTGTACGGCTTGCATGAATTCACTCCTTGCTTGATCTGTCAGAAAGGGCGGCAGGTACTTGGAAAACATGTCGCATGTAGGCGACGAAATTCGGATCCTTGCAGTGGGTCTTGCCGGGCTCGTCTGAAATCTTGGCCACGGGTTGCCCGTCACAGCTGATCATTTTAAGCACGATACTCATGGGCTCAACGCCTGGAATATCACAGGTCAGATTGGTGCCGATACCGAAGCTCACATTGATGCGACCACGCAATGCCCGAAATATCTCCAGGCATTTGGGCAGCGTCAGACTGTCGGAGAACACCAGGGTTTTGCTCATCGGATCGATACCCAGCTTGTGGTAGTGGGCAATGGCTTTCTCGGCCCAGATCACCGGGTCGCCCGAGTCATGCCGCAGGCCGTCGAACAACTTGGCGAAGAACAGATCGAAGTCGCCGAGGAAGGCGTCCATGGTGATGCAGTCGGTCAACGCGATGCCTAACAGGCCACGGTACTCGCGTACCCAGCAATCGAGAGCAGCGATCTGGCTGTCGATCAGCCGTGGGCCCAGTTGCTGATGGGCCATGATCCATTCATGGGCCATGGTGCCCAAGGGCTTCATGTCCAGCTCACGGGACAGGTGCACGTTGCTGGTGCCGACGAAGCGCCCGGGGAAATCGTGCTTGAGCACGTTCACCACTTCTTCCTGGGTACGGTAGGAGAACCGGCGACGGGTGCCGAAGTCGGCGACCTGCAGTTCGGACAACTCGTCGGCGCTGGCGTTGGCGGTCAGCCAGTCGAACTTGCGGTACAACTGTTCCCGCGCTTGCTCCAGGACGACTTCACGGTAGCGGTAGCGATTGCGCACCTCGCTGACGATGGACAGCAGCGGCACTTCGAACAGGATGACGTGCAGCCACGGCCCACGCAGGCGGATGAACAGCTCGTTGTTTTCGATGCCGGTGTGCACGTAGCGCAGGTTGAAGCGGAACAGCCCGAGAAAACGCAGGAAGTCTGGCTTGAGGAAGGTGATGCGCTCCAGGAAACCCAACTGGTCGGCGCTCAGGTTCAGCTCGGCGAGCCGTTCGATCTGGAAACGGATCTCCGCCAGGTACGGGCGCAGGTCTTCGCTGTTGCGGCAACGAAATTCCCATTCGACTTCGACGTTGGGGTAGTTGTGCAGCACCGCCTGCATCATCGTCAGCTTGTAGAAGTCGGTGTCGAGCAGGTTCTGCACGATGCGATCGGCAAACACACTCTCGCTCATGGTGGGGTCTCCAGACAGGTCGCCGCAATCGGCAGCGGGCGGACAACGGTTATGGATGAAGTGCCTAGTGGCGCATAACCGGGATGGATATTGCCAGTGATTTATCGTCACAGACATCTTCTGTGGCGAGGGTTGTACTGGATGAGGTTAATGCGCCAGATCCGGATTGCCGATCTGCTCCAGCATCCACTCCACGAAGAGTTTTACCTTAGGCACTTCCGCCGAGTGTTCGGGGTACGCCAGGTAGTAGGCGTTGGTGCTGGGCATCGCATGTTGCCACGGGATGACCAGCTTGCCGTCAGCCAATTCTTCTTCCACCAGGAAACGCGGCAGCAGGGCGACACCGCAGCCGACCTGCGCGGCACGAATGCACATGTAGAAGGTTTCGAAACGCGGTCCGTGATAACTGTGTTCGGTGTGATAACCCTGGTCGTCGAACCAGTCATGCCAGGCCTGGGGGCGCGAGGCGTTTTGCAGCAGCACCAGGTCCGTCAGTTGTGTCGGTTCGGTGAAAGGCTTGTCTGGCAGGCTTCCTGGCGCGCAGACCGGTACCAGTTGTTCGCCGAACAGCTTCAGCGATTCGGTACCGGGGCGTGAGCCCTGGCCGAAGTAGAACGCCAGGTCGCTACGGCCTTGTTGCAAGTCATCGGCTTCCTGCTCGCTGCACAGATCCAGGTGAATCGTCGGATGCCGCAGGCGCCAGCCCTTCAGGCGTGGGACCAGCCAGCGTGCTCCGAAGGTTGGGGGCGTCGAGACTCGCAGGACTTCGGTATCGCCGCCGTAAGAGCGCAGGTAATGGGTAGACATTTCCACCTGCGAGAGGATCTTTCGAACCTCCCCCAAGTACAAATTCCCGGCCGGCGTCAGTTGCAGGCGTCGACGCACGCGGCGAAACAGCAGATGCTGCAAGAGCTCTTCAAGCTGTGCGACTTGCTTGCTGACCGCGCTCTGGGTCAAGTGCAGTTCCTCGGCTGCGCGGGTGAAGCTCAGGTGACGAGTCACTGCTTCGAAGCACTGCAACGCCGTGATCGACGGCAAATAGCGTTTGTTGAGCATGATGAGGCCTTGTTTCCTGTCGCTCGGCGTGCCGCATGACGGGCAGCATGAATAAACGGAATGATATCTCGCTTAAAGGTCGTTTGTTGGCAAGTCTCGGGCCAGCTAAAACTACAGGTCTGATCAGCCGTGCAGGTTCGGCTGCCAATCCTTTTTCTTTTGCTTGAGGAATTAACCATGGTTGCTGCATTGCTTGATCGTTTGGGCGTCGCCCCGGCCCTGTACCAGAACGGCACGCAGGCGGTGCATTCGCCCATCGATGGCGGTCGCATCGGCGCCGTGAACTGGGAAGGTGCCGCTGAAGTCGAGCAACAGGTCAGCCGCGCCCAGCATGCCTTCGACCTGTGGCGCAAGGTGCCGGCCCCGCGTCGCGGTGAGCTGGTGCGTCAGTTTGGCGACCTGCTGCGCGAATACAAAGCCGATCTTGGTGAACTGGTGTCCTGGGAGGCCGGCAAGATCACCCAGGAAGGTCTGGGCGAAGTACAGGAAATGATCGACATCTGCGACTTCGCCGTCGGCCTGTCCCGCCAGTTGTACGGCTTGACTATCGCTTCCGAGCGTCCGGGCCATCATATGCGCGAAACCTGGCATCCGCTGGGCGTGGTCGGCGTCATCAGCGCCTTCAACTTCCCGGTGGCGGTGTGGGCCTGGAACACCACGCTGGCGCTGGTCTGTGGCAACGCGGTGATCTGGAAACCGTCGGAGAAGACGCCGCTCACCGCCCTGGCCTGCCAGGCGTTGTTCGAGCGCGTGCTGAAGAACTTCAGCGACGCGCCGCCGTACTTGAGCCAGGTGATCATCGGCGGCCGCGATGCCGGCGAGGCGTTGGTGGACGATCCGCGCGTGGCGTTGATCAGCGCCACCGGCAGCACTCGCATGGGGCGCGAAGTCGCGCCGAAGGTCGCGGCACGCTTCGCGCGCAGCATCCTGGAGCTGGGCGGTAACAATGCCATGATTCTTGCTCCGAGCGCCGATCTGGACATGGCCGTACGTGCCATCCTGTTCAGCGCCGTCGGCACCGCTGGCCAACGCTGCACCACCCTGCGTCGCCTGATTGCCCATGAGTCGGTGAAAGAAGAAATCGTCACCCGTCTCAAGGCCGCTTATTCGAAGGTGCGCATTGGCCATCCATTGGAAGGCAACCTGGTCGGGCCGCTGATCGACAAGCAAAGCTTCGACAACATGCAGGACGCCCTGGAACAAGCCCTGAGCGAAGGCGGTCGGGTGTTTGGCGGCCAGCGCCAACTTGAAGACACGTTCCCGAATGCCTATTACGTGTCGCCCGCTATCGTCGAGATGCCCGAGCAGAGCGACGTGGTCCGCCACGAAACTTTTGCGCCGATCCTGTATGTGATCGGCTACAAGGATTTCGCCGAGGCGTTGCACCTGAACAACTCGGTGCCACAGGGCCTGTCGTCCTGCATTTTCACCACTGACGTGCGTGAAGCCGAGCAGTTCATGTCGGCCGTGGGCAGCGACTGCGGCATCGCCAACGTCAACATCGGCCCGAGCGGCGCGGAAATCGGTGGCGCGTTTGGCGGCGAGAAAGAAACCGGCGGCGGTCGCGAATCCGGCTCCGACGCCTGGCGTGCCTACATGCGCCGCCAGACCAACACCGTGAACTATTCGCTGGAGTTGCCGTTGGCGCAGGGGATTACCTTCGACTGAAGTCCGTCAACGAAAATCCCTGGGAGAGCGAGCCTGCTCGCGATGGCGGCTTGCCATGCAAGATTTGTGTGGCTGATCTACCGCCATCGCGAGCAGGCTCGCTCCCACATTGACCTCTGTGTTTGTTAGGTTTCTGTCTGGAGTCTGGCAATGCCGTTACGCGAAGAATGTCTGTGGGAAGCACTGACGCCGCAACGACCCGAGAATGGGTCGCTCACCGGTGAAATCACCGTCGATGTCTGTGTGATCGGTGCGGGTTTTACGGGGCTGTCGGCGGCGGTGCATTTGTTGGAGCAGGGTAAGCGCGTCGCGGTGCTGGAGGCCCATCGGGCCGGGCATGGCGGCTCGGGGCGCAACGTCGGGCTGGTGAACGCTGGCCTGTGGATCCCGCCGGACGATATAGAAGCCGGATTCGGCGAAGCGGTGGGCAGCCAACTCAACCGTATGTTGGGGGCCGCGCCGGCGCTGGTGTTCAGCCTCATCGACAAATACAGAATCGATTGCCAGTTGCGCCGTGAAGGCACCTTGCACATGGCCCACAATGCCCGGGGCGAGACGGACTTGCGCAGTCGTGAAGAGCAGTGGAAACGCCGTGGCGCCCCCGTGGAATTGCTCACCGGTCAGGCCTGTGTCGAGGCCACCGGCACGACGAAAATTGCTGCGGCGTTGCTCGATCGCCGTGCCGGCACGCTCAACCCGATGGCCTATGCCAGCGGGTTGGCCAAGGCGGCCAAAGACCTGGGGGGGCAACTGTTCGACCATTCGCCGGTTACGCGATTGGAACGCCAGGGCCAGCGCTGGTCGGTGCAGACCGCCCAGGGCTCGGTGTTGGCCGAGCAGGTGGTGATCGCCTCCAATGCCTATACCGAGGGCGATTGGACCGAGCTGCGGCGCAATTTCTTTCCTGGCTATTACTATCAGGTCGCTTCCGTCCCGCTGACCGACGAGGCGGCGCGCCGCATCCTGCCGGGCGGCCAGGGGTCGTGGGATACCCGTCAGGTCCTGAGCAGCATTCGCCGGGACAAGGACGGGCGCTTGTTGCTGGGCAGCCTGGGCAATGGCAACCGCAAGCCCACCTGGTTCCTCAAGGCGTGGGCCGACCGGGTCCAGCAGCATTACTTCCCTTATCTCAAGGCGGTGGAGTGGGAATGCACCTGGACCGGTTGCATCGCGTTCACCCCCGACCATCTGATGCGCCTGTTCGAACCGGCTCCGGGGTTGGTGGCCGTGACCGGTTACAACGGACGGGGCGTGACCACCGGCACGGTGGTTGGCAAGGCCTTCGCCGATTATCTGTGCCATGGTGACGCGAAGTCGCTGCCGATTCCGTTTGCTCCCATGCAGCCCGTGACGGGGGCGGGGCTGCGCAGTTGCCTGTATGAGGCGGGGTTCTCGCTGTATCACGCGGGCCAGTGCCTGCGGATCGTCATTTGAGTGTTGAAAATTGTTGCCGGGGCCGGCGTTTTCCGGCGTAGCGTCTAGCCTGTTATGGTGCGGGTTGTAGCAATCGCGCACCGACAGTGTGCAGTTCGGTGACGCAGGTTGTTACAGGCTGGTTGCACGTCGTCGTTTTAGTGAATGGTTGCAATGATGGCTCAAGGAGGGTTGCGCTCATTTTTATCAATGGTTGCACCTCGTGCGGTTTAGACGGTTGCACGCCCTATGAAAAAGGGCTCAAAACAGTCGAGATAACAATAAAACAGCGACTTTTTTCAGAATAAAAAACCGATGGCACGGCCCTTGCTCTGAGCTTTTCAGTGAAGTCGCAGTGCCAACTAAAAAAAACCTTGGAGCACCACCTCATGTCCCAGACGTTTTACAAGAAAGGCTTTCTGGCCCTCGCAGTCGCTACTGCGATGGGTGTTTCTGCGTTTGCTCAAGCCGACATCAAGTTCGGTGTAGCGGGTCCCATGACTGGCGCCAACGCGGCATTTGGCGAGCAGTACATGAAGGGGGCACAGGCAGCGGCGGACGAGATCAACGCCAAGGGTGGCGTGAACGGCGAGAAGATCGTGCTGGTGGCAGGTGACGACGCCTGTGAACCGAAACAGGCCGTGGCCGTGGCCAACCGTTTCGTCGACCAGGACAAAGTGGCCGGCGTGGTGGGTCACTTCTGTTCCTCGAACACCATTCCGGCCTCTGAGGTATACGACGAAGCCGGCATCATCGCCATCACCCCCGGTTCCACCAACCCGCAGGTTACCGAGCGTGGCCTGAGCGCCATGTTCCGCATGTGCGGTCGTGACGACCAGCAAGGCATCGTGGCCGGCGACTACATCGTCGATGTGATCAAGGGCAAGAAAGTCGTGGTACTGCACGACAAGGACACCTACGGCCAGGGCCTGGCGGACGCGACCAAGGCACAACTGGAAAAACGCGGTGTGAAGCCTGTGCTGTACGAAGGCCTGACCCGTGGCGAAAAAGACTTCAGCGCCGTGGTCACCAAGATCCGTGCGGCTGGCGCCGACGTGGTCTACTTCGGTGGCCTGCATCCAGAGGCCGGTCCGCTGGTCCGCCAGTTGCGTGAGCAAGGCCTCAAGGACGTGAAATTCATGTCCGACGACGGCATCGTGACCGACGAACTGGTTACAACCGCCGGTGGCGCGCAATACGTCGATGGCGTGTACATGACCTTTGGCGCGGACCCGCGCCTGCTGCCTGACAGCAAGGCCGTGGTGGACGCTTTCCGCGCCAAGGGAACGGAGCCGGAAGGCTACACCCTGTATGCCTACGCTTCGGTTCAGGCCCTGGCCGCCGGTTTCATCGGTGCCAAGTCCAACAAGGGCGAAGACGCAGCCAAGTGGCTCAAGGCCAATCCGGTCCAGACCGTGATGGGTAAGAAGGAGTGGGACGCCAAGGGTGACCTGAAAGTCTCCGACTACGTGGTTTATCAGTGGGACAAGGACGGCAAATACCATCAGCTGGAAAAACAGAAGTAATCTGAATGGATGATGGCCCGTGGCGAAGGCGCGAGCCCACGCCACGGAGCCGCTGTTCATCCTTCACGGGTTCCTTGCCACGAGCCCGTCTGTCTTTCTTCCGAGAGCTGCGCGCACATCGTGCAGCGTCGGCGGCTGAACCCCGGTCCGTCGCGGCGGTGTGCGTGCAATCTCTCAAATGCGTGAGATTGCGTTATGGATGGTATTTTCCTGCAGCAACTGATCAATGGCCTGACCCTCGGGTCGGTCTATGGTCTGATCGCCATCGGCTACACAATGGTCTACGGCATCATCGGCATGATCAACTTCGCCCACGGTGAGGTTTACATGATCTCTGCGTACCTCGCGGCGATCAGTCTGGCTCTGCTGGCTTACTTCGGTATCGAATCCTTCCCGCTTATGATCCTTGGCACGCTGGTGTTCACGGTCGTGGTCACCGGAGTATACGGTTGGGTCATCGAACGCGTCGCCTACAAACCCCTGCGCAACTCCACCCGCCTGGCGCCACTGATCAGTGCCATCGGCATCTCGCTGATCCTGCAGAACTATGCACAGCTCAGCCAGGGCGCTCGCCAACAAGGCGTGCCCACTTTGCTCGAAGGCGCCATGCGGGTCGACATCGGCACCGGCTTCGTCCAGTTGACCTACACCAAGATCTTCATCCTGGTCGCGGCATTCGCCGGGATGGCCTTGCTGACCTACATCATCAAGTACACCAAGCTGGGACGCATGTGCCGTGCTACTCAGCAAGACCGCAAGATGGCTTCCATCCTGGGGATCAACACTGACCGGGTGATTTCCTACGTGTTCATCATCGGTGCGGCCATGGCGGCCCTGGCCGGTGTGCTGATCACCATGAACTACGGCACGTTCGACTTCTATGCCGGCTTCATCATCGGCATCAAGGCGTTCACCGCGGCGGTACTCGGCGGCATCGGCTCCCTGCCTGGGGCGATGCTCGGCGGGATCATCCTCGGGATCTCCGAGTCGCTGTTCTCCGGTCTGATCAACTCCGACTACAAAGACGTGTTCAGTTTCTCGCTGCTGGTGCTGATTCTGATTTTCCGTCCCCAAGGCCTGTTGGGTCGCCCACTCGTGGCGAAGGTATAAGTATGTCTGCTGCCAATAAACCGCTTGATATCAAACAAAGCGTCATCGACGCGATCCTGGCCGGCCTGATCTCGCTGATCGTGTTCGGGCCGATCGTCGGCGTGGTGCTCGACGGCTACAGCTTCAATCTGCAACCGGCCCGCGTCGGCTGGCTGGTGGCGATCGTAATGATCGGGCGTTTCGCCTTGAGTCTGTTCCTGCAAACACCCAAGGGCCTGAAGGTACTCCAGGGGTTCGAAAGCACCGGCTCTGGCGTGCATGTATTGCCACCGGACTACAAGTCGCGCCTGCGCTGGATCATCCCGGCGTTGATCGTGATCGCCATCGTGTTCCCGTTCTTCGCCAACAAATACGTGCTCACCGTGGTCATCCTCGGGTTGATCTACGTGCTGCTGGGCCTGGGCCTGAACATTGTGGTCGGCCTGGCGGGGCTGCTGGACCTGGGCTACGTGGCGTTCTATGCCATCGGTGCCTATGGCCTGGCGCTGGGTTATCAATACCTGGGGCTGGGGTTCTGGACGGTGCTGCCGTTGGCCGCCATTGCGGCGGCGATGGCCGGGTGCATATTGGGCTTCCCGGTCTTGCGAATGCACGGTGATTACCTGGCCATCGTGACCCTGGGGTTCGGCGAGATCATCCGTCTGGTGCTCAATAACTGGCTGTCGTTCACGGGTGGACCAAATGGCATGCCGGTGCCGTCGCCAACGATTTTCGGACTGGAGTTCAGTCGCAGGGCAAAGGATGGCGGGGTGCCTTTCCATGAGTTCTTCGGCATCGATTACAACCCCAACTTCAAGTTTCTGTTCATCTACATCGTGCTGTTTATCGTCGTGCTGCTGGTGCTCTACATCAAGCATCGCCTGACCCGCATGCCGGTCGGGCGTGCCTGGGAGGCCCTGCGCGAAGATGAGATCGCCTGCCGCTCCATGGGCCTGAACCATGTGTTGGTCAAGCTCTCGGCGTTCACCATCGGTGCTTCCACTGCGGGCCTGGCCGGTGTGTTCTTCGCCAGTTACCAGGGGTTCGTCAACCCGTCGTCGTTCACCTTCTTCGAATCGGCGCTGATCCTGGCGATTGTGGTATTGGGCGGCATGGGCTCGACGGTGGGGGTGGTCATTGCGGCATTCGTGCTCACGATTACACCGGAATTGTTACGCAGCTTCTCCGAATACCGAGTGCTGTTGTTCGGCTTCCTGATGGTGTTGATGATGATCTGGCGCCCCCGTGGCCTGATCCGGATCAGTCGCGCCGGGGTGGCGCCGCGTAAAGGTGCCATAGCGCATGACGGAGGGCAGCGCCATGAGTGAAGTCGTACTCCACGTTGAAAACCTGATGATGCAATTCGGGGGCATCAAGGCCCTCAGCGACGTCAGTCTGCAAGTCAAACGCAACTCCATCTTCGCCCTGATCGGCCCCAACGGTGCGGGCAAGACCACGGTGTTCAACTGCCTGACCGGTTTCTACAAGGCGACAGGCGGCAAGATCGAGCTTAACGTGCGCGGCGAGCGGACCAACGTGATCCAGCTGTTGGGCGAAGCGTTTCGCCCGACGGACTTCGTGTCGCCGAAATCCTTTGCCAGTCGGCTGTATTACAAAATGTTCGGCGGCACTCACCTGGTGAACCGTGCCGGCCTGGCGCGTACGTTCCAGAACATTCGTCTGTTCAAGGAAATGTCGGTGGTTGAAAACCTGCTGGTGGCCCAGCACATGTGGGTCAATCGCAGTCTGGTGGCCGGCATCCTCAACACCAAGGGCTACCGCAAGGCTGAAAGCGATGCCCTGGACCACGCCTTCTACTGGCTGGAAGTGGTGGACCTGGTGGATTGCGCGAACCGTTTGGCCGGGGAGCTTTCCTACGGCCAGCAGCGGCGCCTGGAAATCGCCCGGGCGATGTGCACCCGTCCGCAGATCATCTGCCTCGACGAACCGGCCGCCGGCCTCAACCCTCAGGAAACCGAAGCGCTGAGCGCGATGATCCGGCTGCTGCGCGACGAGCACGATCTGACCGTGGTGCTGATCGAACATGACATGGGCATGGTAATGAGCATTTCCGACCACATCGTGGTGCTGGACCACGGCAACGTAATCGCCGAAGGCGGTCCCGAGGCAATTCGCAACGATCCGAAGGTGATTGCGGCCTACCTGGGTGCCGATGAAGAGGAGCTGGTATGAGTGGGCCAATCCTCGAACTCAAGGAACTGGATGTGTTCTACGGGCCGATCCAGGCCCTGAAGAAAGTCTCGATGCACATCGAGGCGGGCGAAACCGTGAGCCTGATCGGCTCCAACGGCGCCGGCAAGTCGACCCTGCTGATGTCGATCTTCGGCCAGCCGCGGGCGGCGGGTGGGCAGATCATCTACCAGGGTGTGGACATCACCCACAAATCGTCCCACTACATCGCTTCCAACGGCATCGCCCAGTCGCCGGAAGGGCGGCGGGTATTCCCCGACATGACGGTCGAGGAAAACCTGCTGATGGGCACCATCCCCATCGGTGACAAGTACGCCGGCGAAGACCTGCAACGCATGTTCGAGCTGTTCCCGCGGCTCAAGGAGCGGCGCAACCAGCGTGCAATGACCATGTCCGGTGGAGAGCAGCAAATGCTCGCCATTGCTCGGGCGTTGATGAGCCGGCCGAAGCTGTTGCTGCTCGATGAGCCGAGCCTGGGGTTGGCGCCAATCGTGGTCAAGCAGATCTTCGCGACTCTGCGTGAACTGGCGGCCACCGGCATGACCATCTTCCTGGTGGAACAGAACGCCAACCATGCACTCAGGCTCTCCGATCGGGCCTATGTGATGGTCAACGGCGAAATCCGACTGACCGGGACGGGCAAGGAGCTGCTCGCCAATGAGGAGGTTCGCAACGCGTACCTGGGCGGTCATTGAGGTCGATGCGGTCATGAAAAACCGGCGAGTGATCGCCGGTTTTTTCTTCTTCAGAACACCATCGCCCCCACAGAGTTTTTCTTGGTGCCGGGCAATTGTGGACAACAATCCCAACCCCCCTGCGAAACCGCGACATAAAGTCACTGCAAACAGTTGTTTTGTCACGGTTTTGACTTGTCCCCGTTTGTTGTGGAACCGGCTGTGGGTAACGTGGGAGTAGCTGGCTGGAAGCCTTTGAATCCGTGGCTTACAGCGTGGTGGTTGTTTTTTGATCAGGTGTTTTCAGCCAAGCTGAAGTGACTGTTGTCAACTTTTTTTCAGGCTCGAGGATCGCTGTCCATTTCTGTGCGCAAGCCTGTGGATAACTCTGTGATTAAACTCTGGAAAGACCGCTCGGAGGGCCGTAGTTGCTGGCTTGGAGCCATCTCTCTATCAGCCAACGGCTTATAGCAGATAACTGGAACTGCACAACCTGACTTGTGCGGTCAAGAGAAAATATTTTCCAAATACCTCTCAAAGCCTTATGCACAGCGGCCTGCAGGGTTTTGACTTGCCCCCGATTACTGTGGATCCGCCTGTGGATAAGATGCGGGCAAAGTGCTGCGGCCCTTGTGCAGCAAGGCCAAGCGCGATTTGCTCGTTTAATGATCAGTTTTCTCCAGGGATCACATGAACGGTGTTCAGTTGCCGCTTACCAGCGGGCCGGGCATCCTATGGGCCGATTCCATTCAATGGCTCAAGCAAGGAGAACACGATGTCCAACACCCTGTTTATCACCGGCGCGACGTCCGGATTTGGTGAAGCCTGCGCCCGTCGTTTTGCCGAGGCCGGCTGGAAACTGGTGCTGACAGGCCGTCGTGAAGAGCGTCTCAAGGCCCTGTGTGCCGAGTTGTCGAAACAGACCGAAGTCCATGGCCTGGTATTGGATGTGCGCGACCGCAAGGCCATGGAGGATGCAATCGCCAACCTTCCGCCGTCCTTTACGACGTTGCGGGGCTTGATCAATAACGCCGGGTTGGCCTTGGGCGTGGATCCGGCGCCCAAGTGCGACCTCGATGATTGGGACACGATGGTCGACACCAACGTCAAGGGATTGATCTACAGCACGCGCCTGCTGTTGCCGCGCCTGATCGCCCACGGCCGTGGTGCCGGAATCATCAACCTGGGTTCCATCGCCGGTAACTATCCGTATCCGGGCAGCCATGTCTATGGCGCGAGCAAGGCGTTCGTCAAACAGTTCTCGCTGAACCTGCGCTGCGACCTGCAGGGCACCGGGGTGCGGGTGAGCAATATCGAGCCGGGCCTGTGTGAAAGCGAGTTTTCCCTGGTGCGCTTCGGCGGCGATCAGGAGCGGTACAACGCGACTTATGCCGGAGCCGAGCCGATCCAGCCGCAGGACATCGCAGAGACGATTTTCTGGGTCCTCAACACCCCGGCGCATATCAACATCAACAGCCTGGAGCTGATGCCGGTCAGCCAGACCTGGGCCGGGTTTGCCATTGAGCGGCATAACAAGGCCTGAAGAACGCGTGTTGTTCATCGCGGGCAAGCCTTGCTCCCACAGGAATCCAGCGCTCAGCATGTGGGAGCAAGGCTTGCAGCGGTAGCGATCTACCGGTCAGTCAGGTAGTCGGCCAATCCGCGATAACAGGTCATCAAGTGATAGGGCGTGGTCGATGGCATGTCCTGGCGGCTGACGAGGCCAGCGCCGTCCAGGCATTCATGCCAGCCTCGCGGATGCAGGAAATGTTGCTGCAAGGCTCGTAGCTGACGCTGTAGCGATGGCTGGCTCTCCGGCCGCAGCGTCAATGCCCGAAGGTATTCGGCCTGGGCCCAGATGCGCTGGGTGGCGTCGCGTGGGGCAGCTTGCGGGTGGGGGGCGAGCATCGCGCACACCGCACCGGATTGCGGGTCCACGCCTTGTTGCTCGGTTTGTTCGAAGCTGTGTTCCAGCGCTGTGTGCAATGTGCCGCCGCTCAGCAAGGGCGACGAGGCCAGCAGGTAATACCACTCGAACTGGTGCCCCGGCTCGTACCAGTTATCCACAGCCCCGAGGGGCTTTTCCATCATGACGCGCTGCTGCGGGTCGGTGAAACGCTTGAACATGCCATCACACAACGCCAGCAATGCTTGCCGGACGCTGGCGTCTTCGCGAATCGCAAGGACCGCAAGAAATGCTTCGGCCAGGTGCATCAATGGGTTCTGCAAGGGGCCCGAACCGATTGATGACCAGTCGCGGCCAAGACTGGCTTCGTAGAGACCGTCCGGGCTGGCAAAGCGCTGCTCGACCACTTGCAGGGCGGCATTGAGCACCGACTCCACCAGGGGGTCGTGAACCTTGGACCAATAATGGGCACAGGCGAACAGGATAAAGGCGTGGGTATAGAGATCCTTGCCCGAGTCCAGCGGCGCGCCCTGTGGGTCGATGCTGTAGAACCAGCCGCCATGCTCGGCATCATGGAAATGCCGTTGCAGCGAGCGGAACAGCGCCGCAGCCCGCTCTTCGGCCCGGGGTACTTCGCCGATCAGGCTGGCGAACACATACAACTGCCGTGCGCAGGCCATCGCCCGATAACGCTGGGGCGGCAAGGGCGAATGCCCTGCGTCCAGCGATTCATAGGGCAATGCCAGCTCGGCGTTCCAGCCGGGCCCTTGCCACATCGGTACGATCACCTCATGAAAGTGCTGGTGCACCGCGGCGAACAGGCGGGTCAATTCGGGTGAGGGCACAGGGCGGGAGGCATCAGGCATGGGTCGACATCGTCACGACGGAGGGGCGGTTGCGCGACATGGTAGCAGAGTGACCGGCTTCAGAGAGATGGCGCCCTCAAGTCCGTCATCGCGAGCAGGCTCGCTCCCACAGGGACGGTATACGCCCATCAAATGTTGGAGCGAGCCTGCTCGCGATGAGGCTCGGGCAAACGGTAAATTCAACCCGCCAGCAACCAGACCCCGGTCGCCGCCGAGGCCGCCCCGGCCAGTCGTACCAGCGGAGCCGCTGCCCGTGGCAACACGCGAACCACGGCGAAACCAGCGCCATGCAGTGCCGCCGTGGCCGCGACGAAACCTGCCGCATAAGCCCAGGGGTTCGACATTTCCGGCAGTTCCAGGCCATGGGCCACACCGTGGAACAACGCAAATAGCGCCGTGGCCACGATTGCCAGGCTCAACGGTGGGCGCACAGCCAAGGCCACTGCCAGGCCCAAGGCCAGCACCGAAGCGGCAATCCCGCTTTCCAGTGCTGGCAGATCCAGGCCTTCGAAACCCAGCAGGCCGCCGATTAGCAGGGTCCCGACGAACGTACACGGCAGCGCCCAGCGCGCCGCCCCCTTTTGTTGCGCAGCCCACAGGCCGACGGCCAGCATGGCGAGCAGGTGATCCAGGCCCCCGATGGGGTGACCGAGGCCGGCCATCAGGCCATTGTCGCCATGACCGGGATGGGCGAAGGCCATGGCCGGGGCCAGCAGCAAGGCGAGGGCGCCGAAGAGGCGTTTGAATGTCATGGAAATGCTTCCTTGTCGATCATTGAAAAACGGATATGAAAATCAGGCCGCGGTCAGCAGGCCCTGACGCTCGATGAAGGCGATGATGTCATCCAGGCCCTGGCCGGTTTTCTGGTTGCTGAATACGAATGGCTTGCCGTTGCGCATCCGCCTGGTGTCGCTGTCCATCATTTCCAGGGAGGCGCCTACCAGGGGCGCCAGATCGATTTTGTTGATCACCAGCAGGTCGGATTTACAGATGCCCGGTCCACCCTTGCGCGGCAGCTTGTCACCCGCCGATACGTCGATCACGTAGAGAGTCAGGTCCGACAGCTCAGGGCTGAAGGTCGCCGACAGGTTGTCGCCGCCCGATTCCACCAGGATCAGGTCCAGCCCCGGGAAACGCCGGTTCAACTGGTCCACCGCTTCCAGGTTGATCGAGGCATCCTCGCGAATGGCAGTGTGCGGACAGCCACCGGTCTCCACGCCGATGATCCGCTCCGGCGCCAGGGCTTCATTGCGCACCAGAAAGTCGGCGTCTTCGCGGGTGTAGATGTCGTTGGTGACCACCGCCAGGTTGTAGCGCTCACGCAAGGCCAGGCACAGGGCCAGGGTCAGGGCGGTTTTACCGGAGCCGACCGGACCGCCGATACCGACGCGCAAAGGTTGTGTATTCATGTGGGTCTCCTAGGAACGGAACAGGCGGCTGTACTGGCGCTCGTGGGCCATGCAAGCCAGGGACAGGCCAAACGCGGCGCTGCCGTAATGCTCGGGGTCGATGTTCGAAGCGTTGTGCTGGGCCTGTTGCAGCAGTGGCAGCAGTTCGCTGGTCAGGCGCTGGGCGGCTTGCTGGCCCAGGGGCAGGGTTTTCATCAGCACCGCCAATTGGTTTTCCAGCCAGCTCCACAGCCAGGCGGCGAGGGCGTCGTGGGGGCTGATCCGCCAGGCCCTTGCGGCCAAGGCCCAGCCCAGGGCCAGGTGCGGTTCGGTGCGTTGCTCGAGAAAATGCCGTGCGGCGGCGTCGAGCTCCGGCAGGCCGCTGAGCAGTTGCTGCAGCGAATAGCCCATCTGCCGGCTCTCCTGATAGAGCTCGCGGGTTTCCCGGCTGGCGCGATGGGCGTCGCAGTGCTGCGCCAGGGCCGCCCAATCAGCCGCCGCAGCGGCGGTGCAATGGGCGAGCAACAAGGGCGCCTCGAAGCGAGCCAGGTTCAGCAGCAGTTGATCGCCGATCCATCGGCGTGCCTCGTCGGGTGACGTGATCTGGCCGTTATCCACCGCCATCTCCAATCCTTGGGAATAGCTGTAACCGCCTATCGGCAGTTGCGGGCTGGCCAGACGCAGCAGCGCCCAGGCGGGATTCATGGGCGCACGCCGAACTGATGCAAGCGTGGTGCGTAGTTGAAGTCTTCATCGCCGTGCCGCGAGTGGTGATGGCCGCCTCCATAGGCGCCGTGTTCCGGCTGGAACGGCGCTTCGATGGCTTCGGCACTGGCGCCCAATTGTTCGAGCATCGCCTTGAGCACGTAATCGTCCAGCAGGCGCAGCCAGCCGTCGCCCACTTGCAAGGCGACGTGGCGGTTGCCCAGATGATAGGCCGCGCGAGTCAGCTCGAAGGCGTTGGCGCAGGTCACGTGCAGCAACTGTTCGGGGCGGGCGCAGACCCGCACGATGCGTCCATCCTCGGCCTGCAGGCATTCGCCGTCATGCAACGGTGGCTGCCCTCGCTCCAGGAACAACCCGACATCCTCCCCCTCGGCACTGAAACAGCGCAGGCGGCTTTTGCTGCGGGCATCGAACGTCAGGTGCAGCTCCGCGTCCCAGCGGGCTTGAGTGTCGATTCTGCGATGAATCACCAGCATCGGAGAGCTTCCAGCAATGAACAGTGCTGTGTTTAGAGCAAGGGGCTTGCCAACCGAAGGGGGCGTAGGAAATAGCCGAGAGATACCCAAGGCGCTGGTTTCAGCGGGGGTTATATTTCGTTCCGAACTGGTGCGCTCGACGAGCCTTGTGCACTGTTTTGTGGCGCGTTACGAGCCTGTGGGAGCGAGCAGGCTTGCTCCCAAGGGGCATCCGGATTACTCGATGCTTCCCAACCCTTGCCAATGCTTGAGGCCGATGAAGATGAACCGCAATTGCTGCGTGATCTTCGCCTGGGGCGTGAGGTGATCGGGCAAGGCTTCGTCGGGTGGGTCGATGATGTCGGGCAGGGTGGCGAATACGCTCTTGACGATGAGGTCGGCGATCACGCTCAACCCGGCCGGGTTCAGGTGCTGCAACTTGGGCATCAACGCCAGGTCGGCGGCCAGGTCCGAACTGATGCCTTCGCGCAATTTTGCAATGGCGTGGCGCACGGGTAGGGAACCGCCGTACTGCTCGCGGGCAAGGAACAGGAACTGGGACCGGTTGGCTTGTACCACGTCAAGGAAGATCCGCACCGACGCATCGATGATGCCGCCCATGACAAACTCGTTATGACGTACCAACCGGATGGTTTCACGGAAGGTCTGGCCCACTTCGCTGACCAGCGCCAGGCCCAGTTGGTCCATGTCGTCGAAATGCCGGTAGAACCCGGTAGGCACGATGCCCGCCGTCCTGGCGACTTCCCGCAGGCTCAGGCTGCCGAATCCACGGCCGCACTCCATCAAATGACGGGCCGCATCCATCAGGGCGTTTCGGGTCTGTTGTTTCTGTTCGGCGCGAGGCAGCATCGCAAGGCTGGCTTCTGATTCTCATGAGCGACGCACTCTAGCAAATCGGCTTTGCCGACGTCGAACGGTAGAAGGGGGAGCGGGAAAACGTGCGCTGCAGAAAGTCAAAAGCCCGATTGCTGGAATCGGGCTTTTTTTCCGGCCACCATGGGCTCAGCTCGCTGTGCCGTTGCGTTGGATCACGCGGTCACCGCCGTCTGAGGCAAGCAGTTGACCTTGTGGGGTGTGCTCGTAGCCGCCTTCTACCAGGCCTTTTTCTTCCAGGCGATCACGACCACGACTGCCTTCGGCGAGGGTCTCACCCAGTTTGGTGCGGTCGGAGCCACCTTCGGCCAGCGACTCACCCAGTTTGGTCCGGTCGGAACCACCTTCAGCGAGTTTTTCGCGCTGGGTGGTACGGTCGGAGCCGTCCGCGGCAACAGTCTGGCTGTAGACCGAGTGGCTATCCTTGACCTGTGGTGTGGCTTGTTCGGAAGCTGGCAGGGCGAAAGCAGTGGAGGCCAGCAGTGAAAGGGACAGACTCATCAGTAATTGGCGTTTCATGATCGTTGCTCCTCGGGAGGGCTGAAAAGTGGGTACGAAGGCAATGCTACTCTCGATAAGTCGATATAAAAGTTCATAAACGCAATGGTAATAATCAACGGAATTGATTGTTCCAGGGGGAGGCTCTAGAACGGGCCTTTCGGAGGTGCGGTTTTGCACTGCGGTGGGTATTTTGTACTCACTGGTGCCGCATAAATGTGCGGGAGCGGTAACAGCTGTTGGCGGTTCGGTCAGGATTTTCACCCAGGGTGCTAAACCTGTCGGCCGTTTCGCCAGTCTCATCATTAACGAGCCGACTACAGGTTCGATTTTCCAAGCGTCGCGGTTCGGGCGCTGATTTGTCAGGAGCCTTGTGCATGACGCGCACTTCAAAAATCCTCGCCTGGACCTTTGCCAGTCTTCTCGCTCTGTTGGCGGTACTGGTACTGATCATCGCGTTCTTCGATTGGAACCGGATTAAGCCGCCCCTCAACGCCAAGGTTTCCGAGGAGCTGCATCGTCCCTTCGCCATCAACGGCAACCTGGCGGTGATCTGGCAGCGCGAGTCGCAAGAAGAAGGCTGGCGAGCGTGGGTGCCGTGGCCCCATGTGGTGGCCGAGGACTTGAGCCTGGGTAACCCCGACTGGTCGAAAACGCCGCAGATGGTCACCCTCAAACGCGTTGAGCTGCGTATCTCGCCCCTGGCCTTACTGGCGCGTCGAGTATCGATTCCCCGTATCGACCTGACCGGCCCCGACGCCAATCTGCAACGCCTGGCCGACGGGCGCGCCAACTGGACGTTCCAGTTCGATCCCAAGGATCCGGAGGCCGAGCCCTCCAACTGGGTCGTTGACATTGGCGCCATTGGCTTCGACAAGGGCCATGTCACGCTGGATGACCAGACCTTGAAAACCCGGCTCGACCTGCTGATCGATCCGCTGGGCAAGCCGATTCCCTTCAGCGATATCGTCGGTGACAAGACCGCCAAAAAAGCCCGGGACCAAGGTGCGACTCCGCAGGATTATGCGTTCGCCTTCAAGGTGGACGGGCAGTATCACGGCCAGGGGCTTACCGGCTCCGGCAAGGTCGGCGGCCTGCTGGCCCTGCAGGATGCATCGCGGCCCTTCCCCCTGCAGGCCCAGGCGAAGATCGCCGACACCCGCGTCGAACTGGCCGGCACCCTGACCGATCCGATGAACCTCGGCGCTCTGGATTTGCGCCTGAAGCTGGCCGGCAACAGCCTGGCCCACTTGTACCCGTTGACCGGCGTGACCCTGCCGGACTCGCCACCTTATTCCACCGACGGGCACCTGATCGCCAAGCTCCACGAACCCGGCGGTGCGCTGTTTCGCTATCAAGCGTTCAACGGCAGGATCGGCGACAGCGATATCCATGGTGACCTGGCGTATGTCGCCAGCGACCCCCGACCGAAACTCAGTGGCACGTTGGTGTCCGACCAGTTGCTGTTCAGCGATCTGGCGCCCCTGATCGGCGCCGATTCCAACAGTGAGCAAAAGGCCCGTGGCGGTGCCAGCAAACAACCATCAGACAAGGTCTTGCCCGTCGAAGAGTTTCGCACCGAGCGCTGGAGCGCGATGGATGCCGACGTGGAGTTTACCGGTAAGCGCATCGTCCATAGCGCGCAGTTGCCATTCACTGATCTTTACACGCACTTGGTGCTCAACGACGGTCAATTGAGCCTCGAACCGTTGCGGTTCGGCGTGGCGGGCGGCCGGCTTGATGCGCAGATCCGTCTCAACGGCCACACCCAGCCTCTTGAGGGACGGGCAAAGCTGACGGCCAGGGGCTTCAAGCTCAAGCAACTGTTCCCCGGTTTCGAGCCGATGAAAACCAGCTTTGGCGAACTGAACGGCGATGCCGATATCGCCGGGCGCGGCAATTCGGTGGCGGCGCTGCTGGGCACTTCCAATGGCACGTTGAAGATGCTCATCAACGACGGTGCGATCAGCCGGGAGCTGATGGAGCTGGCGGGGTTGAACGTCGGCAATTACGTAATAGGAAAAATCTTCGGCGACAAGGAAGTGAAGATCAATTGCGCCGCGGCGGACTTCGACATCAAGACCGGTCTGGCGACGACTCGCCTGTTCGTGTTCGACACGGAAAACGCGATCATCTACATCGACGGCACGGCGAACATGGCCACCGAGCAACTGGACCTGACCATCACGCCGGAGTCCAAGGGCTGGCGGCTGATTTCCCTGCGCTCACCGTTGTATGTCCGGGGCAAATTCGCCAAGCCTTCCGCCGGCGTCAAGGCCGTGCCGCTGATGCTGCGCGGCGCCGGGATGGTCGCGCTGGGTGTCATTGCGGCGCCGGCGGCAGGGCTGCTGGCATTGGTTGCGCCAAGCGGAGGCGAACCGAACCAGTGCGCACCGTTGCTGGAGCAGATGAAGGCCGGCAAGGCACCGGTGACGGTGAAGCCGACGCGTTGACCCTGGGATTGTGGTGATACGGATGACCTCTTCGCGAGCAAGCCCGCTCCCACATTGGAACGCGGATACATGTGGAAGCGGGCTTGTTCGCAAAAGGACCCGCACTGAGCTCAGAGATCGGCCAGGATATCGGCCATATCATCGGCGTGCTCTTCTTCCTGGGCGAGGATGTCTTCGAAGATGCGCCGGGTGGTGGGATCCTTTTCACCGATGTACTGAATAATTTCCCGATAGCTGTCGATGGCGATCCGCTCGGCCACCAGGTCTTCGTAGACCATTTCCTTGAGGGTGTTGCCCGCCACGTACTGGGCATGGGAGTACCGGGTCAACAGGTCGGGGTTGAACTCCGGCTCGCCGCCCAGTTGCACGATGCGTTCGGCCAGTTTGTCGGCGTGTTCGGCTTCCTGGTTGGCGTGTTCGAGGAATTCGCTGGCCGCCATGCTGGCTTTCAGGCCGGTGGCCATGAAGTAGTGGCGCTTGTAGCGCAGTACGCACACCAGCTCGGTGGCCAGTGCCTCGTTGAGCAGGCGCACGACTTCCTGTCGATCGGCGTTGTAGCCCTCGGTCACCGCGCCGTTCTGGACATTCTGCCGTGCCCGTTCGCGCAGGGTTGTCACATCGGATAGGTGCATGTCGCTCATCTCGTTCTCCTGGTGGCTGATCCGGTGGGAATGTCGCGCTCTGTGGCGCGATCTCTTGACGTGGGAGTCACGAGCGAGACAAAAAGTTTTATGAAAATGCCCGCATGGCCCTGGAGGGTTGTGCGCCGGACAGGCGGGCCTCTTCCTCCAGCCATTGAAAAAACGCCCGTACGGGCGGATGGCGTTCTCGGCCTGGCACGCATAACGCGCTGTAGCCGGCACCATCGACTTGGACATCGGGGCGATAACCCACCAGCAAGCCGCTGGCGACGCTTTCGGACACCAGGATGTTGCTGGCCAGTACCAGGCCCTGCCCGGCAATCGCCGCTTGCAGGGCATAGTGTTCCTCGTCGTATTCACGCATGCAGGGCTGTCGGGTGAGCCAGGTTTCCCCGGCCTGGGCGCACCAGGCATCCCAGCCGTGGGCGTACAGCTTGGAATTGTGCCAGCGCACGCTGATCAGTGTCGGGATTTGTCGGGCCGTCAATGCCACCTGCGCGGGGGCGCCATACACGCCGAAGCTTTCGTCGAACAGGCACAGACCGTACAGGTTCGGGTAGTCATCGAGGCTATAGCGCACCACCAGGTCGACGCTGGCGTCCTGATGCAGGTCGATCACTTCGCAATGGGTGTCCAGGCGCACATTGATGTTCGGATGACGCGCATAGAACCGGCCCAGGCGCGGCACCAGCCAGAGGGCGGCAAACGCCGCGGTGGTGGAGAGCGTCAGGTGAGTGTTGCTGCGTTGCGGGCGCAAGGTTTCGACGCTTTGCGCCACCTCCAGCAGTGCGCCATGCAGACTGTGAAACAGCCGCTGTCCGCCATCGGTCAGCCGCACCTGTCGCGGCAGGCGTTCGAACAGTTGCACGCCGAGCCAGGTTTCCAGGGAACGGATCTGGTGGGAAATGGCCGTGGGCGTCACCGACAGCTCCTCCGCCGCAGCCTTGAAGCTGAGCAGGCGCGCGGCCGATTCGAAGCTGCGCAGGGCGTTGAGGGGCAAGTTGGCGAACATGGGTAATCTCCGCGTGAGCGTTGAGATGAGTTCAATTCATCCAGGTGAACTAACCCTCATTTGAGTGCGCGTGGCGATGAGCTTCAAGCTGCAAGCCACAAGCAGTCCCAGTGTAGTCTCAAACAAGGAGATTCAGATGAGTAAAGTTCTTGTGGTACACGGCAGTCCCCGTGGTGAACGCTCCCATTCCCGGCGTCTGGCCGAAACCTTCGTGTCGGCGTGGCAGACCGCCCATCCACACTGCCAGGTGACCCGCCGCGAGGTCGGACGCACGCTGATTCCCCCCGTCAACGAAGCTTTCATCGCGGCGGCGTTCTACCCCGAACCCCAGGCCCGACCATTGAGCATGCAGGCGGATCTGGCCCTGAGCGACGCGCTTGTCGCCGAATTGCAGGCCCACGACCGACTGGTGATCTCCGCCCCCATGCATAACTTCAGCGTGCCCAGCGGGGTGAAAGCGTGGATCGACCAGATCGTGCGGATCGGTCTGACGTTCAACCACAGCCTGGACAATGGCGTGTCGCATTACGAACCGCTGGTACGGGACAAGAAAGCCTTGATCGTGACCAGCCGTGGGGATTTCGGCTTCGGTCCCGGAGGGCCACTGGAGGCGATGAACCACGCCGACACGTTGCTGCGCACCGTCCTGGGCTTTATCGGCATCACTGATGTGACGGTGGTGGCCGCCGAAGGCGAAGAGGCGGCCGAGCGCAGCTTCGCTCAATCCTGCACCGAGGCCGAGCAGCGCCTGCTGGCGCTGGCGCGGACTTTCTGATGGCCTGGGTCTTCCTGCTGGTTGCCGCTGGGTTCGAAGTAGCCTTCGCCATGGGCATGAAGTACGCCGAAGGCTTCACCCGATTCTGGCCGTCGCTGATCACTGTGGTGGCAGCGGTGGGTGGGATCGGGTTCCTCACCCTGTCCATGCGCGAGCTGCCGGTGAGTGTCGCCTACCCGATCTGGACTGCCATCGGTTCGCTGGGTACGGTGTTCCTGGGGTTCATGTTGCTGGGAGAGAGCCTGACGCTGGTGAAAATCGTCTCGGTGGGGCTGATCGTTGCGGGGGTGAGCGGGCTGAAGTGAGGCGGGTGTCATAGACTGGTCATCATCGACGCCGATGCTGGCTCACCCCATCACAAGGATGTCCGCTCTATGCCGCAACAGTGCGCCACTCGCTACCCGCTGGTGCTGGTCCCGGGAATGCTCGGGTTCATTCGCCTGGTGTTGTACCCGTACTGGTACGGGATCGTCACGGCACTGCGCCAACGGGGGGCCGTGGTGGTGGCGGTGAAGGTTTCGCCGCTGCATTCTTCCGAGGTGCGCGGCGAACAGTTGCTTGAGCAGATCGAGCAAATCCTGCGTCAGACCGGCGCGCAAAAAGTCAACCTGATCGGTCATAGCCAGGGCGCCCTTACGGCCCGGTACGCGGCGGCCCGGCGTCCGGACCTGGTGGCGTCGGTCACCTCGGTGGCCGGTCCCAATCATGGCTCGGAGCTGGCCGATTACCTGCAGATCCATTACCCACCCGAGCGTGCCAGCGGCCGGCTGCTCAGGGCCTTGCTGCGCTTGATCAATGCGCTGATGAGCCTGTTGGACACCGGTTATCGCGGGCCGAAGCTGCCGGTCGATGTCCGGGCCTCCCATGAATCCCTCACCACCGCCGGGGTAGCGCTGTTCAACCAGCGTTATCCACAGGGGCTGCCCGACACTTGGGGCGGGCAGGGGCCGGAAGAGGTCGATGGCGTGCGTTATTACTCGTGGTCCGGGACCCTTCAGCCTGGCAAGACCGACAAGGGGCGCAACCTGTTCGACGGCACGAATCGCAGCTGCCGGCTGTTCGCCCGCACCTTTGTGCGCGAGGCGGGGCAGTGCGATGGCATGGTCGGGCGATTCAGTTCGCATTTGGGGACGGTGATTGGCGACGATTACCCGATGGACCACTTCGACATCGTCAACCAATCGCTGGGGTTGGTGGGCAAGGGGGCTGAGCCGATCCGCTTGTTTGTCGAGCATGCAGAGCGGTTGAAGGCGGCGGGGGTGTAGGCAGTCAGGACGAACCGATCTAAAGGAAGGTGTAAAAAGCTTTGTCTACACTGCAAAACATCGCCGTACCCTTCGGGCGACAATCAGGAGAAGCCCCATGAAACTTCCGCGTGTCCCTTTGCTGACGATCGGTTTGTTGCTGTGTTCCCAGGGCTTCGCCGCAACGGAGCAACAAACCAGGATGACCACCTGCAACGCCGACGCCACCGCCAAGGCGCTCAAGGGTGACGAGCGCAAGGCGTTCATGAGCAATTGCCTCAAGGCCAAGCCGCCAGAGGTGCAGGGAACACCTCAGGAGCGCATGAAGACCTGCAATGTCGACGCCACCGCCAAAGCACTCAAGGGCGATGAGCGCAAGGCGTTCATGAGCACTTGCCTCAGGACCAAACCGCCTGAAGTGCATGGCGGGACGGTTCATCAGCCCGAACAATAAGTAGCGCTTGAGCCTGCAAGGGGCTCATCGTGAGCAGGCTCCCACATTGGATTGGTGTGAACCGGTCCCTGTGCGAGCCCGCTCGCGCGGGACCGCACAGACGCTGTAAAAACATCTGAACCGCGCCAAGGATCGGCCGATACAATCTCTAGTGCTGTCCGCTGAAGGCTGGCAGACTGCCGATCCTTTCACACCGTTTTATCCCGAGGCTGTATGCCAACGTTTTCTCAGCGTCATGTGTTGTTGGTGATCAGTTGGGTGATCATTTTTGGTGGGTTGCTGCTGGTGTTGCCGTTGCGGCTGTTACCGAGTTTGCTGGCGGGATTGCTGGTGTTCGAGCTGGTCAACATGCTCACACCGCAGCTGCAGCGGTTGATCGAAGGCCGGCGTGCCCGCTGGCTCGCGGTGGCGTTGCTGGGCACGCTGGTGGTCAGTGTCCTGACGTTGATTTTTGCTGGTGCGATCAGCTTCCTGTTGCATGAAGCGGAAAATCCCGGTGCATCCCTGGACAAATTCATGGCGGTGGTCGACCGCGCCCGGGGGCAACTGCCGCCGTTCATCGACGCCTACCTGCCGGCCAGTGCCGCCGAGTTCCGGGTGGCGATTGGCGACTGGATGAGCAAGCACCTGAGCGACCTGCAACTGGTGGGCAAGGACGCAGCCCACATGTTCGTGACGTTGCTTATCGGCATGGTGCTGGGCGCCATCGTCGCCTTGCAGCGTGTTCCCGACCTGACCAAGCGCAAGCCCCTGGCGGCCGCGCTGTTCGATCGCCTGAACCTGCTGGTCAAGGCGTTTCGCAACATCGTCTTCGCCCAGATCAAGATTTCCCTGCTCAATACGTTCTTCACCGGGATTTTCCTGGCGGTGGTGCTGCCGCTGTTCGGGATCAAGCTGCCGCTGACCAAGACGCTGATCGTGATGACGTTCCTGCTGGGGCTGCTTCCGGTCATCGGCAACCTGATGTCCAACACCCTGATCACCATCGTTGGCCTGTCGCTGTCGATCTGGGTCGCGGTGGCGGCGCTGGGTTACCTGATCGTGATCCACAAGGTCGAGTACTTCCTCAACGCACGCATCGTTGGCGGGCAGATCAGCGCCAAATCCTGGGAACTGCTTATGGCGATGCTGGTGTTCGAGGCGGCGTTCGGCCTGCCGGGAGTAGTGGCGGGACCGATCTACTATGCGTACCTCAAGAGTGAGTTGAAGCAGATCGAGATGGTCTGATCCAAGGGATGTGTTGTCAGATCCGGCGCTATCGCGAGCAGGCTCGCTCCCACAGTTGACCAGGTTCCTTCAGATGGAATGCGGTTCAATGTGGGAGCGAGCCTGCTCGCGATAGCGGCACCGCTGAACTCGGATCAGGCCTCGGTCCCGTACCGCTTCATCGCCTCCCACAGTTGACCAGGTTCCTTCAGATGGAATGCGGTTCAATGTGGGAGCGAGCCTGCTCGCGATAGCGGCACCGCTGAACTCGGATCAGGCCTCGGTCCCGTACCGCTTCATCGCCTCGATGGCCAGCCCGCTGCCGATGCTGCCGAAAATATTGCCTTCCACATGCCGCGCCCGGGGCAGCATCGCCGCGACGCTGTTGCGCAGCGCCGGGATGCCGCTGGAACCACCGGTGAAGAATACGGTGTCGACCTGATCGATACCGACGTTGGCATCGCTCAACATTTGCGTGGCGCTCTCGCGTACCCGCTCCAGCAGGCCTTCGATGGCCGTCTCGAACAAGGCCCGGCTCAGGTCCACGCTCAGGCCCGGTTCGATCCGATCCAGTGATACGTGTCGCTGGTCGGCGTGGGTCAGCTGAATCTTGGTTTCTTCCACTTCCATCGCCAGCCAGTGTCCGGCGCGCTGCTCGATCAGCTTGAACAACCGGTCGATGCCGCCGGTATCCTCGATGTCATAGCGCATGCTGCCCAGGGCCAGGGTGGACTTCTGCGAATACACCGCGTTGATGGTGTGCCAGGTCGCCAGGTTCATGTGGTGGCTGGTGGGCATGTAAGCGCCGCTTTTCATGCGGCTGCCATAGCCGAACAACGGCATCAGACCGGCCAGGGACAACTGCTTGTCGAAATCGGTCCCGCCAATATGCACGCCGCCGGTGGCCAGGATGTCATCGTGACGGTTGTCGCGAGTACGACGCTCGGGCGACAGGCGCACCAGCGAGAAGTCCGACGTACCGCCGCCGATGTCGACGATCAGCACCAGCTCTTCTTTGTCGATGGTCGATTCATAGTCGAACGCTGCCGCGATGGGTTCGTACTGGAACGAGACTTCCTTGAAACCGATGGCGCGGGCAACGTCTGCCAGGGTGTTTTGCGCTTCCTGGTCGGCCAACTCGTCGTCGTCGACAAAGAACACCGGACGCCCCAGCACGACTTCATCGAACGCGCGACCGGCAGTGGCTTCGGCGCGCTTTTTCAATTGGCCGATGAACAGCCCCAGCAGATCCTTGAACGGCATCGCCGTGCCCAGCACGCTGGTGTCGTGCTTGATCAGCTTGGAGCCCAGCAGGCTCTTGAGCGAACGCATCAGCCGGCCTTCGTAACCTTCCAGGTATTCGTGCAGGGCCAGGCGGCCGTAAACCGGACGGCGTTCCTCCTGATTGAAAAAAACCACCGAAGGCAGGGTGATCTTGTCGTCCTCCAGCGCAATCAGCGTTTCCACGCCGGGGCGCAGCCAGCCGACGGTGGAGTTGGACGTGCCGAAGTCGATGCCGCAGGCACGGGCCGGGGATGCGTTTTTCATGTCTTTCAGGTTCCGGTCGAAAAAACGGCCGCGCAGTGTATGCCAGTACCGCCAGGATTCGAAGGCCGGTTGTCCGCTAATTCATGGGCCGCGACCTTGAAAGCCACGGTTTTGCCCCCACACTTGCAGGCATCAACCTGGCGGGCCACAGGGCGGATGCAAGAACCGCCGCCGGCTGCCGATAAACTTCTGATGCGCCGTCCGGTCACAACCTTGAGATCGGTCAAACCCGGTGTCCGGTCATCCGGGCATGCTGTGCGTGGCGGTGCGACATCGATAACGGATGGTGATGCTTAGATGGACTTCAAAGACTATTACAAGATTCTGGGTGTGGAGCCGACGGCTGACGACAGCACGATCAAGGCCGCCTATCGCAAACTGGCGCGCAAATACCACCCGGATGTCAGCAAGGAAAAGGACGCCGAGACCAAGTTCAAGGACGTTTCCGAAGCCTATGAAGCGCTGAAAAGCGCCGACAAGCGTGCCGAATACGACGACCTGCGCCGCTACGGCCAGCACGGCCAGCCGTTCCAGGGACCGCCGGGCTGGCAAAGCCGTGGCGGTTTCGGAGGCCAGGACGGCGGGGATTTTTCGGATTTTTTCAGTTCGATCTTCGGCAACCGCGGGTCGGGTTTCGGTGGCGGACAATCAGGTCGCAACGCCGGCCGTCGGGGGCAGGACGTGGAACTGGAATTACCGATTTTCCTGGAAGAGACCCTGTCCAACGAGTCGAAGAAGGTCAGCTACCACGTGCCCCAGCACAATGCGGCGGGGCAGCACGTCAGCAATACCAGTAAAAGTCTGAACGTGAAGATCCCCCTGGGGGTGACTGACGGCGAACGCATCCGCCTCAAGGGCCAGGGCGCGCCGGGTGTCGGTGGCGGCGCCAATGGCGACCTGTACCTGACCATTCGCTTCGCACCACACCCCAAGTTCGACGTCGAAGGCCAGGATCTGATCATCACGTTGCCGCTGGCGCCCTGGGAGTTGGCCCTGGGCACCGAAGTGGCCGTCCCGACCCTCACCGGCAAGATCAACCTCAAGGTGCCGGCCGGCAGCCAGAACGGCCAGCGCATGCGCGCCAAGGGCCACGGCTTGCGCAACAAGGCGGGCGAGCGGGGCTACCTGTTCGTGCAGCTCAAGGCTGTGATGCCCAAGACCAATGACGATTCGGTCAAGGCATTGTGGGCGGAGCTGGCGAAAAAAGCCGCGTTCGATCCGCGGGCGAATTTCTGATTGTTTGAAGGCTAGACTCGACAGTCAAGGCATTGGGAGAAGCAGACCATGAACAACCCGATCGTTGAACTGAACCTGACGGAATTCTGCGAGGCCGCCGCGCTGGCGGATGTCCATGTGATCGAGATCGTCGAGCACGGCATCCTCGAGCCCCACGGCAATGCCCCGGCGGAATGGCGTTTCACCGACTACGAACTGGTCCTGGCGCGGCGTGCGGCCAAGCTGCGGCAGGACCTGGACCTTGAATGGGAAGGCGTCGCCCTGGCGCTGGATCTGTTGGAAGAGGTGCAGCAGCTGCGTACCGAGAACCGCATGCTCAAGCAGCGGTTGGGGCGGTTGGTGGGCTGAATCAGGAGCAAAGCAGCTGCGGGATACCCGTGGGAGCAAAGCTTGCTCGCGATACCGGCGCCTCAAGGCTTGAAAACGGAGTTGAGCCCATCGCGGGCAAGCCATGCTCCCACAGGCCTTGCTCCCACAGGTATCGCACCCACAAGGCCTTCCCAGCAGGGCTGCACGTCAGTCAGAACAGAAAATACCGCTGCGCCATCGGCAGCACATCGGCCGGTTCACACCATAGCAGCACGCCGTCGGCCTTGACCTGATAGGTCTGCGGGTCGACGTCGATGGTCGGCAGGTAGTCGTTATGGATCAGATCGGTCTTCTGTACGTCGCGGCAGCCTTTGGCCACGGCGATTTTCTTTTTCAAACCCAGTTGTTCCGGCAGCCCCGCTTCGGCGGCGGCCTGGCTGATGAACGTCAGACTGGTGGCGTGGCGTGAACCGCCGAAGCTGGCGAACATCGGTCGGTAGTGCACCGGCTGCGGCGTCGGAATCGAGGCGTTGGCGTCGCCCATCAGGCTGGCGGCAATCGCGCCACCCTTGAGGATCAGGGTCGGCTTGACGCCAAAAAACGCCGGGCGCCACAGCACCAGGTCGGCCCACTTGCCCACTTCGATGGAGCCCACTTCATGGCTGATGCCGTGGGTGATCGCCGGGTTGATGGTGTACTTGGCGATGTAGCGTTTGATGCGGAAATTGTCGTTGCCTTCGCCGTCACCGGGCAGGGCGCCGCGCTGTCTTTTCATTTTGTCGGCGGTCTGCCAGGTGCGGGTGATGACTTCGCCGACCCGGCCCATGGCCTGGCTGTCGGAGCTGATCATCGAAAACGCCCCGAGATCGTGGAGGATGTCCTCGGCGGCGATGGTTTCGCGGCGGATGCGGCTTTCGGCGAACGCCACGTCTTCGGCAATGCTGGGATCCAGGTGGTGGCAGACCATCAACATGTCCAGGTGCTCGTCGATGGTGTTGCGGGTGAACGGGCGGGTCGGGTTGGTGGAGCTGGGCAGCACGTTGGCGAAGCCGCAGGCCTTGATGATATCCGGCGCGTGACCGCCGCCGGCGCCTTCGGTGTGGTAGGTATGGATGGTGCGGCCCTTGAATGCCCCCAGGGTGGTTTCCACGAAGCCGGATTCGTTGAGGGTGTCGGTATGGATCGCCACTTGCACATCGTACTGGTCGGCGACGCTCAGGCAGTTATCGATGGCCGCCGGGGTGGTGCCCCAGTCTTCGTGTAACTTCAGGCCAATGGCGCCGGCCTTGACCTGCTCGATCAACGGCTCTGGCAGGCTGGCATTGCCCTTGCCAGTGAGGCCGATGTTCATCGGGAAAGCATCGGCAGCCTGGAGCATGCGCGCCAGGTGCCAGGGACCCGAGGTACAGGTGGTTGCATTGGTCCCGGTGGCCGGGCCGGTGCCGCCGCCGATCATGGTAGTGACGCCGCTCATCAGAGCTTCTTCGATCTGCTGGGGGCAGATGAAATGGATGTGGGTGTCGATACCGCCGGCGGTGAGGATCATGCCTTCGCCGGCGATCACTTCGGTGCTGGCGCCGATGGCGATGGTCACGTGGGGCTGGATGTCCGGGTTGCCGGCCTTGCCGATGGCCGCGATGCGCCCGTCCTTGAGGCCGACATCAGCCTTGACGATGCCCCAATGGTCGATGATCAGTGCGTTGGTGATCAGGGTGTCGACGACTTCGGCGGCGAGCAACTGCCCCTGGCCCATGCCATCGCGAATCACCTTGCCGCCGCCGAACTTCACTTCTTCGCCATAGGTGGTGAAGTCCTTTTCCACTTCGATCCACAGCTCGGTGTCGGCCAGACGGACCTTGTCACCGACGGTGGGGCCGAACATATCGGCGTAGGCTTGTCTTGAGATCTTCATGTGCTTGCCTTGGAATTCAATGTCAATTTGTGAAGCTAAATCTGTGGGAGCACAGCTTGCTGGCGATGAACGATGACGCGGCCTGACAAGAGAGGGCGTCTCTTGTATCGCGATGGCAGCATCATTGCCCCAGGTCGAACCGCGCCAGCTTCATCGCGGGCAAGCCTTGCTCCCACAGGCCTTGCTCCTACAGGTTAAAGGTCACCCATCACCCGCCCGGCAAACCCGAACACCCGCCGCAACCCGGCCAGTTCGACCAGCTCGACTTCCCGGCTCTGGCCCGGTTCGAAGCGCACGGCTGTGCCAGCCGGGATGTTCAGGCGCATGCCGCGGCTGGCGGCGCGCTCGAAGGTGAGGGCGTCGTTGGTTTCGAAAAAGTGATAGTGCGAGCCGACCTGGATCGGCCGGTCGCCGCTGTTGGCAACGGTCAGTGTCAGGGTGCGGCGGCCAGCGTTCAGTTCGATGTCGCCGGGCTGGACCTGGTATTGGCCTGGAATCATTGTGGTTGCCCCAAGAGCTTGTAATAGATAGCGGTCGGGGTGTACGTCCCGTCCGGGCTTTGGCAGTAGTCGGGCAGTTCACCGACGCGGGTGTAGCCCATGGCGCGGTAGAACGCCTCGGCGTCGGAGCCGGCCTGGGTGTCGAGGTACAGCAGGCCGCGCTTGTGCTGGCGCGCGCCGAGTTCCAGGGCGCTCAGCAGTTGCTGGCCCAGGCCACGGCGTCGGGCATCGCCGCGCACCAGCAGCTTCTGCACTTCGGCGCGGTTGAGGCCATTGGGTTTCTGGCACAGGGCCAGTTGGACGCTGGCCTGCACTTGCTCATCCTTGACCACCACCCACAGCAACAGGCTGCCCTGGTTGAGGCCGGCCTGTACCTCATCGAAATGGGCGCGGGCCTGGGTCGCATCCAGGTTAGCCATGAAGCCGACGCTGGCGCCGTTGCCCACGGCGTCGAGCAACAGATCGATCAGGCCCTGGCGATAATGCGCAAAGCTTTCAGCGTGGACTCGGCGCAACTGGGCGGCGTTCATCGGGGTTCACTCCTTGTCGACGGCAGGCGCGGGCGCCCCTGGGTTGAGCATCAACTGCATGAAGGTCAGGTCGAGCCAGCGACCGAACTTGGTGCCCACCTGGGGCATCTGCCCGGTGGTGACGAAACCGGTCCGCTCGTGCAGGCGAATCGAGGCCGTGTTGCCACTTTCGATGGCGGCCACCATGACATGCTTGCCGCAAGCCCTGGCGCGCTCGATCAGCGTCGCCATCAACAAGGGTCCGAGGCCATTGCCTCGTTGGTCGCTGCGCACGTACACGGAGTGTTCGACGGTGTGGCGAAAGCCATCGAAGGGGCGCCAGTCGCCGAATGAAGCGTAGCCGAGTGTGTTTTCATCGGTATCGACCACCACCAGCACCGGATAGCCCTGGGATTGTCGGGCGTCGAACCAGGCCTGGCGATTCCCCAGGTCCACCGCCTGTTCGTTCCAGATGGCGGTGGTATTGAGCACCGCGTCGTTGTAGATGTCGCGGATGGCCGGCAGATCGGCGAGGCGGGCGTCACGGACGAAGTAAGTCATGGCGTGGCCTCAGGCAATGGGCTGGTGGACGGTGACCAGTTTGGTGCCGTCGGGAAACGTCGCTTCGACCTGGATCTCCGGAATCATCTCCGGGATGCCTTCCATCACTTGCTCACGGGTCAGCAGTGTCGTGCCGTAATGCATCAGCTCGGCCACGGTCTGGCCGTCGCGGGCGCCTTCGAGCAAGGCTGCGGAAATGAAGGCCATGGCCTCCGGGTAATTGAGCTTCAGGCCACGGGCCAGCCGTCGTTCGGCCACGAGGCCGGCGGTGAAGATCAACAACTTGTCTTTTTCGCGTGGGGTCAGGTCCATGTGCAATCCATCAAAGGCAGATAAACATTTCGGGCTATGTACGGTTTCTTGTGGGAGCGGGCTTGCCCGCGAAGACGATGTGTCAATCGAATTAAATAGTGAACGTGAGTCCGCATTCGCGAGCAAGCCCGCTCCCACAAGGGATTCATGTGCTCCAGATTCTTGGGGGCAACGCCTCCCTACCGAGTAAGGCCGGGCGCAGATGCCGCCACAGTTCAATCAGCCATCCCCGCGCCAGCAACGCCTCGCTCGCCAGGCACCGAGCTACCACCAGCCCTGGCAACTGAGTCAAGTCGCCGCGTACGGCATGGCCCAGGCTACGACACCGTTCCAGCAATTCGTTGTCGATCTCGCCGGTTGCCAACAATGTGGCGAACACTGGATCACCGCCCAGCCCGATAGGCGAGTCGAGCAGGCCGTCGCCGCCGACAATGCGCTGGCGTTCGTGCCAGAGCAACTGTCCGTCGCGGCGAATGTCCAGCCGCGATTGGAAGTGCCCACGATCAAAGCGCTCGCCGCTGGCGGGGCGACCCAAGGCAACCATGTCCCAGTAGAACAAGCGCCCATCACCGTGCAGGTCGATGCTGGTGCTGAGTTCGGCCTGGGCCGCGCTGAACACGATGGTTTCCTGGGGCAGCCATTCCAGGGTCGCGCCGGGAGCTACGTTCAAGGTCAATTGCTGATAGGCAGGGCCGGCGGCGCGGTACCACTTGGCAGCGCCGGGACTGGTCAACTGCGCCCAGGCGCCAGGGCCTACGTTGGCGGAAATATCCAGGCGGTCACCGCCGGCGATCCCGCCCGGTGGATGGACAATGATGTGCTGGCAAACCTCGGGGCCTTCGGCGTACAAATGCTTCTGCACCCGCAACGGACCTTGGTGGCGGCGTTGTACCGGGCGCGTGCAATCGCCGAACCGGGCGTAGCCAAGTTCCAGCTCGGCGTGCCAGCTCGGCGTAAACAGGGGCGGCGAAGATAAAGGTAGATTCATGATTTCTGATGATTATCGGGACGCTCAAGACTAGATCGTAACCAGTCCGCGCACACCCTCGGCTTCCATATTTTCGCCACGTCCCTGCTGCACGATCTCGCCCCGGGACATCACCAGGTATTGATCGGCCAGCTCGGCGGCGAAATCGTAGAACTGCTCCACCAGCAAAATCGCCATGTCGCCCCGGGCTGCCAGTTTTTTGATGACGGCACCGATTTCCTTGATCACCGACGGCTGGATGCCTTCGGTGGGTTCGTCGAGGATCAGCAACCGTGGCCGGCTCGCCAGCGCCCGGCCAATCGCCAGTTGCTGTTGCTGGCCGCCGGACAGGTCACCGCCACGACGCTGTTTCATTTGCAGCAGCACCGGGAACAGCTCGTAGATGAACGCCGGCACTTCTTTGGCCTCGGAGCCGGGGAAGCGCGACAGGCCCATCAGCAGGTTTTCTTCCACCGTCAGCCGGCCGAAAATCTCCCGGCCCTGGGGCACGTAGGCGATGCCGGCGTGAACCCGCTGGTGGGGTTTGAAGGTGGTGATCGGCTTGCCCTCCCAGCTCACCGCACCTTCCCTGGCCGGCAACAGGCCCATCAGGCACTTGAGCAGGGTGGTCTTGCCCACGCCATTGCGCCCCAGCAGGCAAGTGACTTCACCGATCTTCGCGTCGAACGACAGGCCCCGCAGGATGTGGCTGCCGCCGTAGTATTGGTGCAGCTTGTCGACTTGCAGCATCTTCCAGATTCTCCTCAAACTCCTGTGGGAGCGATCAGCGACCGAGGTACACCTCGATCACTCGCTCATCGGCCTGCACCTGCGCCAGTGACCCCTCGGCCAGCACGCTGCCCTGGTGTAGCACGGTAACGTGATCGGCAATCGCGCCGACAAAACCCATGTCGTGTTCCACCACCATCAGCGAATGCTTGCCCGCCAGGGACTTGAACAGCTCGGCGGTGAAGTCGGTCTCGGCGTCGGTCATGCCCGCCACGGGTTCGTCGAGCAGCAACAGTTGCGGGTCCTGGACCAGCAGCATGCCGATCTCCAGGAATTGCTTCTGCCCGTGGGACAACAACCCGGCGGTTCGATTGGCCGATGGGGTGAGGCGGATGGTTTCCAGCACTTCATTGATGCGGTCGTGTTGCTCGCCCGTCAGTTTCGCCCGCAGGCTGGCCCACACCGACTTGTCGGTTTTCAGCGCCAACTCCAGATTCTCGAACACGCTCAGGGCTTCGAATACCGTGGGTTTCTGGAACTTGCGACCGATGCCGGCCTGGGCGATCTGCACTTCGCTCATGGCGGTCAGGTCCAGGGTTTCGCCGAACCAGGCCTTGCCGTGACTGGGTCGGGTCTTGCCGGTGATCACGTCCATCAGCGTGGTCTTGCCCGCGCCGTTGGGGCCGATGATGCAGCGCAGTTCGCCGACGCCAATGTACAGGTTCAGATTGTTCAGGGCCTTGAAGCCATCGAAGCTGACGCTGATGTCTTCCAGGGTCAGGATGGTGCCGTGGCGGGTGTTCAGGCCTTCGCCGGCAGCCTGACCAAGGCCGATGGCGTCGCGGCTGCTGCCGGCGTCCTTGTTGGGTTCCGGCGGATAGAAAGCCGGTTCGAGCATGAACTGAGCCGTGGGTGTGATCCTCATGATTCGCCCCTTTTCTTCAGCAATCCGATTACGCCCCTGGGCAGGTACAGCGTTACGACGATGAACAGCGCACCGAGGAAAAACAGCCAGTATTCAGGAAACGCCACGGTGAACCAGCTCTTCATGCCGTTCACCACCCCGGCGCCCAGCAGCGGGCCGATCAAGGTGCCGCGACCGCCAAGGGCCACCCACACGGCGGCTTCGATGGAGTTGGTCGGCGACATCTCACTGGGGTTGATGATGCCTACTTGCGGCACATACAGCGCGCCAGCCAGGCCACACAACACAGCGCTCAACACCCAGACGAACAGCTTGAACCCTCGCGGATCGTAGCCGCAGAACATCAGGCGGTTTTCCGCGTCGCGCAGGGCGGTCAGCACTCGGCCGAACTTGCTGCGGGCCAGGCGCCAGCCGATGAACAGGCTGGCCGCCAACAACAGCACGGTCAGCAGGAACAGCACGGCGCGAGTACCTGGCTCGGTGATACCGAAGCCCAGGATCGTGCGGAAGTTGGTGAAGCCGTTGTTGCCGCCGAAGCCGGTTTCGTTGCGGAAAAACAGCAGCATCCCGGCGAAGGTCAGGGCCTGGGTCATGATCGAGAAATACACGCCCTTGATCCGTGAACGAAAGGCGAAGAAGCCGAACACCAGCGCCAGCAAACCGGGGGCCAGCACCACCAGGCCCAGGGCCCAGAGGAAGCTGTCGGTGCCGGTCCAGTACCAGGGCAACTCGGTCCATGACAGAAAGGTCATGAATGCCGGCAATCCGTCGCCCGCGGCCTGGCGCATCAGGTACATGCCCATGGCGTAGCCGCCGAGGGCGAAGAACAGGCCATGCCCCAGGGAAAGCAGACCGGCATAGCCCCAGACCAGGTCCAGCGCCAGGGCGACGATGGCGTAGCAGAGAATCTTGCCCACCAGCGTCAGCGTGTAGGCCGAGACATGCAGGACGCTGTCTGGCGGCAGCAGCGACAGCAGCGGCAGGCTCAGCAGCAAGACCAGGATCAGCGCACCGACGACGACGGTGACTTTGGGGCCGGCTTTTTGCGCGGCGGTGAGCATCAGGGGCTGGTTCATCAGTCGATTACCCGTCCTTTGAGGGCGAAGAGGCCTTGCGGACGCTTCTGGATGAACAGAATGATCAGCGCCAAGATCAGGATCTTGCCCAGCACCGCGCCGATCTGAGGTTCGAGGATTTTATTGGCGATGCCCAGGCCGAACGCGGCGGACACGCTACCGGCCAACTGACCGACGCCCCCCAGGACCACTACCAGGAACGAGTCGATGATGTAGCTCTGGCCCAGGTCCGGGCCGACGTTGCCGATCTGACTCAGGGCCACGCCGCCGAGCCCGGCGATGCCCGAGCCGAGGCCGAAGGCGAGCATGTCCACGCGACCGGTGGGCACGCCGCAGCAGGCGGCCATGTTGCGGTTCTGGGTCACGGCGCGGACGTTCAGGCCCAGGCGGGTCTTGTTCAGCAACAGCCAGGTCAGCCCTACGACGAACAGCGCGAAGGCGATGATGACGATGCGGTTGTACGGCAGCACCAGGTTTGGCAACACCTGGATCCCGCCCGACAACCAGGCCGGGTTGGCGACTTCGACGTTCTGCGCACCGAACACCAGACGCACCAATTGGATCAGCATCAGACTGATGCCCCAGGTGGCGAGCAGGGTTTCCAGCGGACGCCCATAGAGGTGACGAATCACCGTGCGCTCCAGAGCCATGCCAATGGCGGCGGTGATGAAAAACGCCACCGGCAGGGCGATCAGCGGGTAAAACTCGATGACGTTCGGGGCGAAGCGCTGGAACAGCATCTGCACGACATAAGCGCAGTAGGCGCCGAGCATCAGCATCTCGCCGTGAGCCATGTTGATCACCCCCAGCAAGCCGAAGGTGATCGCCAGGCCCAACGCCGCCAACAGCAGGATCGAACCCAGGGACATGCCACTGAAGGCTTGACCCAGCAGTTCGCCCACCAGGAGCTTGCGCTTGACCTGGCTGAGGCTGGTTTCGGCGGCGGTGCGCACGCCGGCATCGGTTTCGACGCCGGGTTCGAGCAGGCCTTCGAGGCGGGTACGAGCCAGCGGGTCGCCGGTTTCACCCAGCAGCCGGACGGCGTTCAGGCGCACGCTCGGGTTGGTATCCACCAGTTGCAGATTCGCCAGGGCCAGGCTCAGGGCGGCGTGCACATCTTCGTCCTGTTCACCGGCCAGTTGCCGGTCGAGGAAAGCCAGCTGTGCCGGACGGGCGCTTTTCTGCAACTGCTGCGCGGCGCCCAGGCGTACACGGGCATCGGCAGCCAGCAATTGATGGCTGGCCAGGGCGGTTTCGATCAGCCCTCGCAAGCGGTTGTTCAGGCGCAGGGTCTTGGGTTGGCCGTCGACGGTCAACTGGCCTTGTTGCAAGGCATTGACCAGCTCGACGCGCTCAGGCTCGGGCTGCGCCGCCCAGGTTTCCAGTAGTCTGGCCTGCTGGGTCGGGTTGGCGGCGACGAAATCCTCGGCGTCGCCGGCATAGGCGACCGCGGGTAATAGCAGCACCAGGGCGAGGATGATGCGGTACAGGGCAGTGGGCATATGTCAGGCCTTGCGCAGGGCTTTTTTGTGGGAAGTGGGCTTGCTCGCGATGCGGTGTGTCAGGCGACTCAAATGTTGAACATGAGTCCGCATTCGCGAGCAAGCCCGCCCCCACAAGGATTGTGTGTCGGCCCGGGGATTGGGGCCGACACCCATGGGCTCAGTTGCTCTTCACCGCATAGTCAGGCTTCTTGTCGTTGCCGGCGATGAAGGGGCTCCACGGCTGGGCGCGGATCGGGCCTTCGGTCTGCCAGACCACGTTGAACTGACCGTCGGCCTGGATCTCGCCGATCATCACCGGCTTGTGCAGGTGGTGGTTGGTCTTGTCCATGGTCAGGGTGTAGCCCGACGGTGCGGCGAAGGTCTGGCCGGCCAGGGCTTCGCGCACCTTGTCGACGTCGGTGGACTTGGCTTTTTCCACCGCTTGCGCCCACATGTGGATACCGACGTAGGTGGCTTCCATCGGGTCGTTGGTGACGGCCTTGTCGGCGCCGGGCAGGTTCTTGGCCTTGGCGTAGGCTTTCCATGCCTCGACGAATTTCTTGTTCGCCGGGTTATCCACCGACTCGAAGTAGTTCCACGCCGCCAGGTTGCCGATCAACGGCTTGGTGTCGATACCGCGCAGTTCTTCTTCGCCCACGGAGAACGCCACCACCGGAACGTCGGTGGCTTTCAGGCCCTGGTTCGCCAGCTCCTTGTAGAACGGCACGTTGGAGTCGCCGTTGACCGTGGAAATCACCGCCGTCTTGCCGCCGGCCGAGAATTTCTTGATGTTGGCGACGATGGTCTGGTAATCGCTGTGACCGAACGGGGTGTAGACCTCTTCGATGTCCTTGTCCGCCACGCCTTTGGAGTGCAGGAACGCACGCAGGATCTTGTTGGTGGTACGTGGATAAACGTAATCGGTGCCCAGCAGGAAGTAGCGCTTGGCACTGCCGCCTTCTTCGCTCATCAGATATTCCACCGCCGGAATCGCCTGTTGGTTCGGTGCTGCGCCGGTGTAGAACACGTTCGGCGACATCTCTTCGCCTTCGTATTGCACCGGGTAGAACAGCAGGCCGTTGAGTTCTTCGAACACCGGCAACACGGATTTACGCGATACCGAGGTCCAGCAACCAAACACCACGGCAACCTTGTCCTGGGTCAGCAACTGCCGGCCCTTCTCGGCGAACAGCGGCCAGTTCGACGCCGGGTCCACGACCACCGCTTCCAGTTTCTTGCCGTTCACACCGCCGTTGGCGTTGATCTCGTCGATGGTCATCAGCGCCATGTCCTTGAGAGACGTCTCGGAAATCGCCATGGTCCCAGACAACGAATGCAGGATACCGACCTTGATGGTTTCGGCGGCCTGGACGGTCCAGGCCATGCCCATCGCGGCAATACTGGCCGAGAGTGTGAAAGCCTTGATCAAGCTACGACGTTTCATTGTGCGATCTCCGTGACTTTATGAGTGTTCTTGGTGGGCAGATGCGGACGCTGAACGGGGCTTTTGCAAGGGGTGTGCCCGGTTGGGGGGAGGCTTTGAAACAAGGGGATGGCGCAGGGAATGGACAGGGTGGTGCACCAGGAGTGCTCGTCATGCGAGGGCTGGTGCGACCTGACGCGCCACATTGGGGCGTGTTGATTGCGGTCATTGACGATTCCATGTGGGAGCGGGCTTGCTCGCGAAAACGGTGTGTCATTCAACACATGCATCGGATGACATACCGCATTCGCGAGCAAGCCCGCTCCCACAATGGGGGTGTGTGCAAGCCTTGAAAGTCAGCGCCGCCGCATCAAACCGATGAAGAACAACCCGCCGATGGCCGCGGTGGCGACACCAATCGGCAGGTCCTCGGGGGCGATCAGGGTGCGGGCGGCGACATCCACCCAGATCAAGAACAGGCTGCCCAGCAGCACGCACGCTGGAAGTAGCCGACGATGCTCGGCACCCACCAGGCGCCGGGCAATGTGCGGCACCATCAGCCCGACAAAACCGATCGAGCCGCTGATGGACACCAGCACGCCGGTCATCAGCGAGGCAATCAGAAAAATCCACAAGCGCACTCGCGCTGCGTTCAGCCCCAGGGTCACGGCGGTCTGCTCGCCGGCCATCAATGCATTCAGCGGCCGGGCCATGCCCAGCAGCAACACCAGCCCCAGTGATACGCTGACGGCCGGCACCGCCAGCAGCTCCCACCGCGCCAGGCCCAGGCCGCCGAGCATCCAGAACATCACGGCAGAGCTGGCGCGATGGTCCCCCAGGAACAGCAGTAAATTGGCCGCCGCCATCATCACGAACGACACCGCCACCCCGCATAGCAACAGGCGGTCGCTTTCCAGGCGACCCTGGCGGCTGGCAACGGCCAGCACCAAAAACATGCTCAGCAACGCGCCGACGAACGCGGCCAGGGGCAGGGTCAGCAGACCGACGATTTCGCCGACATGCAGCACCACGATCACTGCCCCCAGGGTTGCGCCAGACGTGACGCCCAATAGGTGTGGATCAGCCAGCGGATTGCGCGTCACCGCTTGCAGCACCGCGCCGATCAACGCCAGCCCCGCACCCACCAAGGCCCCGAGCAACAGGCGCGGCACACGGATCAGCCAGACGATGTTTTCCTGGCCGGGCGGCCAGTAGGCGTCGCCGATACCGAAAGCCTTGTTCAACAGAATGTCCCAGACCACGGCCACCGGTACCCGCGCCGGGCCGAAGCCCAGGGACACCACGCAGGACACCAGCATCAACACGCCGAGCAGCACCAGCAATGCGCCATAGCGACGAGCGCTCATAGGGCGTGAAAACCCTTCGCCAGGGTCTGCACCGCCAGAACGTTATCGATCCCCGGCGTGGCCTGGACGTAGGGAATCACAATGAAACGGCGATGCTTGATCGCGTCCACCGATTGCAAGGCCGGGTTGTCCAGCAGGAACTGTTGCTTTTGCTCGGCGCTGATTTCGCCGTAGTCGACGATCACGATGACCTGGGGATTGCGCTCCACCACGTTTTCCCAATTAACCCGGGTCCAGCTGGTTTCCAGATCATCCAGGATGTTGCGCCCACCGGCCGCGTCGATCAGTGCCTGGGGCATGCCGAGCCGGCCGGAGGTCATGGCGCGGTCTTCACCGCTGTCGTACAGGAACACCCGAGGTCGATCAGGCGGCAACTGCTTGCGGACCTCGGCCACTTGGGCCTGCATCGTCGCAATCAGTGCTTCGGCGCGATCCTGCACATCGAAGATCTTCCCCAGGTTGCGCAGGTCGTTATAGGTGTCTTCCAGCGAAGCCGCCGGACGCTTCATGACGAAGGCGCAGGATTCGGTCAGCTCGTATACGTTGATGCCCAGCGGTTGCAGGGTCTGTGGCGTCAGGTCGCCGCCCACCCGCATGCCGTAGTCCCAACCGGCGAAGAAAAAATCCACGTTGGCACTGAGCAGGGTTTCCACCGAGGGGTACTTGGCCGCCAGTTCCGGCAGGCCATCGAGGATCTTCGCCATCTCGGGCGTCACGGCCTTCCAGCCACTGATGCCGCTATAGCCCACCATGCGCGGTTTGAGCCCGAGGGCGAGCATCATCTGAGTCATGTTGATGTCATGGCTGACGGCATGCCGGGGTGCTTCGTTGAACACCACCTGACGGTTGCAGCTCTGGATCGTCAATGGATAGCGGGTGGCTTCGGCCAGGGACTGAGCGCTGCACAGCAGCAGTGGCAACAGTAGCAGGGAACGCAGGGTCATGGTTGGGTTATCCAGGTGATTCGTGGGTGGCCGGCCAGGGGATGTGCGTCCACCAGGGCGACGATGCCGAACACGTCGCGCAACAGCGCGGCGGTCAGGACGTCCCGCGGTGTACCGCTGGCGACGATGTGGCCGTGGTCGATGACGTACAGCCGGTCACAGAAGGCGGCTGCCAGGTTCAAGTCGTGAAGGCTGGCGAGGGTGCCGATGCCGAGGCCTTTGATCAGTTGCAGCAAGTGCAGTTGATAGCGGGGGTCGAGGTGATTGGTCGGCTCATCGAGGATCAACAGTTGCGGCTGCTGGGCCAGGGCACGGGCCAGGATGACACGTTGCTTTTCGCCGCCCGACAGGGTGGCGAAGCCATGGTCGCCGAAGCCTTGCAGCCCGACGGCTGCCAGGGCCTGGAGTACCAGGCGCCGGTCTTCATGGTTATTGCCATCGAACAGGCCCTTGTGGGGTGTACGACCCATGGCGACCACTTCTTCCACCGTCAGGCCAAAGGCGTCGGGAAATTCCTGCAACACCACGGCGATACGCTGCGCGCACCAGCGCGATGACTGTCGCCAGATATTGCGATGGTCGAGCGTCACCTCACCGCTTTCCAGCCGATTGAAGCGATAAGCGCAGCGCAACAGGCTGGTCTTGCCGCTGCCGTTGGGACCGATCAAACCGACGAACTCCCCGGCCGCCACTTGCAGCGTCACGTCACGCAGCTGGAATTGGTGATGGCAGTGGCCCTGGCCCAGGGGTGTCCAGGCGAGGTGGGAGAGGGTGAGCGAGGTCATGCATGTACTCGAAGTCTTTTGGGTCGACACAGTTCCCATTGTGGGAGCGGGCTTGCTCGCGAAAGCGGTGTGTCTGTCACATCAATGTTGGATGTGCCGACGCCTTCGCGAGCAAGCCCGCTCCCACCGTTGGAACTGCGCGCAGCTGGACAGTGGACGCGATTGTAGAGGCTTCGCGCCGCTTGTCGTTAACGCGCTGTCTTCAGTTTGAAGATGAAGCCACCTCAGGCTGGCGAGTGCGTCGGCTGACGAGCCGGTCCAGCAGCCACACCACCACCAGCGAAGCCCCCACCAGCGGGAACATCACCGCCAGAGCCAGCATGATGAACACCCCGGTCTTCCAGGTCGGCAAGTCATGACGCAACGGCGGCACGCCGAATCTTCCCTCGGGCCGACGCTTCCACCAGATCACCAGGCCGCTCACGGCGCTGAACAGGATCATCAGGCAGATCAGCAGCACGATGATCTGGTTCAGCGGGCCGAACATCTTGCCCTCGTGGAGCATCACGCCGGTTTCGGTGGCGCGGGCAACCACGCTGTAGTGCTCCCAGCGTACGTCCGCCAGGACTTTGCCGGTGTACTGATCCACGTGCAGGGTCGCATCGTTGCGCGGGTCGTCGGCGAAGACGGAAATCGTGAACACCCCGGTGGAAGTCTTTGGCAGCGTAATGCTGTAGCCGGGCGTCACGTTGCGTTCGCGGGCGATGTCCTGCACCGCTTGCAGGCTGACGGTCGGGGCGGCGGGACCTGCGTGCATGTCGCCATGGTTCATGTGCTCGGCATGGTCGCCGGACATCGGCATCGGGGTGTTTTCCACGGCCCAGGGCACGGTCTGGCGATGAGCATTGTTGAGGCTGCGCGCCTCGACGTCGGACTTGGGCACGTCGTTCCACATGGCCGCTGGGAAGCGGTTCCAGAGGTCGGCGTATTGCTTGCCCCAGAAGCCGGTCCAGGTCATGCCGCTGAGCAGCATCACCAGCAGGAATGCGGCGCCCCAGAAGCCTGCGACGACATGCAGGTCGCGCCAGAACACCCGACCACGCGCCGCCCAACGGGGCCACAACACCCCTGCCGACGACTGGCCGCGAGGCCACCACAGGTAGAGCCCGGATACCAATAGCACCACGCCCCAGCCGGCGGCCATTTCGACCAGCCGGTCACCGACGGTGCCGATCAGCAACTCGCCATGGATTGCCCGGGCCATGGCTTGAAGGTTGTTCTTTGCATCCTGCTCGCCCAGCACGTCGCCATGGTAGGGGTCGATGAACACGTTCAGTTCCCGGCCCTTGTCAATGACGACGAACTGCGCGCTGCGCTCGGCGTTGATCGGCGGCAGGTACTGTTTGACCTGGCCTTCGGGGTAGGCCTGGCGGACCTGCTTGAGCAGGTCGTCGGCGGTCATCGCGTGATGCCCGGCCGGGACGTTCAGCAGGTCGCCGTACATCAACGGATCGAGTTGTGGCTTGAACAGATAGATGATGCCGGTAAGGGCCAGCATCACCATGAAGGGCGCCACGAATAGCCCGGCATAGAAATGCCAGCGCCAGGCCAGGTTGTAGAAATTCGTTTTCGGTTGGCTCATCGAAAAGCGCTCCGCAGGGCTAATTGGGTTGTTATGTTTTTTGCGATTGCCAGGCAACCGATCGCGGGCAAGCCTTGCTCCCACAGGTTTTGTTGACACAGGAATGAAGTAATCCCTGTGGGAGCAAGGCTTGCCCGCGATGCTGTTAGAAACTCATGTCCACCTTGGTCCAGAAGGTGCGCCCCGGTTCGTTGATGGCTTGCGGGTCGCTCGCCGGGTAGCCGAACCCGGCGTTGCCGGCCAGGTTCAGGTGTTCGGCGTAGGCCTTGCCGAACAGGTTGTCGACGCCGCTGCTGACCTTCCAATGCGAGTTGATGCGGTACGCGCCGTTGAGAGAGAACACGCCGAAGCCCGAGCTCTTGCCATAGTCCTTGCCCACCACGTTGCCCTTGTTCTCGTCGACACGGTTCTGCGCCGCCACCACGCGCCACAGGGCGCCGGCGCTCCAGCGCTCTTCGCTGTAGGTCAGGCCCAGGCGCGCATCCAGCGGCGGCATTTGCGCTAGGGCGCTGCCGTCGCTGCTGTTCTTGCCCCAGGCATAGGCCAGGGTGGCGTCGGCTTTCCAGTGCTCGGTCAGCTTGTAGGCCGCGCCCAGCTCACCGCCCATGATCCGGGCATCGATGTTCTCGGCCCGGGAAGTCGTCCCCATCATGCCGGGGGTGTAATCGAACAGGATGTAGTCGCGTACCTGCCCGACATAACCCGACGCCCAGGCCTCCAGGGTTTCGCTCCTGTACTGCAGGCCGAAATCCAGCTGGGTGGTTTTCTCCGGCTTGATCGAGTCGAAAGCATTCACCGAGCCACTGGGGCCGGCGTTTGGCGAGAACAGCTCCCAGTAATCCGGAAAACGTTGTGCGTGGCCCAGGCCGGCATAAAGGGTAGTAGGGCTGTCGGCCAGATCATGTTCGTAACGTACGAAACCGCTGGGCAGTGTGTCGGCGCGGGTTTCGTCGGCGGTGGGGTTGGGGCGGGACGACATGCCGGAGCCGATACTTTGCCGGTAATCCCTGGCCGAGGCGCGGTCGAGGCGGGCGCCGGTGATCAGCCTGTCGCGGTCGGCGGCGTACCACGTCAGTTCGCTGAACACGCCGTAGTTGTGGAAATCGGCGTCCTTGGTGCGGGGCAGGTCCTTGTAGGTATCGATGCCCATGCTGCTGCGCTGGCGATGTTCGTTGGTCTGGGCGTCCAGGCCGCTGATCAACTGCACGTCGGCCCAGCGCCAGGTGGCCTTGATCCGTGTACCGAGGGTCCGGCGATCAACGTTAGAGGCCATTGGCCCAGCCATCATTCCGGTGCCGGATGGTGTGCGCAGCGTGTAGTTGTCCATCACATGGTCGGCGTAGTTGTAGTAGACCTGTGCCTCGATCTTATCCAGCACCTCGCCCAGGTTTGAACGTTCGAAGCGCAGCCCCAGACTTTCGCGTTTGAACTGCGAACCATCCATGCCGCGCCCCGCATAGCGCGCTTCGCCGTCGCCCTTGCCGGCGGTCAGTTCCAGCAGGGTATCGGCATCCGGCGTCCAGCCGAGGGTGACGTCGCCGTTCCATTTGTCGTAGCGCGACGGCACCGTGTCGTTATTGCCGTCGCGGTAATCGTCCGAGTGGGCGGTGTTGCCGATCACCCGGACATAACCCAGCGGACCACCGGCGGCAGCATCCAGCACTTTGTCGAAGCGGCCGTTGGAGCCAGCCAGCACGCTGGCGTTGACCCGGCTGCCGAGCTCGCCGAACTGCTCCGGCTCGCGGTCGAACAGGATGGTCCCGGCGGATGAGCCAGGGCCCCAAAGTACGGTTTGCGGGCCTTTGATGACGGTGAGCCTGTCGTAGGTTTCCGGTGATATGTAGGACGTCGGCGCGTCCATCCGCCCGGGACAGGCGCCCAGCAACATGCTGCCGTTGGTGAGGATATTCAGTCGCGAGCCGAACATGCCCCGCAGCACCGGGTCGCCATTGGTACCGCCATTGCGCACCAGGGCGAAGCCGGGAATGGTCTTGAGGTAGTCACCGCCATCGCTGGCCGGTACCGGCTGGCGCGGGTCCTTGGGGTTGGTGACGACCGTCAGGGGCGAACTGGGGGCGATGGCGGTAATGACCGTCGGACTCAATTCTTCGACCAGGCCCTCGTGATGGTCGTGTTCCTCGGCCAGTGTGTGGGGGGCGAGCAGAAGGCCGCATAACGCGGCGAGCGCGGAGCGTAAAGGGTGGCATCGAACCTGGGCGGTGCCCAATGCGATGCCGGCGGAAAACCTGGACATGATGATTCCATCGAACAGACGTAAACGACACGGTCGGGCAACCTGGGGCTGTCTTGTGCGACCGGGTGAAAGTAAGTGTCGGATCTACGCGTCGAAGGGTGGTGCGCGGGTGCGGGCACCCGGGAAGAACGACGTCCGGGCATGGCCCAGGCGGGGGGAGGGGCTGGTGTAGGTAGTGGTCGTTGGGGTATCGAAAGCGGTGAAGGATTGTCCACCCGGCAGGGCGGGGCAATTGAACAGCAAACTGCAATAGCCGCACTTCTCCCACAGCGCATGGTGTTCGCTCCGGGGCTGGCAGTGTTCGGCCGCCGGGGCTTCATGGGTCGCATGGGCACTCGGTGACATGTCCATCGGCATGGACATATCCATGGACACGGCCATGGGTTGACCCATCGGCATCGACTGAGAAATCAGCGGACCGATGAAGATCATCAACATGGCAAACAGGCTGATCCAGCTGCCGCGTGCCAGGCTCATCGACTGGCGGCGGGGTTTGGCTGGCCTGGTGCGGGGAAGACCCATGGGCAGGTATCAGTGCGTGTGGGTTTCGACCTGGGTGCCGTCGGAGGCTTTTTTCTGCACCGCAACCTCAACGGTGATGTCCCCGGCTTTCTCGAAATGCAGGGTCATGGGGAAACGCTTGCCGTCGCTCAGCGGGCTGCGGTCCTTCAGTTCAAGCAACATCACGTGATAGGCCATCGGCGCGAAGGTGACGGTGGCGCCCGGAGCGATCTCGACGACAGGCACGGGTTGCATCTTCATCAGGTCGTCCTGCTTCACATGCTCGTGAAGCTCGGCCTTGCCGGCGATGGGAGCGTCGACGCTGAGCAGTTTATCGGCGGTGGTACCGGTGTTGTGGATCACGAAATATGCGGCCACGGTCGGCGCGTTCGGCGGCAGTTCCTGGGACCAGGGATGGCCGATTTCGAGCTGGCCCACCTTGTATTGGTGAGCTTGGGCGAAGCCAACGGGAAGCAGCAGGGCGGCGAGCAGAATAAGTTTGTTCAACATGGCAATTCTCCGGAACGATTCAAGGCGCAGATGTTTGCGAAAGGAATCAGGCCAGAGGTGAAGCACGGGGATTGAGGCTCGGCCATTGCTGGCGTGGCGTAGGACTGTCCAGCGCCGGGGGGATGACACCGCCCTGGACCGGCCGGGCATCGAGATACAACTGCGGGGCTTGACCGGCGAGCGCCACCGACGCTGGCGAACCCGAGCAGCACCAGCAATGCTGCATCGTCGAGTGGTCGTCCTTCGACGGCGTGCCCTGCTCGAACTTGCCCAGGGAGATCGCCACCATCTTCGTGCCGCTGGACGAACAGAAGCTGCCCCACAACAGCTGCTCGGTCGGCGCATTCATGCTCGCCCCGGCGGCGCCGGACAGCGGCATGGCAAGCATGTTGAACAGCACTGCGAAGCAGGCGATCCAGGCAAATGCAAGCCGTTGTCGGGACATGGGGCAATCCGCTCGGTTGGGCGATCAGGTGGCGGTATTTAGCCTGATCGGGGGGCAGAAGTAAAAAAGGCGTGTGCGGTGTAGGGTCGCAGGGTTTGGGTTAACAGTAGCAATAGATTTTGAAATGGGCGTCACATGGGTCTCATAAAACTGTCAGACGGAATCTCCGAGGGCCAGCAGTAACGCCCCTGAAGTATCGAACTCTCGATCCACCCTGGGCAACACCGGCCGCTTCAATACCAACACCGGCACCCCACGCTCCCGCGCCACCTCCAGCTTCGGCTCAGTAGCCGTGCTTCCGCTGTTCTTGCTGACCAGCACATCGATCTGTCGCCGCTCGAACAATGCGCGCTCGTCTTCGAGGTGAAAGGGTCCGCGTGCGCCGATGACTTCGCATCGTTCGTTACCGGGGTAGACGTCCAGGGCGCGCAAGGTCCAGAACTGCTCTGGCGGGATTTCGTGCAGGTGTTGCAGCGGTTCGCGGCCCAGGGTGAACAGGGGGCGGCGAAAGGGTTTCAGGGCCTGGATCAGTTCGGCCCAGTCGGCCACGTCGCGCCAGTCGTCGCCGGCCTGGGGCTGCCAGGCCGGACGGCGCAGGGCCCAGCAGGGAATGCCGCAGACGCGGGCTGCGTGGGCGGCGTTGTGGCTGATCTGCGCGGCGTAGGGGTGGGTGGCGTCAAGCAGCAGGTCGATGCCTTGTCCGCGGATGAACTGCGCCAGCCCTTCGGCTCCGCCGAAGCCGCCGACGCGCACCTGGCAAGTCAGGTCCGTCGGGACGCGGCCGATGCCCGCCAGGCTGTAGATGTGTTGCGGTCCTAGCGTTCGGGCGATGGCCAGGGCTTCGGTGATGCCGCCCAACAGTAGGATACGTTTCATTTCAGTGATCCTGCATGGCCGACGATGCCGCCCTGGCGGTCGATGGCGAAGACTTCCACCTGGACCTCGGCCGGTACGATGCTGCGGACGAAGGCCAGGGCGTGCTCGCATACCACGTCGCCGAGGACGATGCCGGCGGCGCTGGCCATCGCCAGGGCTTGCTGGCTGGTGTTGGCGTCGCGGATACCTTGTTGCAATGCTTCATCGGCGCCGATACTGGCTGCCCAGTCAGCCAGTTGGGGCAGGTCAATGCTTGAGTGACGGCTATGCAAATCCATGTGGCCGGCGGCAAGCTTGCTGATCTTGCCAAAGCCACCGCACAGGCTGAGTTTTTCCACCGGGACCTTGCGCACATGCTTGAGCACGGCACCGACGAAATCGCCCATCTCGATCAGGGCGATTTCCGGCAGGTTGTAGACCCGGCGCATGGTGTCTTCGCTGGCGTTGCCAGTGCAGGCGGCGATGTGCAGGTAGCCGTTGGTCTTCGCCACGTCGATGCCCTGGTGGATCGAGGCAATATAGGCCGCGCAGGAAAAAGGCCGGACGATGCCGCTGGTGCCGAGGATCGACAAACCGCCGAGAATCCCCAGCCGAGGGTTCATGGTTTTCAGCGCCAGGGCTTCGCCGCCCTCGACATTGACCGTGACCTCGAAGCCGCCGGTGTAGCCGGTTTCCGCCGCCAGTCGCGCCAGATGATCGCTGATCATCTGGCGCGGCACCGGGTTGATCGCCGGCTCACCGACCGCCAGCACCAGGCCGGGGCGTGTCACGGTACCGACGCCGCGCCCGGCCAGGAAACGTACCCCCGGCTCGGTCAACAGGCGCACCTGGGAAAACAGCAATGCGCCGTGGGTAACGTCCGGATCGTCACCGGCATCCTTGATTGTGCCGGCCTCGGCGCCCTGTTCGGTCAGCCGACAGAACTCCAGGCGCATCTGCACCTGTCTGCCCTTGGGCAGCACGATTTCCACGGCATCGGCACAACTGCCGCCCAGCAACAGGCGCGCCGCCGCGAGGCTGGTGGCCGTGGCGCAACTGCCGGTGGTCAGGCCACTGCGCAGGGGGGCAGGTTGTTCGGCGGTTTCGTCACGCATCGAGAGGTTTTACCAGCTCCAGCAGGGTGATCGGCAGCGCCTGGCGCCACGTGTCGAACTCGCCCAGTGGTTGGGCCTGGGCGACGTGAATGCGGGTCAGTTCGCCGCCGTGACGTTCGCGCCAGTCCATCAGCGTCATCTCGCTTTGCAGGGTCACGGCGTTCGCCACCAGTCGTCCGCCGGGCTTGAGCCGTTCCCAGCAGGCGTCAAGCACGCCTTCGCGGGTCACTCCGCCACCGATGAAGATGGCGTCCGGCGGCTCCAGCCCGTCGAGGGCCTGGGGCGCTCGCCCACGAATCAATTGCAGGCCCGGCACGCCGAGGGTGTCGCGATTCCGCTCGATCAACCCTTGGCGCCCTTCGTCGGCTTCAATCGCCAGGGCCCGGCAACTGGGGTGGGTGCGCATCCATTCAATGCCGATGGAGCCGCTGCCAGCGCCCACGTCCCACAGCAATTCGCCTGGTAGCGGGGCGAGGCGGGCCAGGGTGATGGCGCGCACGTCGCGCTTGGTCAATTGGCCGTCGTGTTCGAACGCGCTGTCCGGCAGACCGGCCAGACGAGACAGGCGCGATGTGTGGAGCTCGGCCCGGCATTCGACGGCGACCAGGTTCAGGTCGGCGATGGTCGGGTCGGACCATTGCGCGGCGCAGTTTTCGATGCGTCGTTCCGCCGGGCCGCCGAGGTGTTCAAGCACGGTCATCGAGCTGGGGCCGAAGCCGCGTTCGCGTAGCAGCGCTGCCACCGCGGCCGGGCTGTGCCGGTCATTGCTCAATATCACCAACCTGACGCCTGTGGACAAATGGGCGTTGAGCACGGCCAGGGGACGCGCAACCAACGACAGGGTGACCACGTCCTGCAATGGCCAACCCATGCGTGCCGCCGCCAGCGAACAGGAGGATGGGGCAGGGATGACTTGCATCTGGTCAGTCGGGAGCTGTCTGGCCAGGCTGGCGCCCACGCCGTAGAACATCGGGTCGCCGCTGGCCAGCACGCACACCGGCTCTCCCCGCCGCGTCAGCAGCGTTTCGAGGGAAAACGGGCTGGGCCATGGCTCCCGTTCGCCGCGGATGCATGCAGGCAATAGCGCCAGCTGACGGGCGCTGCCGACGATGCGCGAGGCTTGCAGCAAGGCGTGGCGGGCCGCGCGGCCCAGACCTTTGAAGCCGTCTTCACCGATGCCCACGATCGTCAGCCAGGGGGTCATCTTTGTTCCTCGTGTGGATGGGGTTGTCCTGCGTGCCTGTCAGGCTGCGAACCGGGCCGCCATCATACCGCGAACCTGTGGGAGCGAGCTCTGCTCGCGATAGCGGCCTGTCATTCGACATCTGCATCGACTTATTCACTGCCATCGCGAGCAGGCTCGCTCCCACAGGATTTGCGCGGCGATCCCAAGGCGCGGCGGCGCATTCGACACTACTGTTCCTGGCTCATCGATAGACATACCTGAGGATATAAGCGTACAGGTCATTGAAAACAGACTCGGGCACATGGTCAGCGTGAATCTGCGCCTTGGACAACGCCAGGTGGCATTCCTTGACCATTTCCTCCCGATCACCAATGAGGTGGAGGCGATTATTGACGATGGGCTCGAAAACACTTGTGTAGGCTACCTTGGAACCGCTGATGACCACGGCGCCGCCTGACCTTTGGCTATAGAGGCTCTGGACGCGCAGGACACGTTCTTTCAAGGGGCCGAACCCGCGTTCATACAGGAAAATCTGCGAGCCGCTGACCGCCTTGGCGGCCGTCTCGAAGGCGTGGATGGTCGCCTGGGCGTTACCGAGGCTGGCGTTCAGCGCCGAGAGCGGGACAAACCGTTCCATTTCCTGCTTTTCCAGGCTCTTGAGTGCGCGCTGGATGCTCGACAGGTGGGCGAAGGCTTTCTTGCAGGCGATGATGTGGGTTTCGAACTGATACCCGGCAGCCGTCGCCGCCGGGGGGAAGGCGGCGAAATCAAGGCTGTCGAACGCACACTCCATGATGATGTTGTATTTGCATTGGAAAGCTTTCTCGAAGATTTTCGTGCCGATGTCCCGGACGAATGCTTCCGTATGTTCATAAGCGTGCAGTACGCCGTGCTTGATCATCCGGGCGTACTGCGGATGTTTCTCACGGTACTCGGGCAGGTACAGGCGTACGTAGTTGTCGTAGCGTCCGGTGGGCAGTAGGCTTTTTTCCAGCAGGTAGGTTTTACCCGAGCCTTGGGACCCGGCGGTAATCAGCATTTTGGGAACCGTTTCGGCCGTGATGCCCTTCAACAGCGTGGCAATGATCTCGTCATACGCCGCGGTGACCTGCGCGGGGGTGTAGGCGTAATTCAGGGTAGATGACATTCCTTGATTTCCTTATCGAGGATCGGTGTTAAGTGAGGCCTTGCTCCTTGAATGAAGCGGGTCTGCCGGTTTTGTTCAAACAGGCCTTGATTGCAAGATATGTAGACCGCCGCAGAACCTTTGCGGGACGGGTCTGCCTATTTGTCACTGCGCATGACTGAAACCGACCGGCAGGCTTTTCATGACGCCCGTCAAAGCAGGCATAATGGCGGTCCTTCGCCGATGCGGCGCGCTGATCGACCGGTTTTCCCTTGAACGAACATCCATCCTCCTGCGTCATACGCCCCACGGGTTGTCCGGGGTTGTTGCGTGTCGTCCAGGCGCTGGACGGTGGGATTTGCCGGATCAAGCTCGACGGTGGGTCCATTCAATCGGTTCAGGCCGACACCGTGGCGTCGGCGGCCGAGCGGTTCGCCGGTGGGGTCATCGAGGCGACCAATCGCGCCAACCTGCAGATCCGTGGGATTGGCGCCGCGCAGGATGCGCTGATCGAACAGTTGCTGGCCGCTGGATTGGGGCCCCATACCCCGGCTGGCGACGATGTCCGAAACCTGATGCTCAGTCCCTCGGCCGGGATCGATCGGCAGATGCTGTTCGATACCCGACCGTTGGCCGCGCAGATCCTGCTCACCTTGCAAATCCACGAACGCTTCAATGAGCTGTCGGCGAAATTCGCCGTGCAACTGGATGGCGGTGAAGCCATGGCGATGCTCGAACATCACCATGACCTGTGGTTATCAGCGCTTGTCCACCGCGGTGAGCCCTGGCTGGCTTTCGGGCTGGCTGGCTCGCCGCTGGATAAACCGGCCGGGAAGGTGCCCCTGGCCCAAGGGCATGCCCTGGTGGTGATGGTGCTGGAGTCGTTCCTCGACCTGGCCCGCCCGGATCAGACACGCATGCGGCATTTGCTGGCCGAAATCCCAGAGGATGAATTTATCGTCCGGTTGGCCCGTCGCGTGGCGCTGCAACCTTGCCTCGACTGGCAGCGGGGCGCATCCGTCGATGGATTGCACATCGGCATTCATCCCCAGCATGACGACCGGGTCTACGTTGGCGCCCAGGCTCCTCTCGGCCGGCTCGATACCGCCATGTTGCGGGGAGCGGCGCAGTTGGCTCTGGAGAAGGGGGACGGCAGTCTTCGCTTCACGCCCTGGCAAAGCCTGCTACTGCCCAACGTCGGCGCCCATGACGCGAAGCAGGTGCTGGCGCGGCTGGGTGAGCTGGGCCTGGTGTGCTCGCCCGATGAACCCCTGGCGAACCTGATCGCCTGCACCGGCTCCAGCGGCTGCGGCAAGGCCCTGGCCGATACCAAGGCCGATGCCCGGCAACTGGCTGAACGGCTGCAACGCCACGGGCAGGCCTTGAAAATCCATCTGACCGGCTGCCCTCGTTCCTGCGCGGCGGCTCATGTCGCGCCCGCCACCTTGCTGGCAGTCGGACCCGGTCGCTACGACCTCTATTTTCGCGATGCCACGCTGCCGGGGTTCGGCGCGTTGCAGGCGCACAACCTGACGATTGAAGCGCTCGGCCACTGGTTCGATGCTCACCCCCGGAGTCCCCTTGATGCTTGATTACATCCGCGACGGTCAGGAGATCTATCGCAACTCCTTCGCGATCATTCGCGCCGAGGCCAACCTGTCGCGTATCCCGCCCGACCTGGAAAAACTCGCCGTGCGGGTGATCCATGCCTGTGGCATGGTCGAGGCCGTCGACGGCCTGCAGTTTTCCGACGGCGCGGGTACGGCCGGGCGTCAGGCACTGGCTGCTGGCGCACCGATCCTGTGTGACGCGCGCATGGTATCCGAGGGCGTGACCCGCGCTCGCCTGCCGGCCAATAACCCGGTGATCTGCACCCTGCGCGACGAGCGTGTGCCGCAACTGGCCAATGAACTGGGCAATACCCGTTCGGCAGCTGCCCTGGAGCTGTGGCGCCCGTATCTGGAAGGCAGCGTCGTGGTGATCGGCAACGCGCCGACCGCGCTGTTTTATTTGTTGGAAATGCTCGATGCCGGCGCGCCGAAACCGGCGTTGATCCTCGGTTTTCCGGTGGGCTTTGTCGGTGCCGCCGAGTCCAAGGCGATGCTGGCGGCCAACAGCCGCGGCGTGCCGTTCGTGATCATGCAGGGCCGGCTGGGTGGCAGCGCCATGGCCGCCGCCGCCGTCAACGCCCTCGCTACGGAGATTGAATGATGCAGCAGCCTGGACGTCTGATCGGCCTCGGCGTAGGTCCCGGTGACCCGGAGCTGATTACCCTCAAGGCCCTGCGCCTGCTACGCGAATCTCCCGTGGTGGCATACTTCGTCGCCAAGGGCAAGAAGGGCAACGCCTTTGGCATCATCGAGGGCCATTTGCAGACAGAGCAAACGTTGTTGCCGCTGGTCTACCCGGTGACTACCGAAGCGCTGCCGGCGCCGCTGTCGTACGAACAGGTGATCGCCGATTTCTACGACACCGCCGCCGAACACCTGGCCATGCACCTGGATGCCGGTCGCGACGTCGCGGTGATTTGCGAGGGCGATCCTTTCTTCTACGGCTCCTACATGTATCTGCACGATCGTCTGGCCGAGCGCTACGAGGCCGAAGTCGTTCCCGGCGTGTGCTCGATGCTCGGCGGCGCCTCGGTGCTGGGCGCGCCGCTGGTGTATCGCAACCAGAGCCTGTCGGTGCTGTCCGGCGTGCTGCCCCATGACGAGCTCAAGCGCCGCCTGGCCGATGCCGATGCGGCGGTGATCATGAAGCTGGGGCGCAATTTTCCCAAGGTCCGCCAGGTACTCGGCGAGCTGGGTCTGGACGGGCGGGCGCTGTACGTCGAACGGGCAACCATGGCCAATCAGAAAATCGTGCCGCTGGATGAAGTGGAGCCGATGTCCTCGCCGTATTTCTCGCTGATCATCGTGCCGGGTGAACGGTGGCAGGGATGACGTTCAAGGCTGCGGCAATCGTTATCCTTGGGCCGGGCAGTCTTGCAACGGCCCGGCGGATTCAACAGCGTTATCCCGACGCCTTGATCCACGGCCTGGCCGGGCGGGTCGAGGGGACGGACCGGCAATACCAGGAGTTCGGCGCGACGTTGCGCGAACTCTATCGCCAGGACTCGCCGATCATTGCTCTGTGCGCGGCGGGCATCGTCATTCGCACCCTGGCGCCGTTGCTGTTGGAAAAGGGCGTCGAGCCACCTGTGCTGGCAGTGGCGGAAGACGGCAGCGCCGTAGTGCCGCTGTTGGGCGGCTTGGGCGGCGTCAATGTCATGGCCCGGGAGATTGCGGCCTGCCTGCAAGTCGCCCCGGCGATCACCACCAGCGGTGAATTGCGCTTTGGCACGTGCCTGCTCAATCCGCCGAGCGGTTACCGCCTCGACGACCTGGAGCAAGGCAAGCGTTTCGTGTCCGACTTGCTGGCCGGCGAGCCGGTACGCATCGAAGGCGCCGCCCCCTGGCTGGACCAGGCGCAGTTGCCCCAGGACGAGCGGGCGCGCCTGGCGATTCGCATCGATTGCAGCGCGACCGTTCCGGTGGTCGACGAGCTGCGTATCTATCCTCGCCAGGTAGTGGTGGCGCTGAAGGCCGGCGTGGTGAATGTTGCCACTACCATCGACGACGCTTTGCGTCAGGCTGGCCTCGCGGTGCAATCGCTGGCGTGCCTGTTGGCAGTGGACACTGAGATGGCAAGTGCGGAGTTGCATCAGGTGGCCTCGGCTCTGGGCGTGCCGCTGCGTTTTGCGGCGGCCGGGGACGATATCGCGCAATGGTTGAGCGAGGCTCTGGGCCAACCGGCTTCGCTGCAAATCGTCAATGACGTCGCCATTGCCGTGGCCGAACAGCCCCTCGATCCGCAACGGATCGGACGCGGGCGCGGACGCCTGGCGGTGATCGGCCTCGGCCCGGGGGCGGCTGATCTGATGGTGCCGGCCGTGCGGGCCGAACTGGATCGCGCTACCGATGTGCTGGGCTACGAAACCTACGTCCGCATGGCGGGGCCGTTCCGGGACGATCAGGTGCAGCATTGCACCGACAACCGTGAAGAAATGCAGCGGGCGCGACATGCCTTTGAACTGGCGGCCCGGGGACGCTCCGTGGTGGTGGTATCGTCGGGCGATCCGGGCGTGTTCGCCATGGCCGCAGCGGTGCTGGAAGCCTTGCATGAGTCGACGGATGTCCATTGGCACAACGTCGACCTGCAAATCCTGCCCGGCGTCTCGGCCTCTCTTGCCACGGCGGCCCAGGCCGGTGCGCCTTTGGGTCATGATTTCTGCGTGATGTCGCTGTCGGACAATCTCAAGCCCTGGTCGATCATCGAGAAGCGCCTGGACCTGGCGGCGCAGGCCGACCTGGCCCTGGCGTTCTACAACCCGATCTCCCGGTCGCGGCCATGGCAATTGGGGCGGGCGCTGGACATCGTCGCGCAGCATCGCACGCCTGATACTCCGGTGGTCCTGGGGCGCGACATCGGTCGTCCGGGCCAGACCCTGAGGGTCACCACCCTGGGACAACTGGCCCCGGACCAGGTGGACATGCGCACCATGGTGCTGGTGGGGTCCTCCACCACGTGTGTGTTCCCCCGCGCTGAAGGGGGCGACTGGGTGTATACGCCGCGCTGGTACGGCAGCAAACCTCGTTGATTCGATTCGGCAGCCCGTTCGGGCTGCCATAACCGCTGCATTCGTCTGTGTCCTGTTTAGAGTCGCTCGATAAGTGTTGTCACTTGTGGATGGCGTGCGCTTGCCACTTTGAGTTTGTTTTTTATTTGGAAATTTATTGGGTTTGAGTGGCGCCTTGATCGTGAGTTACTTTTATTCAAGGTCATCGAGAAATTTATTTTCCGAACGTTAACGTGCAGGTGCCGGGATGCACTTGTGGATGACTGTTTTCCGATGCAGGCTCCGGCCTGTTTACATGCAATAAATGGAAGTATTGTTCATGAGTGAAACCAGGTTTACATCGCTGCGTGGTTACGTCGATTTTGTCGGCTTGTTGAAGTTGAAGGATATTGAACAGGCTTTGGTCCCGTATAAAGGCACCGATCGGTACGATGCAGTGCTGCGTTATTACTTTGGCTGTATAGCCGCGCTGGATGCGCCTGGCATGCTGGAACCGTTGGGGCTGCTCAAGCATGCGCTGGGGGCGCTGCAACGGGGCGGCAGACGTCGCCGCACGGCGGAACTGGAGCCGTCGGGTGGCACCACGGCGGTTGATCTGACGTACATCCACGACACTGTGGAAGATTATGAAGAACGTTTGCATCACAGCGTCGAGCAACTGAAGATACCGGCCACTGAAGTGCCGAAGAAATTGCACTTCGTCTGGCTGGGGGGCGGCATCGGTGCCATTCAGCGCGACTATATAACTGTCTGGAAAAAGGTGATGGCCGGCGAGGGCTATCAACTTAATCTCTGGTATGACAGCGATGCGTTATTGGCGTATGAAACCAACCGGATCATTATTGAGGCCGCCAAGGCCGATGCAATGGTCAATGGCGCACAAGATATTATCGATCCCTCCGAGTTGGGCGACCGCTATGAAGAGCGGGTCATCGTCTTGAAACAACAAATGTTCGCGCACATTAAAAAGTTCGTGGAAAACGGCGGCAGCGCCGATGACGCGAGGATCGACCTGCTGGTCCGGGCCTATGGTGAGGACAAGGCGCGGCTGACTGCTCTGAAGGCCGCTAACCGGCTCAGTCTATCGGCTGTGTCCGAAGGAAATCTGGCGTTGCGCGACCTTGCCCGCGGTGATGTGCCGCTGCACCTGAACGATATTTACGAGCGCGAGATCAGCCTGCGTTGCAATCTGGCTTCGGGTTCCGATGTGGTGCGTCTCGAAGCGTTGTTCAACGAAGGCGGCAGCTATGCCGATGTCGACAACTTGCCGCCGTTGCAGGAAAAACTGGGCGGGGTGGACATCCGCGGGTTCAAGACCGATGCACGCCTGGGCGTGCTGCAATTGTTGCTCGACCGCAATCCCGAATGGATGCCCGGCCGTCAGACGTTGCGTCACCAATACACCGACTATCTGGGGCAGATCCCGTCGGAGAATATCGAGGCGCTCACGCGTTTTGCCGACGGCAAGCCGGAGCTCAATCAGGTTTTTCGCACCCCGGTGGAGCGTCTTGCGCGCCCCTATGAACTGCGTGCCGTCGCTGAGCAGAACTCCCTGAGCAACGCTTTCCTGATGGCCCACCCGGGAGCGGCGATGATCGAGACGGTGCTCGAACGTTTCCGGCTCAATTATGAGGTCGTCGACGCCACCGCTCGCCTGGCCGACGAGCAAAACGTCGCGCTTATCGATGTCGACACCATGGCCGGTCTGGCGCAGCAAGCCGCGACCGAGGTGTTTGGTCCGCTGCATGAGCTGCCTTCGGAAGCGGAGATGGCGGTGTCCTTCCTCGTGCAGGCCGCCGCGACGTATTACAGCGACGGCATTCGTCCCCAGAGCGAAGTAACGATCTACCTGACCGGGCCTGGCGCTATGCGCGAGGGTATGGCCGATTATCAGCGGGCGAACTTCACGCCTCGCAGTGCCGAGAACTGGCGGGCCGAAATCGCCATTCCAGCCGTTGCCACAGTCAACCGCGCTACCGAAGAAGAACAGGATCATTCCTGGAAAGAGAACGAAAGCGACACCCGACATTGGCTCGATAGCGAGAAGAAACGCTGGCAGGAAGGCCGGTTCAAGGCCCGTTACGCCGGTGAGCTGGAGGAGCTGCTCAAATACCGCACGCTCCAGTTCGATGAAGGCTGGCCGTTGATGGAAGGACGCCATGTGCTGTCCACCGACCTGCTGCAGCATCTGGCCGATCAGTTGGGTGCACCTTTCATGGCAATGATGGGGCGCAGCCATACCGGTGTGGTGGCCTTCGACCAGCCAATACCGCTGAGTTTCGAGGCGCGCCAGTCGATCCGCACTCAAAGCGCCAGCCTGCTGCCCCCAGCGTCATTGGGTGATCCACAGACGCAACGGCTTTCTGTCGCCGAACTCTTGGACCGATTCGCCAAGGGCAGTTTTGAAGCGGCACAGTTGAGTCCGCTGCAGCGTCTGCTCCTGGGGACCTTGATCGGTGCACAGTCGCTGGATAACCGCAGCTTCGACGCCGTTCGCCCGCAGCTCGATAACCTGGCCAATAACCTGGGTGAACGAGGTACCGCCGGCAGTTATGCGGTGATCGAGCAGGCGTTGTACCAACAGCGCGCACCGGCATTCCTGGCCGGGCTGGCCTACCCTGTCGACTACCCGGCCGTGCATGCTGAAACCGCTTTGGGATTGAAGAAAAACGCCTTGGAGCAGCCGTTGACGTTGCGCCAATGGGGGCAGCGAGTGACTCGGATCCAGCGGCTGGCGAAGCTTGAATACCGTGTGCGGGTCATTGAGCGCCTCGGTGTCGTCCTGGATGGCTTTGAAGCCGACGCGATCAAGCTGGTGCCGCAGGACCTGCTGCTCCAGGGCGAAGGCGACAGGGTGGGCGGGCGCTGTTATCCACTGAGCCTGGTCATGGCGGCCGCGTTGTCGACGGACAAGGCCGCGGTGAACACCCTGCGCGAGCGATTCTACCTGGGGGTCATCGAGCCCGAGGCCAGCGATTGCGTGACCTTCCTGCAAGGGGTGGAAGCCTTGCGTGATGTTCAAGCGAGCGAGGTCGGTGTGGCACTTGCGCGCTCGGACCTGAAGGCGGTGGTGGAAGTCCTGCAAGCCAGGGCGACCACCAGTACGCTGATGCTCAACTCGGATAACCACGCCATGCTGGTGGGCAGGACCTTCGAGGGCGAACGCAGCACCTATCATTTCTACGATCCGAATTTCGGTCTTTTCGAGTTCACCCATGCCACGCGGTTCAGGCAGGCACTGGAGCGATTTTTCCTCGAGCAGGGAATGGCCGCTCACTACGCCGCCTACGGAGAGGCGACACGGCCGACCTTCGATCTGTTCGAGTTGGACGGTGCGAAAATCTCGAAGATCGCATTGCCTGACGCCATCAAGGTTTCGCAATTGCTACAACCCGGTGCCTTGCCCGGGCAGAGGCTACGCCCTGTGCAACAACGCTTGGCCAGTGCCCGTGGACAATCGCTGATCAACAATCCCCGGCTCGGCAGTTGCCTGCTGGCACTGGACGGCCACTGGTGGGGCCAACAGATCGCGCAGGTGACGACGCGGCTCTGGCAGCAGAATCCGGCGGCCTCCCTACGGGTTCCTCTGTTCGAAACCCTGGAGATTGCGCCGGACGGTACGTACCGGGTGAGCCTGATCGATCCGCAAAACCCCGAAAAGTTGGTTCGAGTCATCTCGGATGATCATCGGCTCCTGCGTATCAAGAATTACCTTTCGGAGCGTTTCCTGGCATTGGCCAATAAACCCGCCTTTGCGAGCGATCCTGCCGAAGTGGGCAGCGTTCATACCCTCAACGCTGGCTTCACCATCCAGGCACTGATGATTGCGCTCAAAGAGCATGAGGGGCCTGATCGGCCGCTGTCCCTGGCGGTACGGTTGCATGCCTACGTCAATTACGCGCAGTTGGTGCACGGCAATGTGGTCGATGTCGCGGGCCTGGTCGGTCTGGTCCGACAGGCGCTGGCCGAAGAGAAGTTGATCGCGCGCACCGTCGCTCCGGTGGTCAAGGCTGCCGTGGGGCCCAGTGTGAGCGAAGCCACCGGCGGCGTGCTGCAACTGGCGAATGTCGGTTTCGACATCTATCAACTGGCGACAGCAACCGACGAGGTCGCCCGGGCCCAATTCGGCACTCAACTGGCGTTCGACTCGGCCGGCCTGGTGCTGTCGGCGGGAGCGCTCGCCGCCGGCGCCACGACCGCCGGAGCGGTTCTCGGGGGCGCGGCGGTGATCCTCGGCGGGCTGGCGGTGGGACTGGCAGCCTTGGCCCAGGGATTTGCAAGCATTGCCGAGGAGGCCAGGCAGGTGGGGCTGTTTTTCGATGAGGTGACCAAGGCGCATCTGCAGGCCTATCGGTTTGATGCCCACAGCAAAACCTGGTTGCCGCGTCCCTCGTTGATCATCCAGACCTTGGATCTGGCCCGTGGCCGACTTCAGCTGGACAGTCCCAGGCTGTATCCGTTACGGGATCATTTCGGTGTGCCGACCTTCGATCCTGACTACGAACGAGCGATCGACATCCGGCGAGAGCTGGGGCTGACGGATCGAGTCAGGTATATGCCGCCCGCCTCCGAGGCAATTGTGCTGCCTTGCGTGCCGCAAACCTGCTACCGCTATGAATACAAGGCGTTGCCATTCGCCGGGTTGCGCCATGACACCGGATTCGACACGGCACGGCGCCTGGAGAAGAGGAAGGCCGATGGTGGATGGCTGTTCCTGTTTTCGTTCTATTCGTTCCCGAGCGATTACATCCTCTACCGGATGGTCCCGGACTATCGGCCGACCGTGATCGACGTCATGCTCGACGCTCAAGAGCGCTCACTGGTGGTGCCTGCTCTTCCCGCCATCTGGCACGGAAAAATCAACTACCGGGTCCGTGGTGCCGGCGGACGTTGCAACTTATTGCTCAGTCCCGGCGCGAACCTGACGTTCGAGGCGTTGAGGTTGCAGAAGTCGACCTGGGTGCTGGATGCTCCTTGGGCTCGCGAGAGTGAAGTCCGCTTGGAGGAACAGGCCAAGTTGTTCATTGGCGACATCGAGGTGACGCTCACAGGGGACGGCCATCACGAAGTGCTGCTCCGGCTTACCGACAATCGGATACTCAGGGTTGAGCCGGTGACCGGCAGGCTCACCCTCATCGAGCAGGACATGCCATCGGGCGTGGATCGACAGGCCCTGCAAGCGCACCTGAAGGCTCTGGTTCAAGAACACCGCCTGGCGTTGCCTTACACACCGATCCATCGCTACCTGATTCCGTTCGAGAAGCCGGATGAACCCCGGTACATCACCGCCTGGTACGACGCCAGGGAAGACCGCTTCCTGTATATCCGCAACGACCTGCCGGGCGCCGAGGATGCCTCGCTGGGCGCGGTGGCCGGCGGCTATGCCTACTTCTTCGAGCCGCAGAGCCTGCTGATCTGGCAAGTCGACGCGCTCACCGGGTTGTTGAGCCATCGCTATTGGCTTTGGGCCGCGAGCGAGACGGCGACTGTCATCAAGGTCGTCGAGGCGGACGCGCAGGGTGTGATTCATGTGGTGCAGGAGATCACCCGCAATGACCAGACAACCGAGCAACTGATCTATGTGATCCATGAGGGACAGTTGCTGCTGAGTTCGGTAACGCGAGATCTGGACCCGACGCTGGAATCCATTTTCAGCGCCAGTGAGACGCTGGCCGACTGGACGCAGGTGCTGGGCAACGCTTATCCGGTTACGCCCTATGCCGGTCATGACGATACCTTCGTCACGGTCAACTGGCGCCCGGCACCGTTTGTTTCCGTTTGCTGGAAGATTGAAGAGTCACTACGGGACATGGCCTGGGTTCGCGGCAGCGACCAGTTGATCATCCGTCCCTCACCGGGACGCAATCGTTATCGTGGATGGTCGGACTCGATCAAGAACATGACGGACCTGACACTGCTTGCGCCAGCTGACGGCAGCGACGTATTTGTCATCTATGACAGGCTCAAACAAGAACTCTGTCGCAGGCAGCGCTCTCTGGTGGAGGGCAAAGGACAGTGGTCCAGCCGGTTCCATCGACCGGACAAGCTGGAAAATGTCATTGCTGTCGAGGCTGGGTATCTGGCGCTGACAACTGATGGTTTGTTCTACAACCTGACGGATCGGGGAGACCTGGAGTTGGGAGGCGTGACTGAGTCCTGGTTCAAAGACCGGCCGCAGTGGTGGTCCGAACTGGCTTCACTGGCCCGGCGCAGCCCAGACGAGCGCCTGGCCCTTATCGGCTTGAGCAACTTCAATGGCGACGCGAAGCTGTGCGCCTGGTGCGTCGGGAGCCGGGTGTTGTTGGCCGAACCGGGTCATGGCAAGGAAGTGCGCTTGCTGGGAGTAACCCCGGATGGAGAGGCGGCCTGGTTGTTCGATATTTCGAGTGGAGAGGTCTATCGCCAGGGTTTTATCGACCCGCAGCGGCTGGCATCGGCCTTCGGAACAGGTTCACGATTATTGCAGGCTGATGCGCTACCCGTTGCGCAACGCGAATGGGCACCCTGGCAATTTGTCGAACTGACGGTCGAAGGGGCGGGGCTGCGTGGCGTGACATTCGAAGGCGTGGTGGTCTCGCTGCGGGATCGGGAGCCGGCGTTGATGACCGGTGTCACGCTTGAGTGGGTCGCCGCTCAGGGAGGACGCGAGCGCGAGGCGCTCAAGCGCCTGATGGACTATCCATCCCATAGTTCACTGCTGTCGGTGGAGGATCCTGAAAACCTGAAATGGTTCGTCACTCAGAGCAAACGCATGATTCGTATCCCACGGACCGCGATTCCGGGATCCTTCGAGGTGCTTGGAACCCAGCGCGAAAGTAACGTATTGATCCATCAGAACAGCAATGGACAACTGCTGACTTACCCGGGCATGGAGCTCGCGGGTTCCCTCAGCTACGTGCAGCGCGATGGCGAAGTCATGGTCGTCGAGGGGCAGATCGATGACTTCCTGCCCCTGATGCCGGATGGTGTCACGACGCTGGTCCTGCGCATGGGACGGGGGGTGAAGAGCTTTCGGCTGTCGAAGGCGGCCTGGCTGAGGCTCGAGGCGGTCGTGCTCAACTGTCGGCATACCCTTGAAAGCACGGCGACAGGGCCCGGTAAGATGATCTGGGAGCTGGATGAGCCAGACAGGTTGCTGTTGAGTATTGTTGACGAGCATCTGGTGGTCATAGACCCGGACAATGGTCACAGCATCATCTTCCGAGAGGCGTATGCCAGGGACATCAGCTTGCGGGGTGACGTCGTGCTCAGCTTCAAGGGCCATGGAGATTATGCCGTTTCGAGGTTGATACAGCGGATGGACACCCGGCAGAACGCCCAGGGTGGCTTAACGCTGAAAGCGTTGCTGGGCGTTGCGGAAGTTGTGGAAAACAGCCTCGCGGATTAAGAGCAGCGAGCGGCTGACTCATTCACTGGGTTCATGAGGCGATTCTTCTCAGGTTGAATCGCCTCATGAACTGCTCGTTCAGTTTGTTTTTTATAAGTGCTCTTTTCCGGTCCAGTTCATTTCTGTCCAGTCGCAGAAAGGCTCGCTGTTGGACGACTGTGGCCGAACGTCTTTCCCAGTCCCAGAACAGAAATCGGTGCCTCTTTATAGCGACACTCAATTCTAATTTGTAGACGGCAATATTCAGGTTGTTCTGTGCATCGTAGCGGGCAGGGATAATCTGAAAAATCTCGCCTTCGCTGGTTTCTCTGTCGAAAGACAGCATTGCGGGGGGATCGGTTCTTAATGCGTCGAGGGTATCGATCATCGCATTCGCTTGCCGTGAATCTCTCATGGCTTGGGCGCTCTGGACCAGGAAATCGGCCACGGAGCCCGACACGATGTGTTGTGTACGGGTAAGGATGGAGTCGCCATATATCGACCAGCCGAGGAAATTCAAGGTGCGGGCGTATTCTTCGAACCAGCCTCTGGAGTCGGTGTAGCGGTTATGACCCAGATCAGCCGATCGAGTGGCGATGTTGTGGCAGTCGGCGATGTCGTTATGGTCTTGCAGGGCAAGGGTTCCGATATAAGAGAACAGATTGGGGCCTGTGATCAGTCCGGTCAGTGCTTCGTTGTTCAAGGGTAAGTCTCCGTCGTGGTTGTTATGCATAAATACAACGGTGAGCGGAGAGTGTGTATGTGGGTGATCGTCTAAATTAAAACCGGATATTTTATCGAGGGGATAAAGCAAAGTTTACATATGCTGTAATGGGGTTTTGTTGTGGTTTCTCCGAATAATAAATTAGATTGTTGTTGTCCGCGGGAGCGGTCATTAATTAACAAAGGAAGTTATATGAAAGCGTTTGAAAGTGAAGTTAGTGTTGCCCAGAGTATCGAGTTGATCGGCGCCCGTATCAACAGGCGCAAGGCTCTGACCTCCACCATGACCACCACCACCAGTCGGCGCGTGCGTCGATCCGCCGAACTGACTGACAGCCCGACCAGGGACCTGGATGCACTGATGCTGGGGGATGCCTTGTTGGGCTATGGCAACAACATGTCGCTCACCAACATGGCGATTATGGAAAACCTCATGACCATGGCAATCATGGAGGCCAACTTCGAGGTGCCTGGCGGCAAGAACACCCTGGCGTGGTACGACTCGTTTATCCGCTGCCTCCATGACCTGGGCTGTTTTGTGGCCGATGACGGCTATACCCGTTACTCCGAGAGTTCCCAGCGCGTGAACATGGACTTCGTGATCAGCGATATCGTCAAAGGAATCATCGATGGGGTGAAGGCCAGCGTTCCGGCGGCAGCGGTGCTGGGCGCCGTGGTGAATACCACGATCGACGGTCTGAAGCAGGATCAGCCCACCCTCAATTTGTTCAACAGCCAGGTCAAGACGCCCGAGGGAGCGCGTCTGTCAGTTATTCCCTGCGAACAATTGGCCAACGGTATCCTGATTGCGTCGTCCGCTTCGATCAGGCAGACCGGATCTTCGAATAACGGCGGCGTTCTGTTTGTGAACTGGCAATCTTCGGCACGGGAAATTTTCCGTGGCAAATCCTACGTGACCTTCAATCCGGCGCGTTATGAAGACTTCCGCCAGGACATCGAAGAGTACCTGGGAGAGCACCGTAGGGAAGTCCTGAAAAAACGATTCAATCGTCGCCGGCAGGCCTGAAGGGAATCGTCGCGCTAAGGCACCAGGTAGCCTCTCACCCCGGTGAAGATAATCTGCGCGGCCAACGCACAGACGAACAACCCCATCAGGCGACTGACGATCTGCAAGCCCTGGTCCCCGAGGATCCGCTCGATGCGGCTGGACAGGTAGAGCACCACGCCGACCGTGAAGCTGGCCAGGGCGATGCTGATGATAGCCATGAGTTTGTCGTCCCAGTGCGGCTGGCTCACGCCCATTACCAGCAAGGCGCCGATGGTGCCGGGGCCGACGGTCAAGGGAATGGTCAGCGGGACGATAGTCACGTCCTGCTGAACATTATCGGTCTGTACGGCCGACTTGCCTTGGGCCATGCCCAGCGCCGAAATGAACAGCACGCTGCCGGCACCGATGCGGAACGCATCCACGGTGATACCGAACACACTGAAAATCACCCGCCCGAACAAATACAGCAAGACGCTGGAAACCAGCGTCGCGATCGCGACCTTCCAGGCCAGGCGCCGTTGTTCCTTGCGTGAATAACCGCGGGTCAGGCCGATAAAACAAGACAACACGAAGAACGGGCTATAGAGCACCAGCATCTTCAGATAAACGCTGAACAGCACATGGAGCATGGTCGAGGCTCAAGGCGGAGGAGGACGACGGGAGTCTATCAGGCGATGTGACGTCTGTCGGCTCAGGACGTTTGCGCGGTGCGGTTCTGCTGCTCGCGTTGGGCGACCCAATGTTCGATCAACTCCCGCAACTGCGACAGCTCTACCGGCTTGGCCATATGACCATCCATTCCCGCCTGGCGTGCCCGCTCCTTGTGCTCGGCCAGGATATGCGCGGTCAAGGCGACCACGGGCGTGCGGGTCCGCTGGTTGCCCATTTCCCAGGCACGCAGTTGCTGGGTTGCGGAGAAGCCGTCGAGGATCGGCATCTCGCAGTCCATCAGGACCAGGTCGTAGCGACGTTCCTTCATGGCCTTGAGAGCTTCTTCGCCGTTGCTGGCGGTGTCGGGTTGCAGGTTGAGCTTGCCGAGCATGCCACGGATAACCTTGGTGGAAATGCTGTTGTCCTCGGCCACCAGGATGCGAAAGTCGCTGGGGACTTTAACCGGTGCGGTAGGGCCTGCATTCGATGGCAAGCTGGGGCCATGCCCCCTGTTGCGCTGGTTAAGCTCGTCGGCCAGGGTGGTCTTGAGGGTATAGCCGGCGACCGGTTTGGCGAGAATGCGCTTGATCCCGCTGTTGCGCGCCACGATCTTGCTCGGTGCGTTACTGATGCCGGTGAGCATGATCAACAGGATGTCGTGGTTCAGGCTGGGGTCTTCCTTGATCTTGGCCGCCAGTTGCATGCCGGTCATGCCGGGCATGTTCTGGTCCAGCAGGACCACGTCGAAATAATCGCGCAAGTGCGCCTTGGTGCGCAGCAGCGCCAGCGCCTCCTTGCCCGAAGGCACCGCGCTGACGTTCAGGCCCCATGCGCTGCACTGCTGCACCAAAACCTTGCGGCAGGTTTCGTTGTCATCGACGACCAGCACTCGTGCTCCTTGCAGCGGGCTATCGAGGTCGGAGGTCGGATGCTCGAGGCGATCAGGATCCAGCGGCAGGGTCAGCCATAAGGTGCTGCCCTGCTGGCCGCTTTTGATGCCGAATTCGCCGTGCATCAGCATGATCAGCTGACGGGCGATGACCAGGCCCAGATTGCCGCCCAGGCGCGTGGCCGAGAGGAAGTTCTTGCTGTGTAACTCGGCGTGCATCAGCGTATCGCGTTCCTCGGCGTCCATGGGCGACCCGTTGTCCTGCACAGCGATGCGCAGGCGCGGCTGGTTGCTGCGCTCGTCGAGGGCCACGACGATCAGGACTTCGCCTTCGTCGGTTTTCTTCAGGGCATTTTCCAGCAGGCTCAGCAACGCCTGGCGCAGCCGCGTCGGGTCGCCGCTGATGACCCGCGGCACCTGAGGCTGGATGAAGCTGATCAGTTCCACGTTCTGCTGTTCGGCCTTGGCGCGGAAGATGCTCAGGCAATCCTCGATCAAAGCGTTGAGGTCGAACTGTACGTCGTCCAGTTCGATCTGGCCGGACTCTAGCCGAGAGATATCGAGGATCTCGTTGATGAGGGTCAGCAATTCGTTGCCGGCGCTGTGAATGGTCTGCACGTAGTCGCGCTGCTTGACCGACAGGGGTGTGCCCAACAGCAGTTCGGTCATGCCCAGTACGCCGTTCATCGGGGTACGGATCTCATGACTGATCTTGGCCAGGAATTCCGCCTTGGCATTGATCTCGGCATTGCTCGCCGCCAGGTCGCGGCTGATGCTGAAGCGGCTCTCGTTGATCGAACGCTGGCGTTCGCCCAAGGCTACGCTCATCAGCAGGCCGCTGATGCAGATGAAAACCATCAACGTGACGATCAGGCCTTGGGGGGCAACTTCCGTAAGGCCTTGCAAGGCCGGCAGGATAATCAGCGTGCCCAGGTTGAAAACCACCATGGCCGCGACGAACAGCCGGGCCGGGCGATAGCCCTTCTGCCAGTGCCAGGCACTGACGAACAACATGCTCAGGCCGGCCAGGGCCACCAGCGCATAGGTCATGATGTTGAGCGGCAGCGTGTTGACGAACAGCAGCAACAGGCAGCACAGCATGATGAACACGATGTCCCCCAGCAGCAACCGGTTCAGCGGGTGCGGCCCCAGGGGGGCGAAAAAACGGTAGGCGAACATCAGGCCGCAGGGCGCGGTCAACAGCAGGGCCAGGTAAGCGCCCGGTGTCTGCACCGCTGGCCAGTCCGGCAGCCAGCCCCCGGCCAGGTTCAGCAGCAGTACCAGGCTCAACATCAACAGCCCCTCGCACGCTGCCAGCCACAGGCAACTGCGCGAGCGGGTGTAGGCGTAGCGGGTGAGGTTGTGCAGGATCAGCATGGCGATGCAGCCGAACAACAGCCCGTAGATCAGGGTCTGGTTCTGATCGGCGGCGGCCATGATCGCGGGTTGCAGGGTGATGTACGGGCGCAGTTCGTGTCGGGACGCCAGCCTCAGGTAGACGTCCAGCGGCTTGTCGCTACGAGGCAGGGCCAGCATGAAATCGCTGCTGGGCACGGAAGATTCGGTGCGAGGCTGGGCATTGCCGCCGATCTGTTGGTCGATCAGTGCGTCGCCGTCCAGCACATAGAGGTTGAGGCGCGACAGGTCGGGGGCGAAGATGCGCAGGATCTGTTCATGATTGTCGGGTGCCAGCCGGAAACGCACCCATAGCGCGCCCCCCGGTTCGGCCGCCCTGAGGCGGTCCAGATCGATGGGGCTGAATTGATTGGTGTAGCGGGCGGAGCGGATGTCGCTCAGCTTCAGGTCGCCCTGTTCGTCGAGCAATGCCGCCCAGCCACTGCCTGGCGCGGCCTGGGCCGGGAGCATGCAGAGCAGTGTCAGCAGGGTGACGGTAAAGCCTATGGCAATCCTGAGCCAGCGCACGGCGAAATCCCTTCAAAGGTTGAGGCCAGATTATAACTATGCGCGGTGCCCCGGCAGACAGGCAAGGGCCACACGCCCCTGCCTGGCTGAAAGGCCGGGTTATTGCAGATCTTCGCCACGCTCGCGGGCAATGGCACGATAGCCTATGTCCTTGCGGTAGAAACAGCCTTCCCAATCGATTCCGGCAGCCAGCCTGTACGCCTGCTGCTGAGCGGCGCCGACGCTGGCGCCCATGGCGGTGGCGCACAGTACGCGACCGCCGGCGGTGACGATCTGGCCGTCCTTCAACGCGGTACCCGCGTGGAAAACCTTGCCTTCCAGCTGGGCAACGGCATTCAGACCACTGATCGCGCTGCCCTTGGCATAATCGCCTGGATAACCACCAGCGGCCAGAACGACGCCGACGCTTGGACGTGGATCCCACTGGGCCTCGACCTTGTCCAGCGCCTGGGCCAGGGCGGCTTCGACCAGCAGCACCAGGCTCGATTGCAGGCGCAGCATCACCGGCTGGGTTTCAGGATCGCCGAAACGGCAGTTGAATTCGATGACTTTTGGGTTACCAGCCTTGTCGATCATCAAACCTGCATAGAGAAAACCAGTATAGACGTTGCCTTCTTCGGCCATGCCACGCACGGTCGGCCAGATCACCTGGTCCATCACTCGCTGGTGCACCTCGGCGGTAACCACCGGCGCTGGGGAGTAGGCGCCCATGCCGCCGGTGTTCGGGCCGCTGTCGCCGTCGCCGACGCGCTTGTGGTCCTGGCTGGTGGCCATTGGCAGGACGTTCTTGCCATCCACCATGACGATGAAACTGGCTTCTTCGCCGTCGAGGAATTCCTCGATCACCACGCGAGAACCGGCGTCACCGAAGGCATTGCCGGCGAGCATGTCGCGCACGGCTTCTTCGGCCTCGGCCAGGGTCATGGCGACGATCACGCCTTTGCCCGCGGCCAGGCCGTCGGCCTTGATCACGATCGGAGCGCCCTTTTCCTGCAAGTAGGCCAGGGCGGGCTCGATTTCAGTGAAGTTCTGGTAATCGGCGGTCGGGATCTTGTGGCGCGCCAGGAAATCCTTGGTGAACGCCTTCGAGCCTTCCAACTGCGCGGCGCCGGCTGTCGGGCCGAAGCAGTCCAGGCCGCGGGCGCGGAACAGATCGACAACCCCGGCGACCAGCGGCACTTCGGGACCGACGATGGTCAGTGACACGTTCTTTTCAGCGAAATCGGCCAGTTGTTCCAGGGCCAGCACATCGATGGCGACGTTCTCGCACTTGGCTTCGATGGCCGTACCGGCATTGCCCGGCGCCACGAAGACCTTCTGTACACGCGGATCCTGGGCCACTTTCCAGGCCAGGGCGTGTTCACGGCCGCCGCTGCCAATGATCAAAACATTCATTTCAAAAACCTCGGATGACGCTGACTCTGTTTTGGAGCCTAAAGCGTTTAACGCCGTAGAAGGTCGCAATGAAGCCGGTAGATGCAAGGCGGAATCGGCCTCGATGAGCGGAGTTGCCTCTTGGCAATGAGCATCATCGAGGTCGGTTCCAACGCAGCAGATGCCGGCTTCAGTGCGGCCGTTGTCATGTTAGTGGCGGAAATGGCGCATGCCAGTGAACACCATCGCAATGCCGGCCTCATCGGCGGCTGCGATGACTTCTGCATCACGCATCGAACCACCCGGCTGGATCACAGCGGTGATCCCCACCTTGGCCGCATTGTCGATGCCGTCACGGAACGGGAAGAACGCATCGGAAGCCATGACCGCGCCCTTGACCTGCAAGCCGGCATGTTCAGCCTTGATCGCGGCGATACGGGCCGAGTTCACACGGCTCATCTGGCCGGCGCCGACGCCGATGGTCTGACGGTTCTTGGCGTAGACGATGGCGTTGGACTTGACGTATTTGGCGACTTTCCAGGCGAAGATCAGGTCGTTGATTTCCTGCTCGCTCGGCGCACGCTGGGTCACGACTTTCAAGTCTTCGCTGCCGATCATTCCGATGTCACGGCTCTGTACCAGCAGGCCCCCGTTGACACGCTTGTAGTCCCAGGCCGGTGCACGGTCGGCCGACCACTGGCCGCAAGCCAACAGGCGCACGTTGGCCTTGGCAGCGACGATGGCGCGGGCTTCTTCGCTGACCGAAGGGGCGATGATCACTTCGACGAACTGACGCTCGACGATGGCCTTGGCGGTCTCGGCGTCCAGTTCACGGTTGAAGGCGATGATGCCGCCGAAGGCCGACTCGGTGTCGGTGGCGTAGGCCAGTTCGTAGGCCTGGCGGATGCCGCCTTCGGCGTCCGGGCTCACGGCCACGCCGCACGGGTTGGCGTGCTTGACGATCACGCAGGCAGGCTTGACGAAGCTCTTGACGCATTCCAGCGCAGCGTCGGTGTCGGCCACGTTGTTGAACGACAGCTCCTTGCCTTGCAGCTGGGTGGCGGTGGCAATGCCGACCTCGGCCGGTTTGGCCTCCACGTAGAACGCCGCGCTTTGGTGCGGGTTCTCGCCGTAGCGCATTTCCTGGGCCTTGATGAACTGGGTGTTGAAGGTGCGCGGGAATTCGCTGCGGCCTTCGGTGCTCAGGGTTTCTGCAGCCTGGTTCACGGTACCCATGTAGTTGGCGATCATGCCGTCATAGGCGGCGGTGTGTTCGAAGGCCTTGAGCATCAGGTCGAAACGCTGTGCGTAGGTCAGGCCACCGGCCTTGAGGTTTTCCAGGACGTTGGCGTAGTCGCTGGCGTTGACCACGATGGCCACGTCCTTATGGTTCTTGGCTGCCGAGCGGACCATGGTCGGGCCGCCGATATCGATATTCTCGATGGCGGTCGGCAGGTCGCAGCCAGGCTTGCTGATGGTGGCTTCGAACGGGTAGAGATTGACCGCCACCAGATCGATCGGCTTGATGCCGTGTTCGTTCATGATGGCATCGTCAATGCCGCGACGGCCCAGGATTCCGCCATGGATCTTTGGATGCAGGGTCTTGACCCGACCGTCCATCATTTCCGCAAAACCGGTGTAGTCCGCGACTTCCACTGCGGCGACGCCATTGTCCTGCAGCAACTTGAAGGTCCCGCCGGTGGAAAGAATCTCGACGCCCAGCTGTTGCAGCTCGCGGGCGAATTCGAGGATCCCGGTCTTGTCGGAGACGCTGATCAAGGCGCGGCGGATCGGCAGGCGGGTGGTCTGGTCGGTCATTTCAATTTCCATCAAAAGCAAGGGAAGTCAGCAAAAAAGGCGACCGTTTTTTACGCGGGCGCCTTTCTGGTTTGATTGAATGCTTACAGCAGATCGTACTGCTTGAGTTTCTTGCGCAGGGTACCGCGGTTCAGACCCAGCAGCTCACTGGCCTTGGTCTGGTTGCCCTTGACGTAATTCATCACGCTTTCGAGCAGGGGTGCCTCGACTTCGGAAAGCACCAGGTTGTACACATCCGTGACGGCAGCGCCCTCAAGGTGGGCGAAATAATTGTGCAGCGCCTTTTCGACGCTCCCGCGAAGGGTCTGACCCTCTTCGCTGGGCGTATTGAGGTGCTGTTTCAAATTCACGTTGTCGCTCACGGGTGTTATTCCACTCACTAAAGTCTCGGTCATCATCGTCATGCGGCCACCCCTTCGTCCCCTGTCAGGCTCTTGTAACGTTCAGCGAAGAAGGCCTGAACGTCGGCGCATTGTGCTTGCGTACCATCCAAACGATTGAAGCGGGCGCGAAACTCCCTGGCGCCCGGCAGGGTTGCGAGATACCAGCCCACATGCTTGCGAGCGATGCGTACGCCCATGACTTCTCCATAGAAGGCATGCAGCGCGGCCAGATGCTCCAGCAGAATTCGTTCCACCTCGGACAATTGCGGCGCAGCGAGCTTTTCACCGGTGCGCAGGAAATGTTCGATCTCACGGAAAATCCATGGCCGCCCCTGGGCAGCCCGGCCGATCAACAGGCCGTCGGCACCGGTCGCGTCCAATACATACCGGGCCTTCTCGGGTGAATCGATGTCGCCATTGGCGAAGACCGGAATCGACACCGCCTGCTTGATCGCGGCAATGGTGTCGTACTCGGCCTCGCCGGTGTACAGGTCTGCACGGGTGCGGCCATGGACCGCCAGCGCCGTGATCCCTTCCTGTTCGGCGATCTTCGCCACCGTCAGGCCATTCCTGTTGTCCCGGTCCCACCCGGTGCGGATCTTCAGGGTCACCGGTACATCGACCGCGGCAACGACCGCTCGCAGGATCTCGGTAACCAGGGTTTCATCTTTCAACAACGCGGAACCGGCGGCCTTGTTACAGACCTTTTTGGCCGGACAGCCCATGTTGATGTCGATGATCTGCGCGCCCAACGCCACATTGGCCCGGGCCGCCTCCGCCAGCATCCGCGCATCGCCACCGGCAATCTGTACCGAGCGGGGCTCGGGATCGCCTGTGTGGATCATGCGCAGACGCGATTTGCGGGTGTTCCACAGCGTCATGTCGCTGGTGACCATCTCCGAAACCACAAGACCGGCGCCCAATCGTTTGCACATCTGACGAAAGGGCTGATCAGTGACGCCCGCCATGGGGGCGAGAACCAGACCGTTCTGCAATGTATATGGGCCGATGCGTACCGCCGACATAGGACTTCCCTGAAGTGGGGCCGGATCATGAGACTTCGAAAAAGGGTTGGCATGATACCCGCTCTCGATGACTGGATAAAGATGGAATTGGATAAAATCTGAACAGCTGGTTTGTTATCGCCAGCGGTTTGGTCTGGCTGGGCCAGGTCAGAAAGCTGCCGTCAAACGACTGACCCTGGCCGCGTCACTCGGGCGAGTGGAAGCTCAGGCTGTAGTTCACTGCTTTAGGCCCGGGGTCCAGGATGTCCAGCGCGATATGGATGGGCGTCTGGGGCGGCATTTCGCCGCGGCCTTCGAGATCGCCGCCCAAGTATTCCGCTGGCTTGAAGCGGCGGCTGGCGATCAAGTGCCCGTTGAGGTCGGCGAACCGTAGCTCCAACAGCGGGAACGGTTGGGAGAAGGGCGCACGATTGTAGATGATCGCGTCCACGACCAGGGCACCGCTGAATTCCGGATGGCTGCGCACCACCAGATTGCTGCTTTTGATTTTCGCGATGTCGACCTTGGAGGGCACATCACAGCCGATGACCGGGCAGATTTGCAGGAACCAGGGGCGATACTGGTCCTGGCGGGCCATTTCCTCGAAGTGATAGGCAATGTACTGGCCGGCCAGGGCCGCCGCAGCCAACAGTATCAGCAGGCTCCATAGCAGGCGCCGCCCCCAGGGCGAGCGGCGTTTGCGCCAGTCCAGTTGCAGCGGATCGTCGTCCAGGTCTTGCAGGACCTCGGCACGTATCCCGGGCTCCTGGCGCTCGCGCTTCTTGCGCGACGGCAGCGCTTGCTCCGGCTCCTCGTCGAGATCATCCGTGGCGGACAGGCGCTCAAGGTGTTCGCCTGGTTCGTCCACGGGTTCGAGGCGTAGCGGGGCGACAGGTTCGTCGTCTGGCTCCAGGGGTTCAAGGGCCAGCGTCAGAGAAGGTTCGGTGCGCGGCGGCCGGGCCGGCTCGTGGGGCGAGAACGGCTCGACGGGTGCCTGGATGGCAGTTTCGAAGCGTTCGGCGGGGGACTCGCTGTACAGACTGTCCGGCCAGGACTCCTGCCCATCGGAGAGGGAGTCGCGTTGCGCGCTCAGACTGTCTTCGCGGCGCCGACCGGTATTGCCCGGTGTCCGTTTGTCGCGCCGTTCCAGGCGAGCCAGTTCCTTGTCCAGGTCATCGAGGTCCAGTTCCGCGGCGGTCCACTGTTTCTGGCTGATTGCACGGTGTGGCGTTTCGGCGGCGGCAGGCTTGGTCGGCGGAGCAATGGGGGCAGCGGCTTCCTTGGCGGCTCGTTGCTCCAGCAGCTGTCGTGCGGCATTGAACACCTGCAGGCACGAGCCGCAGCGAACCACCCCGCGCGCCACGCTCAATTGAGTATGGCTGACGCGAAAACTGGTATGGCAATGCGGGCACTGGGTGACGAAACTGTCGGTCATGCGGCAATCCGGTGAATACAGGCGGCCATTCTAGCGCCGACGTCCGGTGATGCGCACCCAGCCATCACGATTGGCTATCGGGTCCAGATCGAAGTCCGCGGCATAAGCAGCGGCAACCTCTTCGCCCTGTTCGGCGAGAATGCCTGACAGTGCAAGGCGTCCGCCCGGCTTGACCAGGCTCGACAGTTGCGGCGCCAGGGATACCAACGGTCCGGCCAGGATATTGGCCACCAGCACGTCAGCCTGGACGGGCGGCAAATCCTGCGGCAGATAAAGCGGGAGTAATTCAGGGGCGATGTTGTTGCGTCCGGCGTTGTCGCGAGACGCCTCCAGGGCCTGGACGTCAATGTCCGTGCCGACCGCTTCCCTGGCGCCCAGCAGAAGCGCGGCAATCGCCAGGATTCCCGAGCCACAGCCGAAATCGAGTACGTTGCAGCCTTTCAGGTCCTGGCCATCGAGCCATTCCAGGCACAACGCGGTGGTCGGATGGGTGCCGGTACCGAACGCCAGGCCCGGATCCAGCAGCAGGTTGACCGCGTCTGGCTCGGGTGCGGCATGCCAGCTCGGCACGATCCACAGGCGCCGGCCAAAGCGCATCGGCAGGAAATTATCCATCCAACTGCGTTCCCAATCCTGGTCTTCGATCACTTCGCTGTGATGTTCCGGAAGAGGGCTGCCGGTCAGCAGTTCGAGATGGGCCAGTACGGTGGCCGCCTCGGTGCCGCCTTCGAACAGCGCCAGCAAGTGGGTATGGGCCCACAGCGGGGTGGTATTGAGTTCCGGTTCGAAGATCGGCTGGTCTTCGGCATCCATGAAGGTTACCGACACGGCGCCTGTTTCAAGGAACGCATCTTCGTAGGTTTCGGCTTGTTCCGGGCTGATGGCCAGGCGTACTTGCAGCCAAGGCATGGCGGGCACCTTTGGAAATAAATCTACTGGGGCAGCCCCAGGGCTGCGAAAGCTGCGCAGTGTACGCCAGCTTGCCGTCAAAGTGGATAAGCGCGTCTCGTCGTCTGCCGGCGGTTGGCGCACCGATATACATATGTATGGCCAGGGCGTGTTGGCCGATGGATAAGGTGGCTGTCCACACAACAGGGAGGAATGTGATGGACAACACTGCCGAACAGCAAGGGAAGGCGAACGGCACGGGGCCGATACCTTTCCCCCAAGCGCAAACAGCACAAGCGATCCTGCACAGACTGACGCGATGGCAAGCCGAGATCGACGGGCGATTGAATACCCAGATGACCTTTCTGGAAATATTGCAGGAGCATCTGCTGGTCGAACTGCGTACGCACTTCTACCAGGGCAACATCGACCCACGCTTCATCGACAATCTGGTCGACACAGTGCTGCAACGGATGATCGACCAGCAGCCGTTGGTCGTCGATGAAGAGCTGAACACACCCTATCGCTGGCCCGAAGGGGCCGATCGCGGATTTGCGGTCGAGCGTCAGGAAGTCATTGTGCAGACTGTGGAAGGGATCGCCTCGGGCTGCCTTCATCACTACAAGGATTATCTGCGACGTCACTGGCGAGCGAGCGGAGGCGATGCTTCGCTCGAGGAAGTGATCCGGCAGAAGCTCGATGACCACATCGTGCAGGTCGACGTGACCTTTCAGCCAGGCCAGTTGGTGGGAGTGGACGTCGATGAGCTTCGGGAAAAGCTCGACGTATTGCACGACTCATGGCGCCGAAGCTGTGGCTTGGTCGAGCTGGCGACACCTGAGGAGCGCCGCAATCTCGAGGCACTCGCTCGCTTGCAATTGCCTGGTTGGTTGCGAGCGCTGGACGAAAGCGAGCGCAAGGAACTCGAAACCCTTCAGGACCGCACTGCCCAGGCGACGGCGATGGTGGATGAGCTGCTTGAGGGGCTGGCTTCGCGACGGGCTTTCGCCCGGCATTTGGCCAAGGACTACGTCAGGAATGAATTGGATATGGAGATTGAGCCGGACCGTATCCGGGTGCAGTTGCAATGGCGAACCGTCATTGATCAGCCTGTGCAGGCCTACAGTTTGAGCGAGCTGCTGGCGGCGGGGCCGTTGAGGCAGGACAGCGTATCGGTGCTCTTGGTGGAAAATGGCGCCATGCTGCGCAACCAGCCTCTTTCACCGGCATTTATCACTCAATTGTTGGCGCAAGTGGATGTCCCGGCCGAATACCTGCGAGCCCTGGCCAGCCGCTATGGCCGTGAAGACTTGAGAGACGCCCTGTTCGACTGGCTCGCGGCACGGCTTGTGCAAAGTGCCTTCATTGCGCGGTGCGCGGGTCATTTGAAGGCGGTTCACCATGATGCGGTGCGAGCCCTGTGGGAAAACGACGATTCGGTACGGTCCTCAAGCGCCCTGAAGGTGAGCGGTCTGGTCCTTCCGAATGGGCTCAAGTGTGTCGATCTGCTCCTGTTCCATCGCCAGGACCTCCAGGGTGATCTGCTGCTGTATGCCCCTGACAAGCCGGATGGCCAGGAGTGGGTCGAGTTGCCCTCACTTTGGGCGGTGAGCGTGGAAATCGGCGCCTGGACCCGAACCGAGGCGGGGCGCGAATATCTGATCCAGCGAATCTCCCCGTCCGGTCGTGATGAGGCGCGGGAGTACTTCGCCAAAGTGGTGGACAGACCGGCGTCATGGGACTCGACCAAGGACCCCAGAGGCGCGGTGAGCGGCTTGAAGGCCTGCCTGCAAGATAACGTTGCAACTGGCCTGGACAATCACCTCGCGCAAGTGGCGCTGGACGAATCACCCCCCTGGTACAGCGCATTATCTGCTGACTCGCGGCGCACCCTCAGCAGTCTGAACCAGGCGCTTATGGTCCACCAACAGCGCTTCGACAAACTGCTGGCCGGCTACGAAGTCTTCGCGGACTTTGCCAAACGCATCGTCACGCAGGCGATTGCACCGTACATGCGGAGCAAGGGGCTGCACGATCCGGTCGATCCGACGACGGTTCTCATCGATTACAACCCGGGCCTGGCCGATGGCAGGACGCAGGTCGCCAGCCTGCTGGATCTTGTCATTCACGGGTATGACGACAATTCGGGTATCGATAATCCCCGCAAGGGCGTGCGCTCCTCGGTCGGGCAGGACCTGAGCCGGGTGCGCAGTGCGGAACTCGCCTCCTATATCCGGCGTGCATACGTGGGCGAGCAGTATGTACGGGAGATCCGCGCCAGGTTCCTCGATGCCGGTGCCCCTGAATATGCCCAGCGTCGCAATGCCTGCCGCAACCTATTGCTGACCAGGATGGACCGCGACCTGCGCCTCGCAGCGGGAAAATCCCAGATCAACGCAGATGAATTCTGGTGGCTCACTCGACAGGTCACCCTGTTGAGCGAGCCGGTACTCGGATCAGGCCCGGTGTATTCGGGGGCCGTGGTGCAGCGCGAAGGCGTCATCAGGTTTTCCATTGGCGGCCATATCGTCATGGGCGTCTATGTCTTTACCTACTTCGATCCGAAGGGTTACGCCTGGTTGTATACCCCCGACGCACCGGATGGTGTCCTTTTCCGCCAATACCGGGACTTTTCCGGCAAGGTCGCTGCGCGCCTGCATGACTACGTATTGCAGCGCACGGCGCTGGGTGCCCGCACGGCCGTCAGACGCTCGCTGGCGGCATTGGCTGCCTCGGGTGTGGGCGTCGATACATTGCGCGAATTCAATCGAGTGGTGGATGTCCGGGCCGAGTTCGATGGCTACATCGAGCGGGCTGTCTCCGATGTGGAGGACATTACCAAGAGCCGCGCCGAGGTGATCAGGGCGCAGGTCGTCAAGGGGCTGCTGTTTGCCTCCGCACCAGTGTGTCTGGTTTATCCTCCCTTTGCGTTGCTGCTGGACGTTGCCTTTATTGCCGTCAGCGTCAAAGAGGCCACCCACGCTCACGTGCAGGGCGACACGGACCGTGCGCTGGGGCGCTGGCTGATGGCCTCGTGGGGCGTCTTGTTCGCTGCGTTGGGGGTGGGCGCCATCGCCACCTTGCTGGGACGTACCGCCGGGGGCTTGAAGTCTGTCTTGAATCCGATGGCGTTGTCCGCCCGGCGCTTGAGAGACGCGGCGTCGGCGATCGCCAGGGAAACCGGGCCGGTCAACCAGGCCATCCGCTTCAAGCCGAAACAGGCGGTTGGCAGGACACCTGAGAATTTGCAGTGGGTGAACGAGGGTATTTTCCAGGGGACCTATCGCAGCCCGCCCAGTGCATCGCAACCGCGCAGCCGCTATTTCATACGCCATAAAGGCAGGTATTACCAAGTACAGGAAAGCGTTCACTTCGGTGGTCTGTGCCTGGTGGATGCCAGTCGTCCCGGCGCCTTTTACAAGCTGCCCATGCGCAGGATGGCGGATGGAAAGTGGGTTCACAACAAAGTCGGCCTGAGAGGTGGCAATGACGAGGTGCGCAATCTCGGAAAGGTGGGGGATCTGCGGGAGGCGTTTCCCGGGCATGTTTTTCCGGACGTCTCAAGGGGCGCCTTGCAGGGCGAGGCCGTGGTGGCGAAGTTCAGCGAGGCGGTGGCCGACAATTATCTGTTCTCGCTGAATGCGCAGACCTGCGTAATCGCTTCGTTGTACAACCCGGCCACCAGGGTGGGCGCGGTCATTCATTTCGATCACAACATCCGCGCACTGATCGAACGCAGTATCAAGGACGTGATATCGCGCCTGGGTGGAAGTGCCAGGGAGATCCGGGTGACCCTGGCGGGCGGGGATTGGTTGACGGGGGCCGATATTGGCGGGCGGGTCAGGTCCATCATGAGGCGCCAGGGATTGAAGCCGACCTGGGATCACTGGTCGTATTCTTCCTGCCTGGGGAGTAACTATGGCGTGTCGCTGGATTTGCGCAGCGGTATGGCGTCGGTGTTCAAGACATCGCGCAGCCAGGTCGAGCGCTATTACATTCCGGTGCTGGCGAGGGCGAAGAAGAGCTCCGACCCGGTATCGGTGCGCGCGCGTGGGTTCATGACACGCATGCGCAGCGAACCGCTGGTCGCCAATGCCAATGGCGTTGTCCAGACCTCGCAGGGCAGGCCGGCGACCGCGTCGCAGATTCAAGCGCACGCATTCCCGACGGTGGTGTTGAGCTGACCGGCACGTAAAAAAAGACCCCGGCCACTGGCCGGGGTCTTTTCACATCGCTTGGAACATCATTCCTGGTGGGCCAGCTTGTGTTCCAGGTAATGGATGTTGATGCCGCCTTCGCAGAAGCCTTTATCGCGGGTCAGGTCGCGGTGCAGCGGGATGTTGGTTTTGATTCCGTCTACCACGATCTCGTCCAGCGCATTGCGCATGCGCGCCATGGCTTCGTCACGGGTTGCCCCGTAGGTGATCAGCTTGCCGATCAGCGAGTCGTAGTTCGGTGGAACCGCATAACCGCTGTACAGGTGCGAGTCGACACGAACGCCGTTGCCGCCCGGAGCATGGAAATGCTTGACCGTGCCTGGGCTTGGCATGAAGGTTTTCGGGTCTTCGGCGTTGATCCGGCATTCCAGCGCGTGACCGCGGATGACCACGTCATCCTGGGTGAACGACAGCTTGTTGCCGGCGGCGATGCTGAGCATCTCCTTGACGATGTCGATACCGGTGACCATTTCCGAAACCGGGTGCTCCACCTGAACACGGGTGTTCATTTCGATGAAGTAGAAGCGACCGTTCTCGTACAGGAACTCGAAGGTACCGGCGCCACGGTAGCCGATGTCGATACACGCCTTGACGCAGCGTGCCAGGACTTCCTGGCGAGCTTTTTCGTCGATGCCCGGAGCCGGCGCTTCTTCGAGGACCTTCTGGTGACGACGTTGCAGCGAGCAGTCACGGTCGCCCAGATGGATGGCGTTGCCCTGGCCGTCGGACAGTACCTGCACTTCGACGTGGCGTGGGTTGGTCAGGAATTTTTCCAGATAGACCATCGGGTTGCCGAACGCCGCGCCTGCTTCGGAGCGGGTCAGTTTCGCCGAGGAAATCAGGTCTTCTTCCTTGTGCACCACGCGCATGCCACGACCACCGCCGCCGCCAGCGGCCTTGATGATCACCGGATAACCGACTTCACGACCGATGCGCAGGGCGGTTTCCTCGTCTTCAGGCAGCGGGCCGTCGGAGCCCGGAACAGTCGGTACGCCGGCGGCGATCATGGCGTGCTTGGCCGAAACCTTGTCGCCCATCAGGCGGATGGTTTCGGCTTTCGGGCCGATGAAGGCAAAACCGGAGTTCTCGACCTGTTCGGCGAAGTCGGCGTTTTCCGCCAGGAAGCCGTAGCCCGGGTGAATGGCGGTGGCGCCGGTCACTTCGGCAGCGGCGATGATCGCCGGGATGTGCAGGTAGGAATGCGCAGCCGACGCCGGACCGATGCAGACGGATTCGTCTGCCAGGCCAAGGTGCATCAATTCCTTGTCGGCCTTGGAATAAACGGCGACGGTCTTGATGCCCATCTCTTTGCAGGCGCGCAGGATTCGCAGGGCGATTTCACCGCGGTTCGCGATCAGGACTTTTTCCAGCTTCGCAGTCATCAAAGGCTCTCCGCGGTTCAAACGATGGTGAACAGCGGTTGGTCGTACTCAACCGGCTGGCCGTCTTCAACGAGGATGGATTCGATCACACCGCTGGTTTCAGCTTCGATGTGGTTCATCATCTTCATGGCTTCGACGATGCACAGGGTGTCGCCTTTCTTCACAGTCTGGCCGACTTCAACGAAGGACGGCGAGGTCGGGGAAGACTTGCGATAGAACGTGCCCACCATTGGCGAGCGGGCAACGGTGCCGTTGAGCGCAGGCGCGGCGGCAGCGGCAGGAGCAGCGGCGGCGGCAACAGGCGCGGCCGGAGCCGGAGCAGCTGCCGGAGCCTGCATGGGGGCCGGAGCGTAATACTGCTGGGCTGGAGTCTTGCTGTGACGGCTGATGCGTACGGACTCTTCGCCTTCCTTGATCTCGAGCTCGTCGATGCCGGACTCTTCCAGCAATTCGATCAGTTTCTTAACTTTACGGATATCCATGAATCATCAACTCCCAAGGGTCGGTCAGGGGCGTTTAACGCTTGTTGTTCAAGCTTTTGCCTGTCTTTCAAGCTGCTCTAGGGCGGCCTCCAGGGCCAGTCGGTAACCGCTGGCGCCAAGGCCGCAGATCACTCCTACCGCTACATCGGAGAAATAGGAGTGATGGCGGAAAGGTTCGCGTTTGTGCACGTTGGACAAATGCACTTCGATGAATGGGATGCTCACCGCCAGCAGCGCGTCACGTAATGCGACGCTTGTATGTGTAAAAGCTGCGGGATTGATCAGAATGAAGTCCACGCCTTCGTCACGGGCGGCATGGATGCGGTCGATCAATTCGTATTCGGCGTTGCTTTGCAGATAGAGCAAGTGATGGCCGGCGGCGCGGGCCCGTTGTTCCAGATCCTGATTGATCTGAGCCAGCGTGAGGGAACCATAGATACCCGGTTCGCGGGTGCCAAGCAGGTTCAGGTTGGGTCCGTGCAGGACCAATAGGGTCGCCATCTGCTGTTCCTTGTTATCCGTGAGCAGGTGTCAGAACCCGGCGACTATGCCGCAAAGCCTTTATGACTGTCCAGTTCTCGGCAATAGCCGGCACGATGAGCGATGTTTACGCAAAACTTGTGACCGTGCTGCAGGAGCCGGTCATCCGAGGCGCAAAAGCCTGAATTGTCAGCCCTTGCCGCGAATCAGACGCGGAAGGCTTGCACGGCGGTGTGCAGGCGTCCACCCAGGACCAACAGGTTGTCACCCTGTTCCCGGCCCTGGCCGATGCGCAACAGGTTTTCACCGCCCAGTTGGTGGATCCGTTCGCTGTGATCGCGGATTTCGCTGACGGCGCCGCTCTGTTGGGCGGTGACGTCGGCGATGCGTACCGCAGTGTCGGCAATGGTCTGGATGGCCTCGACGATTTTATCCAGCGCACCGTCGGCCGCCTGGGCCTGATTGGCGGTGGCTTCGGCATGCTCGACCTGGGCGCGCATGCCGTCCACCGACTGGCGCGCGGCCAATTGCAGGCGGGCGATCAAGGCCTGGATTTCGGCCGTGGCCCCCGCGGTCCGTTGCGCCAGCGAACGCACCTCCTCGGCCACCACCGCAAAACCCCGGCCCATTTCACCGGCGCGGGCGGCTTCGATGGCGGCATTGAGGGCCAACAGGTTGGTCTGGTCGGCAATCGAGCGAATCACCGTCAGCACGCCGCCGATGGTGGCGGACTCCTCGGCCAGTTGCTCGATCATCTGCGCGTTGCCTTGCACTTCGCCCACCAGCGCATGCAGGCCCGTAAGGCTCAGGCCGATGACTTTCTGCCCCTGTTCGACGGCGTTTCCGGCGCTGCGGCTGGCCTGCGCGGCCTGGCTGGCGTCACCGGCCACTTGTTGGATGGTTGCCTCCAATTCACCGAGAGAGTCACGGATCAGGGCTGTGTCGCTGGCCTGGTGCTCCGCACCGCTGTGCATTTCTGCACTCAACTCGGCCAGGGTCCGGCTGCTGCCGGCGACCTGTTCGGCATTCAGGTGTATGGTCCCCACCAGGTCCGTCAGGAAAGCGCGGAGCCGATTGAGCGATGCTTCGATATCCTGCAACTCGCGATTGCTGGCGCCGACATGGATATCATGGCTGAAGTCGCCTTCGGCCCAGGTCGAGAGCGCTGGCGCCAGGTGTGTCAGGGTTCGGGCGAGACGTCGTTGCAACGTATCGATGAGCAATGCGATCAGCAGTATCAAGCCGATCATCACACCCTGGATCAGTCGGACCTCACCCTGGATCTGCCCGTGCTGGGCGCGCACGGCGGGCTCCATGACATTGATTGCCTCCTGCACTTGGGCGGTTTTCAGGTGCGTGGCATTACTCAACTCGGTGCGTTTCTGAACCAGCGCCCGCGTACGTCCCAGTTCTGCCGGGTATCGGCCAAGCAGGCCGTTGAGTTCGCGCTTGAGAGCAATGCCGGCGTCTTCGGCGACCGACTTCTCCTGGGTTTCCAGCCCCATCAGCGCGGCGAAGTCGTCGCTGCCGGATTCGTTGCTGGCCGTAACACCGAGCAGTGGCAGGTTGTCGAGCAGTTCGGCCTGGGTGCGGATATTGGCCAGCTCCCGTTCGACATCGGCGGCCAGTTCACTGCGGCCGCTGCTGACCATTTTTTCCCGCGTGAGTGACAACCGGCCCAGGTATTGCGAGGCGGCGAACAAAGGCGTCAGGTACGCCGGGGCGCCGTTGGCGTATTGGGCGAGACGGTCCAGGTTGGCGCTCAGCTCGCGTTCGGCCTGCAACAACAACGCCTGGGGATCGCCGGCCAGCTTGCCGGCGGCCAGCAGGTCGGTCTTGCTGAACTCATCGAGACCCGAAAGGCTCGGGCGTAATGCCTGGGCCAGTTCCGGTGGAAACTGATCCAAATCCTTTTGCAGTGTTTCCAGGGCCTGGGTGGCGGCACTCAAGCGCAAGGCGTCGCCGCTGGCGAGGTAATCATCGATGTTGCCCGCCACTTCACCCTGGAATTGCCGCGACAGTCCCAGATAACGCTCCATTAATAAGTACGGGCGTTCCAGGGCGGTTTGCGACCACCAGAGCGTGGCGCCCAGGCCCAGGCACACGGTTACCAAAAGGAGAGTGTTGAGGTTTGTCAGCAGCTTCAAGCGCATCGGGGTCTACCGGGGGCAGAATCGTAAGTGCCTGAATTTATTGCGCTTGAGTTACAGGTTTATGACTGAATCAGTGGATTCGGATGAAAAGATGGCACTTTGCTTTGATTGGCGAGCGCTCTGTACCCGGTTACGACCGGCATGCTTGGCGCGATATAGCGCTTCATCCGCCTGACTGGCCATCATCAGGCTGTCGGACATTTCGCTCATCTCCACCACCCCGGCACTGAATGTGCACCACAGGTCCTGAGGCTGGGCAGGGTAGTGGATTTCGGCAAAGCGCTGGCGGATTTCATCCAGCACCGTGCAAGCAGCGTCGATGTCGGTGTCTGGCATGACAATGGCAAATTCTTCGCCGCCATAACGGCCAATGAAATCGGTCTTGCGCAGGCGCTGCTTGAGGAACAGCGCGAGGCTTTTGATCACCCGGTCGCCCATGGGGTGGCCGTGGCTGTCGTTGACCCGTTTGAAATGGTCGATGTCCAGCATGGCGAAGCTCAGCGGCTTGCCTTCGCGACGCGCACGGAAGCAGCAGTCTTCGAGCAGTTGCAGGATATGGGTGTGGTTGTACAGGCCGGTGAGGCTGTCGCGCACCATCCGCGCCTTGAGGTTGCGGGCCCGGGCCGCGCGATTGCGCACCGTGGTGATCAAGTGCCGGGGCTTGATCGGTTTGGTCAGGAAGTCGTCGCCACCCTCGCTCATGGCGTCGAGCTGTTTGTCCAGGTCGTCTTCGGCGGACAGGTAAATGATCGGCACGCTCACGTAGCGGTCATTGTGGCGGATCACCTTCGCCAGTTCAGTGCCGGTGCAGGAGGGCATGTACATGTCCAGGATGATCAGGTCGGGTTGGAAGTCCGCCAGTTCCGCCATGGCCTGGATCGGCTCGGTCAGCGTGCGGGTCACGATGCCGGCGCTGTTGAGCAGGCGCTCGGTGTGCAGGGCCTGGGCGCGGGAGTCGTCAATGATCAGCACTTTATAGGGCTCGTACTGGGCGACACAGGTCAGCACTTCGATCTTTTCCAGCAGGCTCGAGGCTTCCAGGGTGCCGGTCAGGAATTCCTGTCCACCGGCCCGAACCGCCGCCAGGCGTGTCGGTGTGTCGGTTTCCAACAGGCTGAAGAACAACAATGGCAATGGCTGCTCCAGGCCTTGCTGGGCTTCGGCGGCCAGTTTCAGGCCAACCCCAGGGCCACTGAAGTCCACATCCATGACGATCGCCGCCGGCAAGCGCTCGACCATCGAGGCGCGAAATGCCGCGACACTGTCCAGCGCCTGGGCGCTGAGGCCGAAGAATTCCAGCTGCTTGGCCAGTCGCTCGGCGCGGTCATGATCCTGCAGCAACACATAGATGGGCTTGCGCAGCGGCGGCAGGAAGGTTTGTTCGAGCTGGTCGCCGTGGCGCAGGCCTGTGCGGGACAGCCGTTGCATCAGCCGGTTGATTTCGGTGATCAGATGACTGCTCAGCCGCCCGCGATTGGCATCCACCGCTTGCAACGACTGGCTGATGCCTTGGGCAAGCTGGGAGTGCTCCGGCTGTTCGAAACGCTCGGCGAAGCGCAGCAGGCGCAGATTGGCTTCGCTGAGCTCCGACAGGTCGGTGCTTGACCATTCGCTGCGTTGCAGGCGTTGCCATATCTCCAGGATCTGGCGAGCCTGGTGAATTACCCGCTGGGCAAAGTGGTGCTTGAGGCGCTCACGGCTGGGGTCTTCTGGCTCGGTCATATCCTGACTACTAGTTAGGGTGCATGCTGAGGTCGACTGGTGGCTCTATGCTAGCACCTCTTTTCCCTCGCATGAGTGTCATACGTCAATAATCTGCCTCAAGACTCAATTCAGTTTCTGACCGATCGGTCGCATAGGCCGACGGCTGCGCTTCCTTTATAGTGACGGTCCGATTGCCTCGCCGTGTCAGCCTGTTTACGTGCCTCAGATCAGGCACGATGGCGTAGGGTTGTGGTCGAACCGTGAACTCAAGTGATTGAAGGGACATCGCCATGCTGGACTGGAAAAACCGCGCGGGCAGCGCACCTGAACGGGCCGCCGAGCCAAAATCGGACACCCGCAGCTACCTGGGCGGGCTATTCTTCAGCCGTGCGCTGGGCACGCTGGTGGGCCTGTACCTGTTGGTGACCATCGCCATCGGCTGGTACTGGAGCCAGGAGCCCGCCCTGTTTCCCGTGCAGCAGAGTGCCCAGGCGGCGGCCGAGAAGGACGGTCGGCAAATGGTGGTGGGCTACACCACCGTCGAGACCCTCAAGAGCGTGGCCGGTACCTTGCTGACCAAGCCGGGCGGCTACATCTCCAATGACCGTTTCCCTCCAGGCCTGTGGATGGACAACATGCCGAGCTGGGAATATGGCGTGCTGGTGCAGGTTCGCGACTTGAGCCGCGCCTTGCGCAAGGACTTCGCCCGCTCCCAGTCCCAGTCTGCCGAAGACGCCGATCTCGCCAAGGCAGAGCCGCGTTTCAACTTCGATAACCGCAGCTGGGTGCTGCCTTCCAGTGAGTCGGAATATCAGGAAGGTATCAACTCGCTGAGCCGCTATCAGGCACGCCTGTCCGATCCCTCCCAGAAGAGCGCGCTGTTCTATGCTCGCGCCGATAACCTGAACAACTGGCTGGGCGACGTCGGCACTCGCCTGGGGTCGCTGTCCCAGCGCCTGTCGGCCAGCGTCGGCCGGGTCAAGCTCAATACCGCGTTGAAAACCGAAGTCCCGGCGCCGGGCCAGGTGCCGCAGGTCGACGAAGAAGTGGTCGAGACTCCGTGGTTGCAGATCGACAACGTGTTCTATGAAGCGCGTGGACAGGCCTGGGCCTTGTCTCACCTGCTGCGCGCCATCGAAGTGGACTTCGCCGATGTATTGGCGAAGAAAAACGCCACTGTCAGCGTGCGGCAGATCATCCGGGAGCTGGAAGCGTCCCAGGAACCGGTCTGGAGCCCGATGATCCTCAATGGCAGCGGCTTCGGTGTGCTGGCGAACCATTCGTTGGTCATGGCCAACTACATCTCCCGGGCCAACGCGGCGGTGATCGACTTGCGGCAATTGCTGAACCAGGGCTGATCCATGAACGAAAGCACCCGGGAGGCCGCCCATCGAGAGGCTTCGGATGCCGAGCTGATCGCTTGGGTCGATGAGCATGACAACCTGCTCGGCAGCCTGGTGCGCTCGGAGCTGCGCGAGCGCGGTCTGATCGGACGTGGCACCTACATCATGTTGTTCAACTCGGCCGGTGAACTGTGCGTTCACCGGCGAACCCTGAGCAAGGCCATCTACCCCGGTTTCTGGGATGTGGCGGCGGGCGGAATGGTGCAGGCGAACGAGAGCTATGCCGAATCGGCCGCCCGTGAGCTGGAAGAGGAATTGGGCGTGAGCGGCGTGCTACTGACCGCCCACGACCATTTCTATTTCGAAGACCCCGGCAGTCGCCTATGGTGTTCGGCGTTCTCTGCGGTGTGGGACGGCCCGCTGATTCTGCAGCCGGAAGAGGTCCTCGAAGCGTGTTTCATGCCAGTCGAGCAGGTGCTCGAAGACATCCGGAACAAGCCCTATTGCCCGGACTCCCTGGCAGCCCTGGAGCGCTATTTGCGGGCCCATGGCAACGGCGTCGCAAAGAAGCAGTAAATTGGCGCCGATTGGCCCTTAGCAATTGGAGTTTTTGCCGTTACACTGCGCGACTTTTCAAGCTGGACCGGCGTCTGCGGGTCCAGTAGCGCTGCCCCTGCCTGAGTGGGGCTTCGCGGTCGGGGCACTGTTTGTCCTGGCCAGTCTTTGTCCTCCCGAGAGGATTGCCGGTGGCCAAAAAAGCCGCATCCTTCGCCGCCCTGGGCGGCCTGGTATTTTCTACCGACGCCGGTCGTCATTGCCCTGAATGCCGCCAGCCGGTGGACGCCTGCACCTGCAAACAGAACGTCATTCCCGCCGGTGACGGTATCGCTCGCGTGCGCCGTGAAAGCAAGGGGCGCGGCGGCAAGACGGTGACTACGATCACCGGCGTGCCGTTGGCCGAAGACGCGCTCAAGGAACTGGCCACCACGTTGAAGAAACGCTGTGGCACCGGGGGCGCGTTGAAGGACGGCGTCATCGAGATCCAGGGCGATCACGTCGAGCTGTTGCTGGCCGAACTGGCACGGCACGGTTTCAAGGCGAAAAAATCCGGCGGCTGAACGGCTTTCTAAACTCAGCTCGGTGAGCAAGGTCTACCCTGCTGACAGGCAATTCGTCATCTTCACTCTCCAGACTGCGCCGGCCTCTGACCGGATGGCGCATTTTTGACTTCTTTCATAGGGGACTTCGATGTCCGTACGACGCACACGCAAAGACGATGGCAGCCAATGGACAGTTGCGGACAGCCGCAGTGTTTACGGGATTCGCCATTGGGGGGCCGGGTATTTCGCGATCAATGACGCCGGTCGCGTAGAAGTCCGTCCGAACGGTCCCGGCAGTTCGCCCATCGACCTGTTCGAGCAGGTCGACCAACTTCGCCGGAGCGGCCTCTCGCTGCCTCTGCTGGTGCGCTTCCCCGACATCTTGCAAGACCGCGTGCGCCAGCTCACCGGCGCCTTCGACAGCAACATCGCGCGCCTGGAATACCAGAGCAAGTACACCGCACTCTATCCGATCAAGGTCAACCAACAGGAAGCGGTGATCGAGAACATCATCGCCACCCAGAACGTGTCCATTGGCCTTGAGGCCGGCTCCAAGCCCGAGCTGCTGGCGGTGCTGGCTCTGGCGCCCAAGGGTGGGACTATCGTCTGCAACGGCTACAAGGACCGCGAGTTCATCCGCCTGGCGCTGATGGGCCAGAAGCTGGGTCACAATGTGTTCATCGTCATCGAGAAAGAGTCCGAAGTCGGCCTGGTGATCGAAGAAGCGGCGTCGCTCAAGGTCAAGCCACAGGTGGGCCTGCGGGTGCGCCTGTCGTCCCTGGCTTCGAGCAAGTGGGCCGACACCGGTGGCGAGAAATCCAAGTTCGGTTTGTCGGCGGCGCAACTGCTGTCGGTGGTCGAGCGCTTCCGCGCCGCCGGCCTGGACCAGGGCATTCGCCTGTTGCACTTCCACATGGGTTCGCAGATCGCCAACCTGGCGGACTACCAGCACGGCTTCAAGGAAGCGATCCGTTACTACGGTGAGCTGCGCAATCTTGGCCTGCCGGTGGATCACATCGACGTCGGCGGTGGCCTGGGTGTGGACTACGACGGTACGCATTCGCGCAACGCCAGTTCGATCAACTACGACATGGACGACTATGCCGGCGTCGTGGTCGGTATGCTCAAGGAGTTCTGCGACGCCCAGAGCCTGCCGCATCCGCACATTTTCTCCGAGAGCGGCCGTTCCCTGACCGCCCACCACGCCATGCTGGTGGTGCAGGTGACCGACGTCGAGAAACATCACGATGACGTGCCGGTCATTGAAAACAAGGAAGCGTTGCCGGAAACCGTGCAATGGCTGGTGGACCTGCTGGGGCCGACCGATATCGAAATGGTCACCGAAACCTACTGGCGCGCTACTCACTACATGAGCGACGTGGCCGCCCAGTACGCAGATGGCAAGCTGACCCTGGCGGAAAAAGCCTTGGCCGAGCAGTGCTACTTCGCCGTATGCCGTCGCCTGCACAACTCGTTGAAGGCCCGCCAGCGTTCCCATCGCCAGGTGCTGGACGAACTCAACGACAAGCTCGCCGACAAATACATTTGCAACTTCTCGGTGTTCCAGAGCCTGCCGGACACCTGGGCCATCGGCCAGGTGCTACCGATCCTGCCGCTGCATCGTCTCGACGAAGAACCGCTGCGCCGCGCCGTGCTGCAAGACTTGACCTGCGACTCCGATGGCAAGATCAAGCAGTACGTTGATGAGCAGAGCATCGAGACCAGCCTGCCGGTCCATTCCCTCAACCCCGGTGAGGACTATTTGCTGGGTATCTTCCTGGTGGGCGCCTACCAGGAAATCCTCGGCGACATGCACAACCTGTTCGGTGACACCGACTCGGTGAACATCTACCAGAACGCCGACGGCAGCGTGTACCACGCCGGTATCGAAACCCACGACACCATCGAAGACATGTTGCGCTACGTGCACTTGTCGCCGGAGGAGTTGATGACTCACTACCGCGACAAGTGCGCCAGCGCCCGCATCAGCGCCACCGAGCGTACGCAGTTCCTCGACGCGTTGCGCCTGGGGCTCACGCGTTCGTCCTATCTGTCTTCTTGAGGTTGTTTGATCAATAATTGAGCGCCCTCCGGGCTGTCAGAAAAATACGCTGCACAGTGCAGGTTTTTTCGGATAGTCCTGAAGGGCGTTCTTATTTGTGCCGCTGTTATTTCGGCTGATCGGCTCATTTAACCGCTGCTGTCCTCATTTCATGTAGTCCCTTTCCTAACTTGTACTTCGGCTCTCTACTCCGCCATGGCTCTCAGCGAGAATCCCCGGCCGCCCCTCCTGTAGAGATACGCCGATGTCCGATCCAGCCAACGAACCGTTATTTCGTCTGGAGATAGCCGGTTTGCCCGAATCCCTTGTCGTTTCGGCCTTCCAGGGTAGCGAAGCCATCAGCGAAGCGTTCGCCTATGAGGTCGAACTGCGGCCCGTTGACATGCCCCTGGATCTTGCTGGCCTGTTGTACCGTAGCGCCTGGTTGAGCTTCGGAGGCTCGGGCCGGGGCATACACGGTCAGATTCACGAGCTTGTGCAGCACCGCCTCGACGCCGGTTGCCGGGTGCGCATCGGGCCGAAGCTGGCGTGCCTGGCGCAGCGTTTCAGTCAGCGGGTATTCAATGCCTGCACGGCCCCGCAGATCATCCGCCAGGTACTCAAGGGCCACGGTATCGGAGGCCGCGGCCTGTGCCTGGATCTGCAGCGGGATTACCCACCGCTGGACTTCTGTACCCAATATCGGGAATCGGACCTGCAATTTCTCCAACGTGTATGCGCCCAGGCTGGTATTCACTTTCATTTCGAACACATGCGTGACACGCATTGCCTGGTATTCGCGGACAGTCCCGGCAGTTTTGCCCCAGCCAAGGAGATGGCCTATGGCATCGAGCCCCGGGTACCCGGAGTTCGGGAGTTCAGCGTGCAAACCGTCGCTTCGGGGGAGCAGGTTGCCGAGGGCCGTAGCGATCTGATGGGCCTGCACTGTGGTCAGGGCCTGTCGTTGACGGCGCATCCTTTTGACGACTGGAATCAGCGTTGGCTTTTGACGAAGGTCGAGCATCGCGGCGATGCCAATGGCTACGGCAATCATTTCCGCGCCATTGCCGGTGGACAATCGTTTGTGGCGGACAGCCCTCCCACACCGCGAATGCCGGCCCTGCAGCGCGGCTGGGTGGTGGCGGTGGACGCACCGGCATCGCGGCGCCTAGGGCGAGTGGCGGTGCAATTCGACTGGGTCTATCAGGGCGAAGGGGCCAGCCCAAGTCATTGCTGGCTGCCCTTGGCGCCTGATCTGGCCGCTGGTGGCGTGAGCAGCCTCGGCGAGGGGACGGAAGTGTTGGTGAGTTTTATCGAAGGCGACCCGGATCGCCCCATGATCAGCGCCTTTCTCGACGATTCGGGTTGCCCACAAACGGCGGGCGAGACCGCCGGGGCAGCCCCTTTGCGCGAACCTGACTGGCCGTCGGAAGCCGACCCGGTGTTGCTGGCTGCGATCCGGGCGGCCGAGCCGCTGGTGCTGCTGTGCCTGTTGCCTGGGGGTGGCAGCTTCAGTCCTTGTGGTCGGCCGGTATGTACTTGTCGGCTGATCACCCAAGGCGCCGTCCCATGAGTGTTGTCGCCATGTCCGGATCAACGCCTCAATGGCTGTTGCTCGATCTTGCGGGCGCACCGATGGCGGCGCGGCTTCTACAAGAGCAGTTCGCCGATGTCCGGCGCTTTGCCTTGTTCGAAGACACCGAATGGCATGGGCTCAGGGAGCACGGCCCGCTGCTGGTGGATCTGCAGCAATCAACGGCGCTGACCGGCCTGTGTCAACTGGATGCGGGGTCCTGGCCGGGATTGTTGTTGGTAAGCGCATCGCCCGTTACACAGCTGCTGGCGCATCTGCGACGGATGCTGACGGTGACCCTGGGCATGCATCACAAAGCGCTGCTGAGTTATTACAACCCTCACACCGCCAGCTATTTCTTCGACGGGTGCGACCCGGCTGAGCTCAGCTGCTGGCTGGGGCCTATCGACCTGCTGCGCTGGTTCGGCGGCACCTGGGCCGACCGGGCCATCGGCAGTCAGGGCTGGCAACAGCTCTCCAATCCCGGGCTCTTGGTCGACGTGCTGGAAAATGAGCACAGCCTCAGCGCCCGTCAACAGAACCAATTGCAACGATGCCTGTTGGAGCGTCATGCCTGGCAATGGTCGCGTGATACCGGGCGCGATTACCGGACGCTCTGGGATTATCTGGAGCATGGATTGGCGCTGGGGTTTACCGAGCGCGAGGTGTTGGATGGCTGGTTGTGGCTGCGTCTGCAAAATCCCGATGCCCGGTCGGTGCCGGAACTCAAGGGCGACTCGCAGCACGAACGTCTCGACTATCTGCGTCGGCTGTGGCAGGGCGATGAAGGTTGATGCGTCAATCGACTCGGGCGCCAAGCCAGAGCTCGCGCCGATGTAAACGCCACGCGAAACCGCCGAGGGTCAGGCTGCGCACCGCCATGAACAGCAGGAAGGTAATCCACAGCCCATGGTTGCCCAGACCTTGCAGTGTCCAGGCGAAGGGCAAGACCAGCAACAGGGTCAGCAACATGCCGTTGCGCATTTCCCGGGCCCGGGTGGCACCGATAAACAAGCCGTCGAGCACATAGCTCCACACGGCGATCAGCGGCAAGGCCGCCAGATAAGGCAGGTAGCGATAGGCGGTATCGCGCACATCGGGGATGTCGGTCTGCATATCGATAAACAGATGACCGGCGTACAGGAACAGCAGCGCAAAGCCGACGCTTGCAATCAATGACCAACCGCAGGCCACCACTAATGAGCGGCGCAGGGCCAGGCGGTCGCGAGCACCAATGGCATGGCCGCACAACGCTTCGACGGCGTGGGCGAGTCCGTCCAACGCGTGGGCAGTCAGCAGCAGCCCGTTGAGCAGCAGGGCATTGGCCGCTACCGTCGCATCCCCCAGGCGGGCGCCCTGCACAGTGATCAGGAAAAACACTGACTGCAACGCGAGACTACGAATGAAGATGTCGCGGTTTACCGCCAGCAACGGGCGCCAGTTCCGCCACAGGCCCAGGGCTGCCCAGGCCACCTGCCCCGGCCAGGCCCGCAGTGTCTTGCGGGCCAGTGCCAGGCCCAGCAGCGCTCCGGTCCATTCGGCAATCACCGAAGCACGGGCGGAACCGGCAACACCCCATTCCAGGCCGAGCACGAACCACAGGTTCAGGGCGATATTCACCAGGTTCGTGGTCAACAGGATCGCCAACGGCGCCCGTGCATTCTGCGCACCGAGGAACCAGCCCACCAGCGCATAGCCGGCCAGCGCGGCCGGGAGGCCGAAGAGTCGTGTATAGAAGAAGTCCCGGGTCAACTGATCGAGCTCGGTCGACGGCTGCATGAAGTGCAGGGCCACGCCGCTCAATGGCACGCCGAGCGCACCCAGCAACACCGCCAGCCCCATTGCCAGCAACAAGCCCTGCAACAACACCTGCCGCAACGCTGCTCCATCTGCGCGCCCGGCCGCCTGCGCCGCGAACCCGGTGGTGCCCATGCGCAGAAATCCCATGGCCCACGCCAGCACCGTATACAAACTGCTCCCGACCGCCACCGCGCCCAACTGATGGGCATGGGGCAGATGGCCGATGACAGTGCTGTCCACCAACGCCACCAGCGGTACGGAAATGTTCGACAGAATCATCGGCGCGGCCAACGCCCAGACCCGTCGATGGGTCAGGCGATCGCGCCAATCGGTAATCAGCTTGGACATGCAGGCTCCTCGATGGAGCGCGATTGTAGCCGCTCTCGCCACAATGCTGTCCGACTCTCAAGCCAAGGCTGTGTACGAAATTGTTTGAAACGCAGGTTAGGCAAGGCAAAAACCGGCGAGGAACGGCCGGGGTCGCGCTCGACTTGACTGGTTGTCAATGAGCATTCCGAGCCGGTTTTTAACGCCGCATAACCAAGTTTCAAACGATTTCGTACATAGCCTAGTGAATGATCCAACTCAACACCCACAGCCCCAGCACCAGCCAGATAATCCCCAGCACGATCGAGGCCCGCATGAAGGCGCGGATGGCCGAGTAGAGCATCAGCAACCCCAGGATCAGCGCGATGATGCTGATGATCGAGGTGTCCATGCCCAGCGCGCGGGACAGGCCGTCGACGAAGTTGCTGCCGGCATTGGCCAGGGTGTTGAACAGGCCGCTGAGCAGATCGACGATAAAACGGATCACCGAACCGAGTGCCTGGCCGAGCCATTCGAAAAAGCTTTCTACCTGCATGTGTGCGTCCTGATGAAAGAAGTTTGAGTCGAGCCCTTTTGGCGCGTGATTGTAGGAGTTGTCCAGGGCCTCGATCGTTCGATTATGGAGTAAATTCCCGCTTCGTATCGAGACGCTTGCCTTCCCTTGTCTTCCCCCCGAAGCTATGGGCATTCAGGAGAGCCCGATGAACCTTGTTGAACTGACCGAACGCCTGCACGCCATTCGTGACCGTAACGACTGGCGGCAATTTCACAGCCCGAAGAACCTCGCCATGGCCGCCAGCGTGGAAATGGCCGAGCTGGTGGAGATCTTCCAATGGTTGACCGAGGACCAGTCGCGCCAGTTGCCGGCGGACAAACTGGCCCACGCCGGGCAGGAGGTCGGGGATATCGTGCTGTACCTGTTGCTGTTGTGCAGCGAACTGGGCTTGGACATGGACGCCGTCGTGCGCAACAAGCTGGCCGACAGCGAGCGGCGGTTCGGCCAATGAGCGACCGTCATTTCGACCAGCTCGCTACGCGTTTTGCCGAAAAGATCTACGGCGGGGCCAAGGGTGCGATTCGTCTGGCGGTGCTTCAGGCCGACCTGATCGAGACGTTGCCGGAGCGTCCGCTGCGGGTGCTGGATATCGGGGCCGGGCTGGGGCATATGTCGTTGTGGCTGGCCGAGCGCGGTCATCAGGTGACCCTGGCCGAGCCGGCCGAACCCATGCTCGAAGGCGCGCGCCAACGGTTTGCCGATGCCGGCCAGGGCGCTACGTTCATTCAGGCGCCATGGCAGGATCTGCCGGGGCGGCTCACCGAGCGTTACGACCTGGTGCTGTGCCACGCGGTGCTGGAATGGCTGGCCGAGCCCCACGCGATCCTGCCGGTGCTGCACCAGTTGACCGTGCCGGGTGGTTGGCTGTCCCTGGCCTTCTACAACCGCGACGCGCTGGTGTACCGCAACCTGCTCAAGGGGCATTTCCGCAAGTTGCGCAAGAATGACATGGCTGGTGAAAAGCAGAGCCTGACGCCGCAACAACCCCTTGATCCACGGGAATTGGCGGCGCAACTTGAGGGCCTGTGGCAGGTCGAAAGTCAGAGTGGCGTACGGGTTTTCCATGACTACATGCCTGTGGAGTTCCAGGGCCGCGTCGAGCTGGCACAATTGCTGGAAATGGAGCTGGCCCACCGTCGCCATCCGGCGTTTGCCGGGCTGGGGCGTTATCTGCACTGGATCTGCCGTCCGCTCTGATCGCAGAGAAATCGGAGAGCAAAATGAAAGGTCGTTCAGGGGTATTGGTGTTGTGCCTGGGGTTGGCCGCCTGTCAGGGCAGCAACCCGTATGTCGCCACTTCCAGACCGCTGCCCCCGGCACCGCCCGAAGCCGCCACGGTGTTCGACCGCAGCGCCTACCCCGCGCCGCCGCGTGACTATGGACGCTATCGCAGTTGGGCCTGGCTCAACGGCCGGCTACCGCCGGGCACCGCGTGGGCGGATTCGGCCCAGGTGGCCGAGGCGGTGAGCAACGCCCTGGATCAGCGAGGCCTGCGTCCGCTGCATGACAACCGGCCGGCCGACCTGTTCGTCAGCGCCGACCTGCGCCTGGAAACCCGGCTGCGCCAGGTTCGCGATGACTACGACTCGGGTTACTACGGCGGCTACGACCGTTACAACCGCTATGGTCCGGGTTATGGCATGTACCACTCGGTCCCGGTGGTGCGTACGTATCAGGAGCAGGTCGTGGTAGTCCGTGTGGAACTGTTCGACGCCCGTACGGGGCAGCCGGTATGGAGCTCCAGTGCCGAGACCAGCCAGCGTGGCAGTCAGAGCGAACGCACCGATGCCATTCGCGACGCGGTGGAAAAAGCCCTGTCGGCTTATCCGCCCAGTTGATTACGTAACGGAGAAGAATCATGTTCCGCCGTCTCGCTTTACTGGTCTTTGCCGTCTTGCTCAGCGCCTGTGCGGGTAAGCAGGTCAATCACGACTTCGACACCAGCCGCGATTTCGCGGCCTACCGCAGTTGGAGCTGGAAAGATCCGGCGTTGCAATATCGCCCCGATGATCCACGGATCAAAAGTGACCTGACGGAACAGCGGATCCGCCAGGCGGTTGCCGATCAACTCGACCAGCGTGGCTTGCGTCCGGCGCCGTCGGGCGGGCGAGGCGATGTGCTGGTCCAGGCCTACCTGATCGTCGAAGACCGCCAGCAACAAGTCACCACGAACTACGGCGGTGGCTGGGGCGGTCCCTGGAATGGTTATTGGGGCGGGCCGATGTACAACGAAACCCGCAACATCAGCTACAAGGTGGCCACGGTGCAGATCGATTTGCTCGATGGCAAGGACGGCAAGCTGGTGTGGCGCGGCAGTGACGAGCAACTGCTCAGCGATTCCCCCAATCCGGCTGATCGCAGTGCCGCAGTACGTGAAACGGTCGGGCGGATCCTCTCCAACTACCCACCGCGATAATGGACTGAACCTGTAGGAGCAAAACTTTCGCGATGAACGATAAAACGGTTCGTTCCTATCGCGGGCAAGCCTTGCTCCCACAGTTTCCCACACAGGATTGGCCCGACTCAGGCAACCGGCCGCCAGCTACCCACCATGTGCTCCAACTCTCCGGTCCCCACCAACCGCAAGTGACCACTGGACCCCGCCGCGCTCGCCAGCAATGTCACTTCGCTGGGCAGGCGAACAGGCTTCTTGAAGGTCACGTCGATCTCAAGGTTGGCTTCGGGCAGGTGATCATCCAGCGCTGCCAGGGTTCGGGCCTTGTTCCACAAGCCATGGGCGATGGCCGTGGGAAAGCCGAACAAGCGGGCGCTGATGCCGCTCAGGTGGATCGGGTTGTAGTCGCCTGACACTTTGGCGTACTGCCGGCCGATATCGGCGGGTGCGCTCCAGTGCGCCACCTCGGTCAGTGCCGGACGCTCCTGCTCCTCGGGTTCGATCAATGCACCGTCCAGTTGCACGCCTTTGCAGAGCATCTCGCTCTCGGCTTCCCACAACGGCCCCAACTGATCATCGAGGCGGGTGAGGAGGCTGAACACCGCCCCTTTTGGGTGGGCGTTGAGGTTTTCGACATTGACGCTGGCCCGCACCTGGCCGACGCCGCCCATGGGGCGCAAGACGCGGATGCGGTTGCTCAAGTGCACCAGTCCCAACAGCGGGAACGGAAAGTCCCGGTCGGTGAGCAGTTGCATTTGCAGGGCGAACGCCATGACGTGGGGGTAGGTCGGGGGCAGCAACCCGTTATCGACGAAACCGCAGACCTTGCGGTAGGCCGCCAGGCGTTGCTGATCGACCTGGAGCGACTGGCGCAGTCCCACCGTCGGCAGCGTCGTGCCGGTGACCTTGCGGCGCGTCGCGGCTTTTGTGTAGAGCCCGGACATGTTCGGCGCGCCACTGACCTCGTGCCATTGTGTCGTCATGGTCATGCTCCCAGCAGGCTTTGCCCGCACACCCGCAGCGCCTGTCCGGTGACGGCACCCGTGCCCGGTTGCGCAAGCCATGCGACAGCTTCGGCGACGTCCTGGGGCAAGCCGCCCTGGCCCAGGGAACTCATGCGTCGCCCGGCTTCGCGCAAGGCGAAGGGGACCTCGGCAGTCATTCGGGTCTCGATGAAACCCGGAGCCACCGCGTTGATGCTGATCCCCCGTGCCTGCAGGGTCGGTGCCCAGGCCTGGGCCAGGCCGATCAGGCCGGCTTTGCTCGCCGCATAGTTGGTCTGGCCGCGATTGCCGGCGATACCACTGATGGACGCCAACAGAATCACCCGACCATTGTCCCGCAGGGTGCCGCTGTCCAGCAGCGCCTTGGTCAGCACTTGCGGCGCATTGAGATTGACCGCCAGCACCGCGTCCCAGAATTCCGGCGTCATGTTCGCCAGGGTCTTGTCCCGGGTGATGCCGGCGTTGTGCACCACGATGTCGACGCCGTCGGGCAGGTGTTCGATCAACCGGGCAGCGGCGTCTTCGGCGCAAATATCCAGTGTGACGCCGCGCCCGCCCAGGCGAGCGGCCAGGGCTTCGAGGTCGGTCTTGGCCGGCGGGACGTCCAGCAGGATCACATCGGCGCCGTCACGGGCGAGGGTTTCGGCGATGGACGCGCCAATCCCGCGGGCGGCGCCAGTGACCAGCGCCCTGAGCCCGGTAAGCGGCCGTGTCCAGTCCTGGACCTGAGCATCACAGGCCTTGAGGCGAATGACCTGTCCGGAAACGTAGGCGCTTTTAGGCGAGAGGAAAAACCGCAGCGCGCCTTCCAGTTGAGCTTCGGCGCCGTCACCGACATACAGCAACTGCAAGGTGCCGCCGTGACGCAGTTCCTTGGCCAGTGACCGGCTGAACCCCTCCAGCGCCCGCTGGGCACTGGCGGCGAACGGATCGTCAAGGGTTTCCGGGGCCCGTCCGAGGATGACGACGTGGGCGCTGCGGTCGAGGTTCTTCATCAACGGCTGGAAAAACTCCCGCAACTGCTTGAGCTGATCGACCTGAATCAAATGACTGGCGTCGTACACCACGGCCTTGATTTTCGGGCCGTGGCCGGGGATCCACTCGGTGGCCAGCGTCGGTTCGCCGCCGTAGACGAAAATGGCATCGGTCAGGCGCTTGGCGAACGTGCCGACCTGTGCGGTCAACGGCCCACCGCCCAGCAGCAGCGCGCCTTCGATCGGGCGCAGCCGACCGGCCTGCCAGCGTTCAAGACGTACCGGCGATGGCAAGCCGAGCGCCCCGACCAGGCGCAGGCCGATGGCCGAGTTGGCGAAGTCGATATAACGGTCAGACATGGAACACTCTCCGGCTGATGAGCTTCCAAGTGTGGACCATGATTGGTATTCGGTCGTTCGATCCACCAAATAAAGCCTACGCTAGGCAGATGTGGGAGCGAGCCTGCTCGCGATAGAGACGCAATGTACTTATATCCAGACGCATTCGAACACACGGGGATTTCTTCATGACACAGCCACGCCGCGTCGCGATCATCGGTGGAAACCGCATTCCCTTCGCCCGTTCCAACGGGTCCTACGCCATCGCCAGCAACCAGGCAATGCTGACAGCGGCCCTCGAGGGGCTGATCGAGCGCTACAACCTGCATGGGCTGCACATTGGCGAGGTCGCTGCCGGGGCGGTGCTCAAGCATTCCCGGGACATGAACCTGACCCGTGAATGCGTGCTCGGCTCGCGATTGTCGCCCAGTACCCCGGCCTACGACGTGCAGCAGGCCTGTGGTACGGGATTGGAAACGGTACTGCTGGTTGCCAACAAGATCGCCCTGGGGCAGATCGACAGCGCTATTGCCGGTGGCGTGGACACCACTTCGGATGCACCGATAGGCGTCAATGAAGGGTTGCGCAGGATTCTGCTGCAAGCCAATCGTGCGAAGACCACCGCCGACAAAATCAAAGTGTTCCTACAGTTGCGCCCTCAGCACCTGGTCCCCGATCTGCCCCGCATCAACGAGCCACGCACCGGCCTGAACATGGGGCAACACTGCGAATTGATGGCCCAGACCTGGCAGATCTCAAGGGAGGAACAGGATCAGTTGGCCCTGGAAAGCCATCAGAAAATGGCGGCGTCCTACGCCGAAGGCTGGCAGAACGACCTGATGACGCCGTTTCTCGGCCTGACCCGGGACAACAACCTGCGCCCGGACCTGACCCTGGAAAAACTCGCATCCCTCAAGCCGGCCTTTGAAAAAAGTGCCAAGGGCACGATGACGGCGGGTAACTCGACGCCGCTGACCGATGGCGCTTCGTTGGTGTTGCTGGGCAGTGAAGAGTGGGCCAGGGCCCAGGGGCTGCCGATCCTGGCGTACCTGCGTGATGGCCAGACCGCCGCGGTGGATTTTGTCCACGGCGCCGAAGGATTGCTGATGGCGCCTGCCTACGCAGTGCCGAAATTGTTGGCGCGCAATGGCCTGGCGTTGCAGGACTTCGATTACTACGAAATCCACGAGGCCTTCGCCGCTCAGGTACTGTGCACACTGAAAGCCTGGGAGGATCCGGACTATTGCAAGACACGTCTGGGCTTGGACGCCCCGCTGGGCGCCATAGACCGTAGTCGCCTGAATGTGAAGGGCAGCTCGCTGGCCGCCGGGCATCCGTTTGCCGCCACGGGCGGGCGAATCGTCGCCAACCTGGCCAAGTTGCTCGATGCGGCGGGAAAAGGCCGGGGGCTGATCTCCATCTGCGCGGCCGCCGGTCAGGGCGTGACGGCGATTATCGAGCGCTGAGCACCGCTTCGTTCTGTCGGTTGACCAGGGCCCGCTGACGGCTGGCGTAGCGTTCGGCCAGAATCGAACAGACGATCAGTTGCAGCGGGTGGTAAATCATGATCGGCAACAGAATCAGGCCAAGGCCGGGATGGTTGCCAAAGATCAGTGCCGCCATTGGCACGCCAGCGGCCAGGGATTTCTTGCTGGCGCAGAACACTGCGGCAATTTCGTCGGCATTGTTGAACCGTAGGGCCCGGGCGGTGCGAGTGGTTGTCCAGAGAATGATTGCCAGCAACACGGCACTTCCCAGTACGGCGCTGAACAGCACGCCGTTGCCTTGTTGCCGCCAGATCCCGGACACCATGGAATTGCAGAACGCCGCGTAGACCAGCAGCAGGATCACCAGCTTGTCGATGACGCTGGTGTAGCGTTTGTAGCGGCCAAAAAAACCGGCCAGCCAGCGCCGCAGAAACTGTCCGAGCACCAGCGGTAACAGCAACATCATGCACAGGTCCAGCAGAGTCGAGCCCAGGTCGATGCCGTCGGCGCCGCGCCCGACCACCAGACTGACCAGCAGCGGTGTGAGGAAAATCCCCAACACGCTGGACAGGCTCGCGTTGAGAATCGCCGCCGGTACGTTGCCGCCCGCACTGCCCGTCAAGGCCACCGAGGACGAAATGGTCGAGGGCAGGGCACACAGGTAGAAGAACCCCAGCATCAGCAGTGACGGTACATGACTGCCCAGTAGCACGTTGCTCACCCACCAGATCAACGGGAACACCCCAAAAGTGAAGCCCTGCACCATCAGGTGCAGCCGGATGTTTTTCAGGCCGTGGCGGATCTGTTCGCCCGACAGGTTGACCCCGTGCAGGAAGAACACCACGAAGATGCCGACGTTGACCACCCACTCGGCATGCATTGCACCGCCGGTGGCGCCAAAGGTCGGGAAAAAGTACGCCAGCAGCGTGGCGAGCAGCATGCCGCAGAGGAACCAGTCGGTCACCAGGCGCTTGAGGTGTCTGAACATGTGCATAAGGCACCGAAGTTGTAAGTAAAGGTGACTTAGCCTAACGTCGGCACTGACAGCCGTCTTGCGACATAAGGCCAATCAATGCCGACTAACGGACACCAGCGGCTCGAACGTCGTATTCCCGATCTGACGCAACTGCCCAGGCCGGTCTACGCCCGTGTCGAAAGCCTGAGCGCCGGTTCCTGGACCCAAGCCCATCGCCATGACTGGGTGCAGTTTTCCTACGCCATCAGCGGCGTACTTGGCGTGCACACAGCCGCAGGCAGTTTCTTCGCGCCGCCTCAATGGGGCATCTGGATTCCGGCGGACCTGGAACATCACGTCGTGACGTCCACCCGGGCGGAAATGCGCAGCCTGTATGTCCGTCGCCAAGCCTGCCCGTGGGATGACGGACGCTGCCGGGTCCTGGAGGTCACGCCGCTGGCCCGCGAGCTGATCAAGGGGTTCTGTCAGTTGCCGGTCGAGTACCCGCAGGGCGATACGCCCGAGTCGCGACTGGTGCAGGTGTTGCTGGACCAATTGGCGACACTTCCAGAAGTGGGTTTTTCCCTGCCGTTGCCCCGGCATTCGCGCTTGCTGGGATTGTGCAACGAGTTGATCGAGCAACCTGAACAGAACGTTACCCTGCAAGCCTGGGCCGAACGCCTGGGAACCTCGGAAAAAACTCTGATGCGAATGTTCCAGCGTGAAACAGGTCTGAGTTTTCGGGCCTGGCGCCAGCGCATGCGGTTGTTGTCGTCCCTCGGTTCGCTGGAAGAGGGGGACAGCGTGACCGGCGCGGCGCTGTCGTGCGGGTATGACTCTACATCCGCTTTCATTGCGGCGTTCAAGTCAATGTTCGGATTTACACCGGGCGAGTTGTTCAAGCGCTGAGTCCAGCGCCGGGATTGTCAGTTCTTGTCGCAAATAACCTCGGCGTCAGATTGGCAGTGCCGGCGCTGCTCTCGGCTATGATTCGACTCGGTCGATATCCGGCACAGTGTGTGCATCGCCGGTTCACAGGTCGGCAACCCCTCCCCGTGGAGGAAGGATTGCCGTATAACGGCTGTCATTCGCGTGTTTGGTCACAAAGGACCCAGAATAAAAGCTGATGAAGACTCCAAAACGCATTGAACCCCTGATCGAGGACGGTCTGGTCGACGAAGTGCTGCGCCCACTCATGAGTGGTAAAGAAGCAGCTGTCTATGTGGTGCGCAGCGGCAATGAGCTACGTTGCGCCAAGGTCTACAAGGAGGCGAACAAGCGCAGTTTCCGTCAAGCGGCCGAGTATCAGGAGGGTCGCAAGGTCCGTAACAGCCGGCAGGCCCGTGCCATGGCGAAAGGCTCCAAGTTCGGGCGCAAGGAGGCCGAAGACGCCTGGCAGAATGCTGAAGTCGCGGCGCTGTTTCGCCTGGCCAATGCCGGGGTACGTGTGCCCAAACCGTATGATTTCCTCGAGGGCGTGCTGTTGATGGAGTTGGTGGCCGACGAGTACGGCGACGCGGCTCCGCGACTGAACGATGTGGTCCTTGAGCCGGATCAGGCCCGTGAATACCACGCCTTCCTGATCTCGCAGATCGTGTTGATGTTGTGTGCCGGCCTGGTGCACGGTGACCTGTCGGAGTTCAACGTACTGCTCGCGCCGACAGGCCCGGTGATCATCGACCTGCCGCAGGCGGTGGATGCCGCCGGTAACAACCATGCCTTCAGCATGCTTGAGCGCGATGTGGGCAACATGGCGTCCTACTTCGGTCGTTTCGCGCCGGAGCTCAAGCGCACCCGCTATGCCAAGGAGATGTGGGCGCTTTACGAGGCCGGGACCTTGCATCCGGGTAGCGTGTTGACGGGTGAGTTCGACGAGCCGGAGGCGTTGGCGGATGTCGGTGGAGTCATGCGCGAGATCGAGGCCGCCCGCCGGGACGAAGAGCGTCGCCAGGCCATGCGCGCCGCCGAAGATGCGCCGCCGGGCAAGACCGAAGAACCGCCTCCGCCCTGGATGCAATGATCGGTCAGCGCAAAGCTTATCCTTCTGACGCAAGACCCACCCTGTAGGCGCCGAGCTTGCTCGCGATGACGGTGGGTCAGTTTGCATGGATGTTGCGCGGGTCATCCCGAGCAAGCTTTGCTCCCGCCTTCAGAACTGCACCCGGACGCCAGTTCCTTGAGGATCGGACAGTCCGGGCGGTGGTCGCCATTGCAGTGTTCCACCAAGTCCTGGAGGGTGTCGCGCAGTCCGGCCAGTTCGCGGATTTTCTGGTTCAGGTCGTCGATGTGCTGGCGGGCGAGAGCCTTGACGTCGGCGCTGGCCCTTTGACGGTCCTGCCAGAGCGTCAACAGCTTGCCGACTTCTTCCAGGGAAAACCCCAGGTCCCTGGAGCGCTTGATGAACGCCAGTGTGTGCAGGTCGTCAACACCGTAGATCCGGTAGCCGCTGTCGGTGCGATGGGCTGCCTTGAGCAGGCCGATGGATTCGTAATATCGGATCATCTTCGCGCTCAGGCCGCTCTGGCGGGCCGCTTGGCCGATATTCATCGCTTGTCCTCCTGGTCCTCGGGTGTCCAGAATTTCAACAGTAACGCATTGCTCACCACGCTGACGCTCGACAACGCCATGGCCGCACCGGCCAGCACCGGGTTGAGCAGGCCGAATGCCGCCAGCGGAATGCCAATCAGGTTATAGACGAACGCCCAGAACAGGTTCTGGCGGATCTTTGCGTAGGTCTTGCGGCTGATCTCCAGCGCTGCCGGTACGAGTCGCGGATCGCCGCGCATGAGGGTGATGCCGGCGGCATGCATTGCCACGTCGGTGCCGCCGCCCATGGCAATGCCGATGTCAGCGGCAGCCAGCGCTGGTGCGTCGTTGATACCGTCGCCGACCATTGCCACCACGGCGTTTTTCTTCAGCTCGATGACGATGGCCGATTTGTCCCCCGGCAACACTTCGGCATGCACATTGGCAATGCCCAGCGCCTGGGAAACCACCTTGGCGCTGCCTCGGTTGTCGCCGGTCAGCAAGTGGCTGGTGATATGACGTTCATCCAGGGCCCGCACCGCAGCGAGTGCGCCCGGCTTGAGGGTGTCGCCAAAGGCGAACAGACCCAGCACCCGTGGCGTTGTGCTTTGCTCGATCAGCCAAGACAAGGTCCGACCTTCCGTTTCCCAGGCTTGGGCCGACTCGGCCAGGGCCCCGGGTTCAAGGCCCGACTCTTCCAACAAGCGCCGATTGCCCAACGCCAGGCGCCGGCCCTCCAGGCTACCGGCAATGCCACGTCCGGCCAGGGCCTGACTGTCGCGTATAGCCGGCACGTCCAGGCCACGCTCGGCGCAGGCGTCCAGCACTGCTTTGGCGAGGGGGTGTTCGCTGCCGCGCTGCAGGGCGCCTGCCCATTGCAGCAGCGTGGTTTCGTCACCGTCGAGGGCGGCCAGGTGGGCGATGCGCGGCGTGCCGGATGTGAGCGTCCCGGTCTTGTCGAACACCACCGAACTGACGTCATGGGCACGCTCCAACGCCTCGGCGTCCTTGATCAGGATCCCGTGGCGCGCGGCTACGCCGGTGCCAGCCATGATCGCCGCGGGTGTCGCCAGGCCCAGGGCACAGGGGCAGGCGATCACCAATACGGCGACGGCATTGATCAGCGCGGTTTCCAGTGGGGCGCCGTACAGCCACCAGCCAATCAGCGTTGCCAGGGCCAGCAACAGCACCACCGGCACGAACACCTGACTGACTTTATCCACCAGTTTCTGAATCGGTGCCTTGGCCGCCTGGGCGTCTTCCACCAGGCGGATGATGCGCGCCAGGACGGTTTCCGTGCCCAGTGCCAGGGTACGCACCAGCAGTCGGCCTTCGCCGTTGATGGCGCCGCCGGTGACCTTGTCGCCGGGGCCCTTGGGCACCGGCAGGCTCTCACCACTGATCAGTGCTTCATCGGCGTGGCTTTGGCCTTCCAGGACTTCACCGTCAACGGGAATGCGTTCACCGGGTTTGACCAATACCACGTCGTCCAGGCGCAAGGCACTGATCGCAACGTCGCGTTCCTGGCCTTCGACCACCTGTGTCGCACGTTCCGGCCGCAGGGCTTCGAGGGCCCGGATGGCGCTGGCAGTCTGCCGCTTGGCGCGGCTCTCCAGGTATTTGCCCAGCAATACCAGGGCAATCACCACCGCCGAAGCTTCGAAATACAGATGTGACGAACCGACGAACGCCCATTCGTAGACGCTCAAGCCATAGCCGGCGCTGGTACCCAATGCCACCAGCAGGTCCATGTTCCCGGCCCCGGCGCGTACCGCCTTGAACGCCGCGACATAAAACCGCGCACCGAAGATGAATTGAACCGGCGTCGCCAGGGCGAACTGCACCCAACCCGGAAGCATCCAGTGCACGCCCAATGGCTGCAGCAGCATTGGCAGTACAAGTGGCAGCGACAGCAGGATCGCCAATATGAGCACCAGACGCTCATGGTTCAGGTGAAGGGGCTGGGTGTCATGGGGTTGTTCGTCCTGCCAGACGCTGGCGTCGTAGCCGGCGCGCCTGACTGCGTCGATCAGGATTTGCGGATCGAGCCGTTCGAGCAATTCAACGTGGGCCCGCTCATTGGCCAGGTTGACGCTGACCCGGTTCACGCCGGCCACTTTGCCCAGGGCGCGCTCCACACGCCCGGCGCAGCTGGCGCAGGTCATGCCGGTGATGGGCAGGTCGACGGTGGTGGATTCGGACATCGGTCGGGCTCCCTGTAGTGAATGGCTACAGGATCAACCTTGCCATGCGGGCAAGGTCAAGCGCCAATCCGAAGACTTGCACAGGCCCGCTCCCACATGGATAGGGTTGTGTCAGTAACCGAGCCCGGTCTTCCTGAGGTACATCCCTTGCTCGTTCATGGCGATACGGTACTTCAGGATGTCGCCGGCCTTGAGGGTAATTTCCTGCGAACCCGGTGCGAGCATGCCCGGACCGCAACCTGGCGTCTGCCCTGGCAACAACTTCAGGCGCAAAGAGAACCGGCCGGCCGGCAAATTGAAGGAGGTACTGCCCTCCTGAAACAGCCTGGCAGTGAGTTGATCATTGATATAAATACCAATCTCGCAAGAGCTGGAAACTTCCAGGCGCTCGCGGGAGACGATCACCACGCCGAAATCCTCGTCGGCTGATGCCGAGGGGGCCACCGCTGAAAAAACCAACATGCAAAACAGGCTGAACGTTGACCAGCGCATGGCTGAACCTCCGGTGTTGAATCCTTGATGTGTGCAGCTTGGCTGAGCACGTTGCCGATTGCCAGCCCGGCAGATTTCGTCAGAACTTGACCTTGCCATGATGGCAAGCTTGAAACTGCCGCCAACGTCAATTGCCAGGAGTCATTTTCATGCAAACATTCAATGTCCAGGGCATGTCCTGCGGTCACTGTGTCAAGGCTATCACCCAGGCTGTGCAGGCCAGGGATCCAGCGGCCGATGTGCAAGTCGATCTCGGCGCCAAGACTGTGCGGGTCCAGAGTTCGTTGCCGGCCGATACGTTGGCCGAGGTCATCAAGGAGGAAGGGTACGAAGTCCGTCCTGCCTGAATTATTTTAATCGTTAGCGACCTATCGGAATGTTCAAGGGCGCCCGGCATGGATAGACTGTCGGGCTGCTGACTGACGCCTGAACGGGACGCCCGATGAACCTTCGTATCATTCTGATTCTTGGCGCCTTGAGCGCCTTCGGTCCTTTGGCGATCGATTTCTATCTGCCCGCCTTCCCGGCCATGGCAACCGCCTTCGGCACCGATGAGAAACACATCCAGCTGACATTGGCGGCCTATTTCCTCGGGCTGTCCATCGGGCAATTGGCCTACGGGCCGGTGGCCGATCGCTTCGGACGGCGCATTCCGCTGTTGACGGGCGTCGGATTGTTCACGCTGGCGTCCGTGGCTTGCGCCTATGCACCAAGCCTTGAATGGCTGATTGGCGCCCGTTTCATCCAGGCCCTGGGCGGATGTGCCGGCATGGTGATTTCCCGCGCGGTGGTCAGCGACAAATGCGATGCGGTCGGCTCGGCCAAGGTGTTTTCCCAGTTGATGCTAGTGATGGGGCTGGCGCCGATCCTCGCGCCGATGCTCGGCGGATTGCTGGTGAACCTTTACGGCTGGCAATCGATCTTTATCGGCCTGACCCTGTTCAGTGCGCTGGCGGCCACGGCCGTGGCCTTGTGGTTACCCGAGAGCCTGCCGGCACACGTGCCCCGGCAACCGTTATCCGGGGCTTTGCGCCAATACGGTCGACTGCTGACCGACTCGGTCTTCCTGGGGCATGCCCTGACGGGCGGGATCGCGATGGCAGGGATGTTTGCTTACATCGCCGGTTCGCCATTCGTATTCATCAAGCTTTACGGGGTGCCGGCCGAACACTTCGGCTGGTTGTTCGGCACCAATGCGGCGGGTTTCATCCTGGTGGCGCAGGTCAACGCCCGATTATTGTCCAGGCGTGGCCCGGCCTTTCTGCTGACCCGTGTGGTGTGGGTTTACCTGGCGGCTGGGCTGAGCCTGCTGGTTGTCAGTGCATTACAGCCTGCGCGGCTGTGGCCGCTGTTGATTCCACTGTTCATCTGCATCGCCAGCCTGGGTTGTATCATTCCCAATGCATCGGCTTGCGCCATGAGCGGGCAGGGTGCTCGGGCCGGCAGCGCTTCGGCGATGCTGGGGTGTCTGCAATTTTCCGTAGCTGCCGGGGCGGCCGCGTTGGTGGCGGCATTGCATGACGGCACCGCCGTACCGATGGCGATGGTCATCAGTCTTTGCGGACTGTTGGTGGTGGGCGCGGCGATGCTGACCCGGCGCCTGCAAAAAGCCCGGGTCGTCGATCGCCAGGGCTGATTCAGCCAGCCGCGCGCTGCTGTTCGGGGAAGTGGTGTGGCGCGTGAATCCGCGCTTGCAGGGTGCTGGCAAAAGCTTTGGCTTCGGCCTCGGTACGGAAGGTGACGGCGTGCTGGTCAAGACGCACTTGCCATTGGGATTTTGCCACTTCTTTTATCAGGATCTTCATTGCTGACCTCCTCACGTAAAAGATTGCGTTGCAAAGGCCTCGAGTGTAGACCGGAATGCGATCGCAATTGTGACAAGGGTCAATTCTCGGACTGACGGTGCAATTGCCTGTGGGAGCAAAGCTGCTCCCACAGGCCCTGGTTCTGCTGGATCAAAACCCTTCGAGCACGATCTTGCCCTTGGCCTTGCCGCTTTCCAGCAATGCGTGGGCTCGGCGCAGGTTTGCGGCGTTGATGATGCCGAAGTGCTCGCCAACCGTGGTCTTCAGCGTGCCGGCGTCGATCAGTGTGGCGACGCGGTTAAGCAGATGATGTTGCTCAATCATGTCTGGCGTTTCGAAGAGCGAGCGGGTGTACATGAACTCCCAGTGCAACGACAGGCTTTTGCGCTTGAGTTTGGACACATCCAGCGCCTTGGGGTCGTCGATCAGCGCCAGTTTGCCCTGGGGCGCCAGCGCTTCGACCAACTGGTCCAGATGCTGGTCGGTCTGGGTCAGGCTGGCAACGTGGGTCACCTGCGCCTGGCCGGCTTCCTTCAGCACCGCGCTCAATGGTTGGCTGTGGTCGACCACCAGGTCCGCTCCCAGGCTGCGTACCCAATCTTGTGTCTGAGGGCGGGAGGCGGTGCCGATGACCTTCAATCCGGTGAGTTGGCGGGCCAACTGCGTCAGGATCGATCCGACGCCGCCCGCAGCGCCGACAATCAGCAGGCTCTGGTTCTTGTCATCCGCGCCTTCCTGGATCTGTAGCCGCTCGAACAGCAACTCCCAGGCGGTAATGGCCGTCAACGGCAATGCGGCCGATTCGGCGAAACCAAGGCTTTCGGGCATGTGGCCGACAATACGTTCATCCACCACGTGCAGTTCGCTATTGCCACCCGCCCGGGCGATGGAACCGGCGTAAAAGACCCGGTCGCCGGCCTTGAACAACGTGACGTCGCTGCCCACGGCCTTGACCACGCCGGCCACGTCCCAGCCCAGCACCTTGGCGGCATCGCCTTCAGGCTGGACGTTCTGGCGCACTTTGGTATCCACTGGGTTGACCGAGATGGCTTTGACTTCCACCAGCAGATCCCGTGGGCCGGCGACGGGTTCCGGCAGTTCGATATCTTGCAGCGATTTCACGTCGCTGATGGGCAACGAATGATAGTAGGCAATGGCTTTCATGCAGTGGCTCCGTGAGTGAGTGGGATGCTGCCATGGTTAGCTATTTATCGCCACGATAAAACCGGCTAAAAAGACAGGCTCTTTCAATATTTTTTTGATAATGGAGTCGCCATGCTTCGATTCGATGACCTGCAGCTGTTTGTCCGGGCGGCGGATCTGGGCAGTCTTTCCGCAGCGGCCAGGGTGATGGATCTGTCGGCGGCGGTGGCCAGTGCCGCGTTGAAGCGGATCGAGCAACATCTGGGCGCCCGGCTGTTGGCCCGTTCGACCCGCAGCTTGCGCTTGACCGCCGAGGGGGAGGGATTTCTCGAATATGCCAGGGCCGCGTTGAGCAGCCTCGACGAGGGGCGGCGGCTTTTGACCAGCAGCCAGGACCGGGTCAGTGGCGTGCTGCAGTTATCCGCACCCTCTGACCTGGGACGCAACCTTTTGTTACCCTGGCTGGACGAATTCCAGCGCGAACACCCGGGGTTGACGGTGCGGCTGTTGCTGGGCGATCGCATCGCCGACCTTTTCAAGCAACCCGTCGACATCGCGCTACGCTATGGCGAGCCGGAGGATTCGAGCCTGGTGGCCCTGCCGGTCGCGGCGGATAACCGCAGGGTGCTGTGTGCCTCACCGGATTACCTGGCTCGCCACGGCGAACCTCGCCAGTTGGAGCAACTGGCCCAGCACAATTGCCTGTTATACATGCTCGGCACCCGGGTTCATGACCATTGGTGCTTTCAAGACGGTAAACGGGAAGTGAGCCTCACCGTCACTGGTGATCGTTTCAGCGATGACGCCGACGTGGTCAGGCGCTGGGCGGTGGCTGGCGCGGGCATCGCTTATAAGTCCTGGCTGGATGTTTCAACCGATGTGCTGGCCGGACGCCTGAAGATCCTGCTGCCGAGCCTGCTCTGCGAGCGTGCACCGCTGAATCTGCTGTGCGCTCATCGGGCTCAACTGAGCAAGCCCATCAACCTGCTGCGGGAAATGCTCCAGGCCCGTTGTGGTCAGTTGACCGCGCAATTTCCGCGTTTGGCGGCGGACGACCAATAGTCGCGGGCAAATAGAGAATTTTCCCTCACGAACAATCGCCTCCAAAGGTTTCCGGAGGACAGGAAAGCTTGGGCGCCACGCTTATACTAGCGGCCGCCTGAATCGGCGCGGCACCGGGGAAGTACTGTCCCGTCGACGCATCGATACCACCGGTTCCGGTGGTCGAGCCGCTTTGGGCGGCGCCTTATGACGGGTCATCCGGCCCCAGAGCAGTAGACGAATGATTCAACAGGGAGTGAATACATGGAACATGCACCTTGCATCAGCCAGATCGCCACGCTGCTGGCCGACCCAAAGCGCAGCGCAATGATGTGGGCGTTGATGGACGGTACGGCCCGGCAGGCTGAAGAGCTGGCGTTACTGGCCGGGTTATCGCCGTCCTCGGCCAGTGCTCATCTGGGACGCCTGTCGGCCGGTGGTCTGTTGAAAGTCGAAGCACGGGGGCGCAAGCGGTTTTTCCGCCTCGCGGCGCCGGAGGTCGGCGCGGCAGTCGAGGCATTGGCCAGCGCCACCCTGGCCAGTACGCCGCGACAGATCCCGGAGGTCTTCAAGCGTGGCGTGATGTCGACCAGAACGCCGTCGGCCCCCGCGTCGCTGTTGCGAGCCAGGCTCTGTGACGATCATCTGGGGGGAACCCTGGCGGCCGACCTGTATCAGCGCCTGCTGGATGCCGGCTGGATTGAGCAGTGTGACCAACGGGTGATGGTCACTCACAAGGGGGCCAGTCTGTTGGCCGGGCACGGCCTGTTCATTCAGGCCCTGGCCCATCGCAACGCCCGCACCGCCTGCGCGTGTCCGGACTGGAGCGAACGCCGTCCGCACCTGGGGGGCGCCCTGGGGGCGGCATTGCTGCAGTTGTTCATGCAGTCCGGCTGGCTGAGCCTGCCCAACGATTCGCGAGCCTTGCAGGTAACAGCGCTCGGCCAGCAGGAAATTCACCGATTCGCCAGGCAGGATACGTTGGAAATGGCGCTCTAGGGCCATCGACAGGTCGTATTCAGCATCAGGCACCCGCGAGGTTCGCGCACACTCGGCCCGGTGATCATCGGACTGGGGAAAACCATATGAACACTCACGGCTACAGCGCGGCCGAACGCCTGGAACGGCTGCCCATCAGCGGCTATCACCGGATTATCTTCATCATTATCGCCCTGGCGTTTTTCTTCGACTCCATGGACCTGGCGATGATGACGTTCCTGCTGGGTTCGATCAAAGCCGAGTTCGGCCTGAGTACAGCCCAGGCGGGGCTGCTGGCCAGTTCCAGCTTCTTCGGCATGGTAGTGGGAGCGTCTCTGTCGGGCATGCTGGCTGACCGGTTCGGGCGCAAGCCGGTGTTCCAATGGAGCATCGTGCTGTGGGGCCTCGCCAGCTACCTGTGCTCCACCGCTCAGGATATCGAGACACTGACGCTGTTTCGCATCCTCCTGGGAATCGGCATGGGTATGGAGTTTCCGATTGCCCAGTCGATGCTCTCGGAGCTGATCCCGGCCAGGCAACGGGGACGTTATATTGCCTTGATGGATGGCTTCTGGCCCCTGGGCTTCGTGGCGGCGGGAGCGCTGTCGTATTTCCTGCTGCCGGTGATTGGCTGGCGTGACATTTTCCTGGTACTGGCGGTGCCGGCGATATTTGTCCTGGTGATTCGCTTCTTCATCCCCGAGTCGCCGCGTTGGCTGGAGCAAGCCGGGCGGGACGACGAGGCGGATGTCGTGTTGCAACGGATCGAGGACAAGGTCCGGGCATCGCTGGGACGCCAGGCGCTGCCGGAGCCTGTCCGGCTCCCGAGGCTGGCGGATACGCCTGGCACGTTCTTTTCGGCTCTGGCGCGGATCTGGTCGCCGTTGTATCGCCAGCGCACGATGATGATCTGGAGCGTCTGGTTCTTTGCCCTGCTCGGTTTCTATGGGTTGACCTCGTGGCTCAGTGCTCTCTTGCAGCAGTCGGGGTTCGCCGTAACCCAGTCGGTGTATTACACCGTGCTGATTTCCCTGGGCGGTATTCCGGGGTTTCTGATGGCGGCCTGGCTGGTGGAGCGTTGGGGGCGTAAACCGGTGTGTGTCATCACCTTGTTGGGCGGTGGTGTGATGGCCTTTCTCTATGGGCAGAGCGCGGTGTTTGGCGGCAACGTCGGTCTGCTGATCGGCTCCGGATTGCTCATGCAATTCTTCCTGTTTGGCATGTGGGCAGTGCTCTACACCTACACCCCGGAACTGTATCCCACCTCGGCACGGGCTACGGGGTCGGGATTTGCCTCGGCGGTCGGTCGCATCGGTTCGTTGCTGGGGCCATTGGTGACCGGGTTGCTGTTTCCCATCACCGGGCAGGGCGGTGTGTTCGCCTTGGGGGCGTTGTGCTTTGCCGTGGCGGCAGGGGTGGTCTGGTTGTTCGGGATGGAGACGCGGGGCAAGACGTTGGAGGAGTTGAGCGAGGGCTCGGCCGGGTAAGCACCAGTCTCCTGTAGGAGCGGGCTTGCTCGCGAAAGCGGTGGGTCAGCTGCATCAATGTTGAATGTGCTGGCGCATTCGCGAGCAAGCCCGCTCCCACAGGATGGCGCGTGAGGCTTAAGGTTTCACCAACCGCGCATCCAGGCTGTTCTGCGCCAGGCGTCTGGCCTGGTCCTGGGTCATGCCCAGGTGTGTATGCAGGGCGTGGAAGTTTTCGGTGACGTAACCGCCGAAGTACGCCGGGTCATCGGAATTGACGGTCACCTTCACGCCGCGCTCGAGCATGTCGAGGATGTTGTGTTGGGACATGTCGTCGAACACACACAGCTTGGTGTTGGACAATGGGCACACCGTCAGCGGAATCTGCTCGTCGATGATCCGCTGCATCAGCCGCTCGTCTTCGATGGCCCGGACACCATGGTCGATGCGCTGGATCTTCAGCAGGTCGAGGGCTTCCCAGATGTACTCGGGTGGTCCTTCTTCGCCCGCATGGGCCACGGTCAGGAAGCCTTCATGGCGAGCCCGGTCGAACACCCGCTGGAACTTGCTCGGCGGATGCCCCATCTCCGAACTGTCCAGGCCCACGGCCACGAAGGCATCGCGGAACGGCAGCGCCTGGTCGAGGGTCTTCTCGGCCTGCTCTTCGCTCAGGTGGCGCAGGAAGCTCAGGATCAGGCCACTGGTGATGCCCAGTTGCTGCTCACCGTCCTTGAGGGCGGCGGCGATGCCGTTGAGCACCACTTCGAAGGGGATGCCTCGGTCGGTGTGGGTCTGCGGGTCGAAGAACGGTTCGGTGTGGATAACATTCTGCGCTTTGCAACGCAGCAGGTAGGCCCAGGTCAGGTCGTAGAAATCCTGGGAGGTGCGCAGCACATCGGCGCCCTGGTAATACAGGTCGAGAAACTCCTGCAGGTTGTTGAAGGCATAGGCCTTGCGCAGGGTGTCGACATCGCTCCAGGGCAGGGCGATCTTGTTGCGTTCGGCCAGGGCGAACAGCAGCTCGGGCTCCAGCGAACCCTCCAGGTGCAGGTGCAATTCAGCCTTGGGCAGGGCGTTCAGCCATTCGTACATGTTCGTTTCTCATCAGTGAATCAATGGCGGCATTCTACAGAGGCTGACGGTAATGTCTGGTAAAACCTGACCGGCTGATCCACTTGAGAGCCGGACCTGCCTGCGACGAGTTTTTCGCAGCCCGACAAGGGCACCTCACACCGGACGAAACGTTCACGGCCCCCCACAGTCTAGTAGGTCATGACCCACCGACGGTGACTGGCTCGCGATGTTCATGTTGATCAAGCAAGAAACGCTGCTGTTGCTGGCGCTGCTCGCGGCGTTGGTCGCCTACCCGTTGGAGCACTGGCTGTTGGGCAGCGGGCGGATCGTAGCGTTGGCGGGCGGGTTGATACTGATCGGCTTCATCGTCGCCGCCTCGATGCGCGTGGCCCATCATGCCGAATTGCTGGCGGAAAAGGTCGGCGATCCTTACGGCACGATGATCCTGACCCTCTCGGCGGTGCTGGTCGAGGTGGTGATCCTGGCGATCATGATGAGCAACGAAGCGTCGCCGACCCTGGTGCGGGACACGATCTATTCGGCGGTGATGCTCGATATCAACGGCATCCTCGGGCTGGCCGCGCTGATGGGCGGGCTCAAGCATGGCGAGCAGGCCTATAACGACGATTCGGCGCGCACCTACAGCGTGATGATCCTCACCGCCATGGGCGTGTCGATGGTGGTGCCAGAATTCATTCCTCAGGAAAACTGGAAGCACTATTCCGCCTTCACCATCGGCGCGATGATCGTGCTGTACACCCTGTTCCTGCGCATGCAGGTGGGGCCCCACAGTTATTTCTTCAGCTATAGCTACCCGGAAAAACGCCGCAGGAAAGAGCCGCTGGAAACCGAGCCCGAGCCCATCAGCCTGACGTTTTCCATCGCCGCGCTGGTGTTTGGCGTGGTGGTGATCGGCGCGCTGGCCGAAGTGATGTCCAAGGCCATCGACCTGGGATTGGAGGGTTCCGGCGCACCACCGGTGGTCACGGCCATTCTGGTGGCGGCCATTTCCGCCGCGCCGGAAATCCTCACTGCCCTGCGCGCCGCACTCGCCAATCGCATGCAATCGGTAGTGAACATCGCCCTGGGGGCTTCGTTGTCGACGGTGATCCTGACGGTACCCGTGATGGAGGCCATGGCGCTCTATACCGGCCAGCCGTTCCAGATGGCAATGACGCCGGTGCAGACGGTGATGATTTTCATCACCCTGATCGTCAGCGCCATCAACCTCAACGATGGCGAGACCAATGCCATAGAAGGCATGACTCACTTCGTGTTGTTTGCGACGTTCATCATGTTGTCCTTGCTGGGGCTTTAGAAGCATCGCGGGCAAGCCTTGCTCCCACAGGTATGTCTGGAGGGAATCTCCATCCTTGTGGGAGCAAGGCTTGCCCGCGATGGCGTCCGATCAGGTCCCTGCAATCAACGCCCGCGCCGCCTGGCTGTGATCGGCAATCAATCCTTTCAAGTCCAGCCCTTCGACCTGACCGTCTATAATCCGCCATTGGCCGCCAATCATCACCCGGTCCGCACGGTCCGCGCCGCACAGCAGCAGTGCTGAAATCGGGTCGTGGCTGCCGGAAAATCGCAGCTCATCGAGCTTGAACAACGCCAGGTCCGCATGTTTGCCCACCGCCAATTCGCCGATGTCGCTGCGTCCGAGCAACTGTGCCGAACCTCGGGTTGCCCAACCTAGCACCCGCTCCGGTGTGATGGCCTGCGCGCCATAGCGCAGGCGCTGGATGTACAACGCCTGGCGGGCTTCGAGGATCATGTTCGAGGCATCGTTGGATGCGGAGCCATCCACCCCGAGGCCAAGCGGGGCGCCAGCGGCGGTCAGGTCGATGGTGGGACAAATGCCCGAGGCCAGGCGCATGTTGGAACTGGGGCAATGACAGATGCCGGTGCCGGCGGCGCCGAGGCGGATAATTTCATCGGCATTGAAATGAATACCGTGGGCCAGCCAGGTACGTGGGCCGAGCCAGCCGACACTGTCCAGATAATCCACGGTTCGCAGTCCGAAGCGTTGCAGGCAGAAGTCTTCTTCGTCGAGGGTTTCGGCCAAGTGCGTGTGCAGGCGGACATCGAGGCTGTTCGCCAGCTCGGCGCTGGCGCTCATGATCTCGGGGGTGACTGAAAAGGGCGAGCAGGGCGCCAGGGCAATCTGAATCTGCGCACCGTCTCCACGCTCATGGTAACGATCGATCAACCGTCGACTGTCGTCGAGAATCACCTGGCCTTGTTGCACGGTCTGCTGTGGCGGCAAGCCCCCGTCGGCTTCGCCCAGGCTCATGGAACCGCGGGTCAGCATCGCGCGCATGCCCAGCTCACGGACGCTTTGTACCTGTACGTCGATGGCGTCTTCCAGGCCTTCGGGGAACAGATAATGGTGATCGGCCGCCGTCGTACAGCCCGATAGCAGCAACTCGGCCAGTGCCACTTTGGTTGCCAGGGCAAGTTTTTCCGGCGTCAGCCGCGCCCAGACCGGATAGAGGGTTTTCAACCATGGAAACAAGGGCTGATTCACCACCGGTGCCCAGGCACGGGTCAGCGTCTGGTAGAAGTGATGATGGGTATTGATCAACCCCGGCAGGATCACATGTTCACGTGCGTCGAAAACGCTGTCGCAGGGGTGGGTTGGGTGCTGGCCGGCGCTCAGGAGTTCCACGATGACACCGTCCTGCAGGACGAGGCCGCCACGGGCATCGAGCTCGTTGGCCGTGAAGATGGAGAGGGGATTTTTTAACCAGGTGCGGGTCGCAGGCATGATGGCCGGCTCCTCTGAAAATGGGTTCAGGTTAGCCAGCTCAGTGATGCCCTGTCTGCTGATCCAGGGTCGCCGTTGGGGGCGAGGTGCCGAGTTTACTCAGGTTGTCGGACAGGTTTCCAGTGCCGGGCCAAATGCTTTTGTGGGAGCGGGCTTGCTCGCGAAGGCGTCAGTGCATTCGACATGGGTGCAAGCTGACCCACTGCTTTCGCGAGCAAGCCCGCTCCCACAAGGGATATGCGGCGTGTTTACCAGGGAATGGTTTCGCCTCTGTAGTTGACGAAGTGATGGCCGCCCTTACCGGCAAACGCGTTGACCTGATCGACCAGACCGCGGGTGCTGGTTTCGACATCGATGTCCGCTCCTTCGCCACCCATGTCGGTTTTCACCCAGCCCGGATGCAGCGACAGGACGGTCAATGCCTGGTCGCCCAGTTGAGTGACGAAACTGTTGGTCATTGAGTTGAGGGCGGCCTTGCTCGCCTTGTACAGCGCCAGCTCCGGTGCGTCGGGCATGGTCACGCTGCCGAGCACCGAACTCATGAACGCCAACACGCCGCTGCCATCGCGGATCTGGCCAACGAAGCGCTGGGCCAGGTTGATCGGCGCCACCGCGTTGGTGAAGAACAATTGGCCGACTTCGGCCAGCGTTGCGCCGCCGGGGGCCTGATTATCAGGGCCTTTGACGCCAGCGTTGACGAACAGCAGGTCGAAGGTTTCATCCTTGAGCTGTTGGCTCAGGGCGATGACGGCATGCTGGTCGTCCATGTCGAGCTTTTCAATGCGCACCGGGCCCAAGGCCTTCAGGGCTTCTGCCTTTTGCGGATTGCGAACGGTGGCGGTCACGTTCCAGCCATCGTCCAGTAGCGTTTTCACCAGGCCGAGGCCCAGACCACGGGAAGCGCCAATGATCAATGCATGTTTTGCCGAATTCATGGGTAGCGTCCTTGGAAGAAAAGACATCGTGGATTCAAGGACCCGGAGCATACCCCAGGCTTGCGGTTCTATGCTCCCCAAACGAGCGGTTAAAAAATGAGCAACTCCCTGGGAAGCCTGTCTTTACTGGCGCAGCGGCAGGCATGAACGGGTTATCCACAGCTTGCTCCACAGTTATTGTGCGCAAGCCGAGCGCTTGGGCATAAGCGCTGGGCGGCTTTCTTCTAAAGGCGATAAACCGCTGCAACCAGTTGTTTTATTGACTGATTTGTGAATAGGCGAGAGCCCTGGATAAAAAATGAGCATCCTTCTAGAACCCGCATGACAGCAGGGTTACAGGCGGGTGTGCTCAGGTTATCCACAGCCGGGTGCACAGAGGATGTGGGCAATTAAGGATGTGTTCGCCGTGCTTCTGACTGCATCATCGCGCCAATAGAATGCGTCCACGGCTCAAATCAGCCAGCTGTTTTTGCAACGTGTCGATTTGGCTTTCGCCTACCGCCAGCTGCAACTCCACGCCGTTGGCGGTAAACCCTTCTGTGTTCACTAGTCCGCCACATTCGGCCACGCGCAGTTTCACCAAGGCCAGTTCGGAGAACCCGCAAGTACAGTGCAGCGTCACACGGCTGATCAGCTCGACTTTCACGGCGCCTTGCAGGCATTTGTTCGCGCCGCCGCCGTACGCCCGGGCCAGTCCGCCCGTGCCCAACTGGATTCCGCCATACCAGCGAATCACCAACACCACGACCTGATCGCAATCCTGGGCTTCGATGGCGGCCAGGATCGGCCGTCCGGCGGTGCCGCCCGGTTCTCCATCGTCGTTGCTGCGGTACTGGGCGCCCAGTTTCCAGGCCCAGCAATTGTGCGTCGCGTTCAGGTCGCTGTGCTGATCAATAAAGGCCTGGGCCTCTGCCGGGCTGCTGATGGGGGCGGCGAAGGTGATGAAACGGCTTTTGCGAATTTCTTCGCGGTACTCGCAAAGGCCGGCAAGCGTAAAAGGCATGGGAATCTTAAAGAGTGGGTGTCAGGCCGCAGCCCTTGAGGATGATGCGGATCAGGTTATCGCCGGCATCGATCATGTCTTGTTTGGTCAACTTGCTACGGCCGGTCACGCGGCAGATCTGGGTAGCGAAGTCGGCGTAGTGCTGGGTGCTGCCCCACAACAGGAAGATCAGGTGCACCGGGTCGACCGGGTCCATCTTGCCCGCATCGATCCAGGCCTGGAACACGGCCGCGCGGCCCTTGAACCAGGTGCGGTAGTCCTGGTTGAAATACTCGGTCAGGCACTCACCGCCGCTGATCACTTCCATGGCGAAGATCCGTGAGGCCTGAGGCCGGCGGCGGGAGAACTCCATCTTCGCACGGATGTAGCGGGTCAATGCTTCGGCCGGGTCGTCCTCGGCGGTGAGGGTGTTGAAGGTGCTGTCCCACAGTTCAATGATGTTGCTCAGTACGGCCACGTACAGCCCGAGCTTGTTGGTGAAGTAATAATGCAGGTTCGCCTTGGGTAATCCGGCATTCAAGGCGATGGTGTTCATGCTGGTGCCCTTGAAACCGTGGCGGGCGAACTCATCTTCAGCCGCCTTGAGGATGGTCTCTTCGTTCTTCTGACGAATGCGGCCGGTGGGCTTGCCACCGTGGGCTGGGACTTCGAAGGTCATGGACGTTTCCGGGCTGGGTCTGTGGGGCAAGCAAAAGCGTTGATAGCGCACCGGCAATGATCCGACAAGTGCCGTTGTGACAAAAGCCTTGCAACGATAATTGAGCAATGTCCCTTATCGCATTTGCGGGCGTCAGCGAGTCGCCGCAAGACTCTCAAGAAAACTCTCGAGCACCAAGTGAGGGCGACGGCCCTTGCGCGTCACCGAGGCCAGGCTCAGGTCATAGAACCGCTCCCTGGGTTTCAGGGCGCGCAATCGGCCTTGTTGGACCCAGAGGTTGGCGTAGTGATCCGGCAGATAGCCGATGTAGCGTCCGGTGAGAATCAGGAAGGCCATCCCTTCGCGGTCCGATGCGCTGGCGGTGCAGTTGAGTGCCTGGTAATGGGCCTGGATTTCGGCCGGCAGGCGGAACGTCGGCGCAATCGCATCCTGGTCGTTCAGGCGCGCTTCGTCGAGTTGCAGGTCGTCCACGTAAAACAGTGGATGTCCGACGGCGCAATACAGCAATGAGCGTTCACTGTAGAGCGGCTGATACTCCAGCCCGGAGAGCGCACTGGCCTGGGGCACCACACCGACATGCAAGCGGCCGTCGAGGACTCCCTGCTCGACTTCGTTGGGGGGGATCATGCGAATCTGGATCTGCACGTCGGGCCCACGCTCCTTCAACTGAGCCAGAGCATGAGTGATGCGCATGTGGGGCAGGGTGACGAGATTGTCGGTCAGGCCGATGGTCAGTTCGCCACGCAAATGCTGATGCAGGCCGTTGACCTCGGTGCGAAAGCTTTCCAGTGCACTCAATAATTGCAGCGCCGATTGATACACCTCCCGACCTTCCTCCGTCAGCGAAAAACCGGCTCGCCCACGTTGGCACAGGCGCAGCCCGAGCCGTTGCTCAAGATCGTTCATCTGCTGGCTGATGGCCGATCGGCCAATGCCAAGTACGGTTTCCGCCGCAGAAAACCCACCGGATTCCACTACGCTACGAAAGAGGCGCAGCAAGCGAATGTCGAAATCGCTGACTTGGGCCAGCGGGTCGGGGCGGCGAACGCTCATAGTTTAGTGAACCGCTGACTGAAGGTTAGAAAAGTTGAATTTCACCGACTTTATCCCCGTGGCAACGTAGCTGCAATGCACTCTGACTCCATGCTGTCTATACCTTGCGAGGTTTTGTCGATGAACATGCCCGAACACGCTGGTGCTTCCCTGGCCAGCCAGCTCAAGCTCGATGCCCACTGGATGCCTTACACCGCCAACCGAAATTTTCTGCGCGATCCTCGTCTGATCGTCGCGGCCGAAGGCAGCTGGCTGGTCGATGACAAGGGGCGCAAGGTGTACGACTCGCTGTCCGGGTTGTGGACTTGTGGCGCCGGGCACACCCGCAAGGAAATCCAGGAAGCGGTGGCCAAGCAGCTGGGCACTCTGGATTATTCGCCGGGCTTTCAATATGGCCACCCACTGTCGTTCCAGCTGGCGGAAAAAATCACCGCTCTGACGCCGGGCAACCTCAATCATGTGTTCTTCACCGACTCGGGCTCCGAATGCGCCGATACCGCGGTGAAAATGGTCCGCGCTTATTGGCGCCTCAAGGGCCAGGCGACCAAGACCAAGATGATCGGCCGCGCCCGCGGTTATCACGGTGTCAACATTGCTGGCACCAGCCTGGGGGGTGTGAACGGCAACCGCAAGCTGTTCGGCCAGCCCATGCAGGACGTCGACCACCTGCCCCACACGTTGCTGGCGAGCAATGCTTATTCCCGTGGCATGCCGAAGGAGGGCGGCATTGCCCTGGCCGATGAGCTGCTCAAGCTGATCGAGCTGCATGATGCGTCCAATATTGCCGCCGTATTCGTCGAGCCATTGGCCGGATCTGCCGGTGTGCTGGTGCCGCCTGAAGGTTATCTCAAGCGTCTGCGGGACATCTGCGACCAGCACAATATCCTGCTGGTATTCGATGAGGTGATTACCGGTTTCGGCCGGACCGGTTCGATGTTCGGCGCGGATAGCTTTGGCGTCACCCCCGACCTGATGTGTATCGCCAAGCAAGTCACCAACGGTGCGATTCCCATGGGCGCGGTCATCGCCAGCACCGAGATCTACCAGACTTTCATGAACCAGCCGACCCCCGAGTACGCGGTGGAATTTCCTCACGGCTATACCTATTCGGCACACCCGGTGGCGTGCGCGGCAGGGCTGGCGGCGCTGGACCTGCTACAAAAGGAAAACCTGGTACAGAGCGTGGCCGAAGTTGCGCCGCATTTCGAGAATGCGCTGCATGGCATCAAGGGGGCGAAGAACGTCATCGACATCCGCAATTTTGGCCTGGCGGGCGCGATTCAGATTGCTCCTCGGGACGGCGATGCAATCGTGCGTCCGTTCGAAGCGGGCATGGCGCTGTGGAAGGCGGGGTTCTACGTCCGATTCGGCGGCGACACCCTGCAGTTCGGGCCGACGTTCAACAGCAAGCCACAGGACCTGGATCGGTTGTTCGATGCGGTCGGTGAAGTGCTAAACAAGCTGGACTGACGTTTTCTTCCTTATAACCATTCAATAATGGGTGTCCAGGCATGGACGCCCGTGGATAAATTCCGGAGTCCCCATGAGCCTCATCCCGCATCTGATCAATGGCGAGCTGTTGAGTGACAGCCCTCGTACGGCTGACGTGTTCAACCCGTCCACCGGCCAGGCGATCCATAAAGTGCCATTGGCCGACCGAGCCACCATCCAGCAGGCCATCGACGCTGCACATGCGGCTTTCCCGGACTGGCGCAAAACGCCGGCGGCCAAGCGTGCCCAGGTGATGTTTCGTTTCAAGCAACTACTGGAGCAGAACGAGTCGCGTATTGCGCAACTGATCAGCGAGGAGCATGGCAAGACGTTGGAAGATGCGGCCGGTGAGCTCAAGCGTGGTATCGAAAACGTCGAGTTCGCCTGTGCCGCCCCGGAGATTCTGAAGGGCGAATACAGCCGCAACGTAGGACCGAACATCGACGCGTGGTCGGATTTTCAACCGCTGGGCGTGGTGGCGGGTATCACTCCGTTCAACTTCCCGGCGATGGTCCCGCTATGGATGTACCCGCTGGCGATCGTTTGCGGCAACTGTTTCATCCTCAAACCCTCCGAGCGCGATCCGAGCTCGACCTTGCTGATTGCGCAACTGCTTCTGGAAGCCGGGCTGCCCAAGGGCGTATTGAGCGTGGTGCATGGCGACAAGGTTGCGGTGGATGCGCTGATCGAAGCGCCGGAAGTGAAGGCGCTGAGTTTTGTCGGTTCGACGCCGATTGCCGAATACATCTATGCCGAGGGCACTCGGCGTGGCAAGCGCGTCCAAGCGCTGGGCGGAGCGAAGAACCACGCGGTGCTGATGCCGGATGCGGACCTGGACAATGCGGTCAGTGCCTTGATGGGGGCTGCCTATGGTTCCTGCGGCGAACGTTGCATGGCTATTTCGGTGGCTGTCTGTGTCGGGGACCAGGTGGCGGATGCGCTCGTGAGCAAGCTGGTTCCGCAGATCCAAGCGCTGAAGATTGGCGCCGGCACCTCGTGCGGTCTGGACATGGGGCCGTTGGTGACTGGACAGCATCGCGACAAGGTCAGCGGTTATATCGAGGACGGTGTGGCATCGGGTGCGACGCTGGTGGTCGATGGTCGTGGCTTGAGTGTGGCCGGGCACGAAGAAGGTTTCTTCCTCGGAGGTTGCCTGTTCGATCGCGTGACGCCCGAGATGCGCATCTATAAGGAAGAGATCTTCGGGCCGGTGCTGTGCATTGTTCGGGTCAATAGCCTGGAAGAGGCCATGCAACTGATCAATGATCACGAATACGGCAACGGCACTTGCATCTTCACCCGTGATGGTGAGGCGGCGCGGCTGTTCTGCGATGAGATCGAGGTCGGCATGGTGGGCGTCAACGTACCGTTGCCTGTGCCAGTGGCCTACCATAGCTTCGGCGGTTGGAAGCGTTCGCTGTTTGGCGATCTGCACGCCTACGGCCCGGATGGCGTGCGTTTCTATACTCGACGCAAGGCCATCACTCAGCGCTGGCCGCAGCGCGCCAGTCATGAGGCTTCGCAGTTCGCGTTTCCCAGCTTGTAATTGAAAACACAGAGGCCGGCGCCATAGGGCGCTGGCCTCTGTGTTTTCAAGGCTTTTAACCGATATGACAGAATTATGAAAATAGCTGTTGACGGCAGATTCTGAGTCTCTATAATTCGCCCCACTTCCGGCGCAGTCGAAACGGAAAACTCCTTGATATTCAATGAGTTAAGTAGGTTTCGGCGATGCAGGGCTTCAGGTCATCGAAGCACGGAAGGAGTCAGCGGAGCAGGTTTTTGGCTCAGTCGACGGTTCGATCTTCTCGGTCGAAAGCGGTAAAAAAGAGGTGTTGACAGCAGCGACTAACGCTGTAGAATTCGCCTCCCGCTAACGAGAGATCGAAAGCGCAAGTGGTTGAAGTTGAAAAAGAAATTTTGAAAACTTCGAAAATAACCGCTTGACAGATACACGGGGCGCTGTAGAATGCGCGCCTCGGTTGAGACGAAAGCCTCAGCCCACCGCTC